>NZ_JAEPIV010000070.1:0-6981 GCF_016632405.1 Azospirillum aestuarii
TGGTCACCCACCTCGATACGCCGCCCTCCTCAGACCGTCATCACCCAGATTCCAGCATAGCTCATGCCGGCAGGATGAAGTTTTGGGAGCGGAGGGCGGAGACGATGGCTGTGACGATCGGTTCCGGCCTGTTCGTGGTCCAGGCGGCCTGGGCGGCCGCTTCGATCATGAAGGGAAGATCGAGATTGGTCGATGGCCGCAACCCGAGCATGGCGGCGAGTTGCCGGGCATGATCGGTCATCGTCTGGGGTCGGCGCGCATAATCGGTGAACAGGTGCGCCGGCACATGGATCTGGGTGGCGATCCAGGCGACCAGAGCGTCGAGCGGTTCCTCGATCTGGGCAAGCGCGCGGCCGGAATGCCGAAGCAGCGCCAGTTGCACGGCAAAGCCCAGCCGGTTGGCCGCGCCCCGCCGTGTCAGAACGAGATCCTGAACCGACGGGGTGAGCGTGAAGCGACGCGCCAAAGCATCCCGATCCGCGGGAATACCAAGAAGCCGCCGTAACTCCGTGTCGGGCAACAAACGATGTCGCGGCACGCCATCTCCCTCTCCAGCCGGTGCCAGACCCCAAGGCCGGCTCATGACGGGGAAGGGTTATGGACGAACGCAGGACCGCCTGTCACGGAACCGCGCTGCCCGCCTGTCTGCATTGCCACTACATGCCGCTCTACGTCACCCGGCTCCGCAAGTCGCGGACCTGGGTGCGCTGCAAGCGTCGGCCGGCGCACGGCTTCTACCTCATGAATATGTGGACCGAGGCGTTCACGAGCCATGAGCAAGCCGGCAGCCTGCCGGATGATGATGATCTTCTTGCTGACGCCGCGATGTGCCCCCCGGATGAATGGGAGGCTATCAAGGCCGACATCATGTCCGGCACGGGCCGGGTTCTCTGCAATGATGGACGCTGGTACCACCCCGTTGTCGCCGAGGTGGTGATCGAGGTGTGGGAGAAGTCCCGCAAAACCAAAACGCAGACGAAGCCGGCGACGGAAGCCGCGGCCGAAGCTAGGCGCACCAAGCGCGAAGCGAAAACTGCGGAGGCGAACGGAAGGCAGACGGACGCCGCAACCGATCCAACCTTGAACCGAAACGGTGCCGGGACGGATACCGTCACGGATCAGGAACGGTCGGGAAACGGACTCCATGCGGAATCCGGAACGGATGACCAACGGAATCCACCTGCTTCCGTTTCGGAGGGAAACGGACTCCGTCAGGGGTCCGCAACGGAGACAAATAGAAATGGAAACTTAAACGGAAAACAACCACCCCCTACCCCCGCCGCCAAACCCGCAAGGACCGTCTCGCCAGAGGTGGTGGCGGTGGTGGATGGATTTCTGGCGAGCCGGGAGAAACATTTCCCTGGTGACAGCCGTCTTCCCGCCAACCGGATGACCCTCGAAACCCAGGCCGTCCAGTACGTGGCCAAGGGCGCGCCCGTCGCGCTCCTCCTGGAAACGATCGAGCGTGGCATGATCGGCGCCGCGGAGGACGCGCGCCAATTCGGAAAGCCGCCGCCGAACAGTCTGAGCGCGTTCAACCTCAGCCTGGACACCGAGATCGCGAAGTTCCGCAAGGCGCACGCTGGTCCACCGCCTGATTCCCGGCCCCGGCAGGGCGCCCCCGTTGGCCCTGCGGTTGCGGCGGACGCAGATGTCGCCCGTTGGCGCCAGCGGCTCACCCGCTATCGGGACTCCCGCACCTGGGACGACCGATGGGGGCCTCAGCCCGGGAAGCCCGGCTCCACGGCGCCGAAGGCCCTGGTGGACGAAATCCTCGGCGCTGTGGAGGCCGCATGACCAGAGGCGCGCCGAAGCCCCCATCGTGCCCGCTGGGCAGGCTGCACACCACCCGCGTCGGCGCCCGTGAGGCTGCCAAACGCGGCCGGACGGAGACCGGCGTCATCGTCATTTTTCCCGACATGCTGAAGGACGATCTGGAACGGGAATTCGTGAACCGGATCGCGGATCGGGAATACGGGGCGACAGCCGGCAGCGGGAGGAGGGGACGATGAGCGAGGATCTGAAGGCCCCCACCCCGAGTGCCGCCGCGCTGAAGGCCCGCGCCCGCCGGGTCCACAGGGGAGAGTCCACCGAAGCCGAGGCCCGGAAGCAGACCAGCAAGGCATCGCTCCAGGGCATGCTGCAACTCCCGCTTCTGGAAGCGCTGGAGGAAGCCGGCGGCAAGGCGCGACCCCGCGACCTCTACCAGCAGCTCGCCACGCGCCTCGGTGTTCCGGATGGTCTCCGCCAGGAGCGCCGGACCTGTAGCGATGGTCAAAGCTACAGGGTGTTCGACCAGCAGGTTCGCTGGGCCCGGCAGACCGCCGTGATGGAAGGGCTGATCGCCGACGGCACCCGCGGCGTCTGGGAGCTTGCCGATCCCGGCCACGCGAAGCTGCTGCGTGCCCGGCGCGGCGTCACGCTGCTGATCTACTCGACGGACCTCGGTGTCGCGCTGTGGGCGCATGCCGAGGATGCGGCATCCGTGATCGAGCCGGAATCGGTGGATCTGATCCTGACCAGCCCGCCGTATCCGGTGGTAACGCGCGATTACGGTCGCATGGATGTCCCGCAGTGGTTGGACTGGATGCGGCGCCTGACGGCGCTGTGGCGCGACCTGCTGACCGACAGCGGGACGCTGGCCCTGAACCTGGGCGACGTCCATGTGCCGGGCTCCCCGGCGCTGTCGCCCTACGTCGAGCGCTACGTGCTGAGCGCCATCGATGAATGTGGTCTCCATCTGGCCGGGCGGATGCCGTGGTTCAGCCCGACCAGGATCGGTAACATCCAGTGGACATCCAAGGCGAAGGTCCGGCCGAAGCGGCAGGTCGAGCATGTCGTCCTGCTGTCCAAGGCGGCGAATCCGTCCTGGGACATCACGCGGCTTCCACCGGTGCCATTCAGCCCGGACACCCACCGTTGGTGGGAGCGGAAGCAGAAGGGCAGGACGCTGAAACGCCCCTCCGATTACGATATCCGGGAAGAGGCGTTCGAACCGAAGGGGGCCGGCGCGCTGCCTGGAAACCTGATCGTCGCCGCGGGTGCGCCAGGCATGGACGCCTACAGCCGCCGCTGCCGGGCCGCCGGCCTGCCGCGGCACAGCGCCCAGTTCCCGGCGGAGGTCCCTCGCTCGATCATCCTGACCTGCACGGCGCCGGGCGAGACCGTCTACGACCCCATGGCCGGGAGCAACGTCACCGGCTCGGTCGCGCAGGAACTGGGGCGGCGCTGGATCTCGTCCGAGGTCATGCTGCGTTCGGTCCAGGGCTCCGCCTTCCGCTTCGACAATCTGCCGGGCTTCAGCATGAAGACGCTGCCGCCGGGGGTGGCCCCATGATCGAGATCATCATCGCCGGGCACGTCTTCATTGTGACGCTCACCGTCTCCTACGTCCTTCAGTTCCTCGCCAGCACCTTCTCCATGCTCACCCACTGGCTGATGGGGAGCAAGGTGCTGGCCGGCCCGGTGATTGGGCTGGTCTCGACGCTGCTGTGGACCACGCTCGTCATCCACGACGGCATGTGGGGGATGATCCACGTCGAGGTCCTGATGCTTCTGATCCACACCCGCAACCTCGTCCGGTGGCTGCGCGAAGCACGCGCCGCGGCGTCGGCTGCCACCAACCAGGGGGAACCCCATGCCGCTTGATTCCGTGACGCCGCGCCAGCCGAAGGACATTCCGATCATCTTCAGCGAGGCCATGGTGCGGGCGCAGCTCGCAGACCTGAAGACGCAGACCCGCCGGCTGGCGTCCAGCCCGCTCGCCAAGGCCCAGCCGGGCGACCGGTTATGGGTGCGCGAAAACCACTGGCTGTTCGGCCGGTGGCGCGAGGACGGCAAGACCGGCACGGGCCGGGTCAAGCGTGTCTTCGACAAGATCGGGCAGACCGCGCGACCTTTGAGAAGCCCGGCAACGACAACATGGCCTACTGGGGAGGCGGGACGGGCTTCACCTGGAAGCCGGCGATGCACATGCCGCGCTGGGCCAGCCGGATCACGCTGGTGGTGGAGGACTCCCGGTTCCAGCGGCTCCAGGACATCAGCGAATGTGATGCACGGGCGGAAGGTGCCGCAGAATGCGCGAATGGTTGGTGGTTCGACCGGAACCCGGTCCTCGCCGGCAGCGACGCTCGCGGCGCCTTCTACTGCCTCTGGAACAGCCTGCACGACAAGCCGGGGGAGCGGTGGGCGGACAATCCGGAGATCGTGGCGCTGACCTTCGCCGTCCATCGCTGCAACATCGACAGGCTGGCGGTGGAGGTGGCGCATGCCCGATGATCTGTTCTCCTTCGCAACGGCCCGCTCCGCTCAGGGACTGCGACTCCATCTTCGTGCGGTGGCAGAGGGGCGCTGGGTGGCATGGACGGCCGGGGAAATTAAAAGGGGTCTGTTCAATGACTTCATGTCTACCGTGCTTAGGGTATTCCACACTTTTGTATGATTTCCGCTTGGGCCGTCATTACGAGCTGTTCCTCTGCATCTCCAACGGAACGAATCTTCCATGGATAACTCTAGATATAGGAATAATATTTCAAAGAAAGCGCTTTCAACAAGGCTCGATCTATTGTTATAGTCGTTCATAAGCGTAAACTTTAAATTTAATGCTAGCGGAGGACCGAAAATGACCACGAATAAATTGCCGCAGATTATTTTTAAAAATACTGTTCTTAGGCAAGGGGTTATGGTCCCGTTGTCTGATTTATTTTCATTCTCTGACCCAGATGGCGATAAAATTATGGCAGTTGCCATAAAGGATAATACTTTTGGAGGATCACAAATATATGTCAGCGGAATTGGGTATGTTTATAACAACAACTTGTTGATTACTAGTGTCGACGGTAAGTCAAACTCTTCAATTGTTGTTTATAGCAGCAATATTAACGATGCATTGAGTAGAGTTTATGTGGAGTCAGCATTGTTTGCGACAAAGGACAGCTTCTTTGTAAATGCGACAGATGGAAAGGATCACGCATATATTGGCGGAAACGTCTATGTTATAGAAACATCATCTACAACAGCTATTAATTCTAGGCCTGTTGTCGACTTTATTGGTAATGCTTTTGAAGCGGGTAAGCTTTATAATTTCAGTGACTTTTTTAGTGTTTTTGATCCAGACGGCGTTATTAAAGAGGTTTATATACGAGATAACACTGATTATGGAGCAAGGTTGCAGTTTGATGGAAAAAATATTCCTGCCGGACAAACATTAACTCTGACAACAATTAACAATAGTAATTCCGCTTATAACAAGTATGGTAATAATATATATGATTTACTTGCTCGAGTTACATTCTTAGGAGCTGATGCAAATTTCGAAGATGTGTTTACTGTAAATGCATATGACGGAGATATTACTGCGTACGATAAGGCGCCTGGAACGCCAATCAGGACGTATGTTAAGGAATCTAGTGTTCAGGAGCCTAGTAATCCTATAAAGACGATAGAGGGTAATTGCTCGCAGTTGAGTGATGCTCAGGAATCGATTATTAAAAATGCTATTAAGTTTGTAGAAAAAAATGGATCAGACGAAGGCAGAAAAGGATATGCAAATGATCAATGTGTGAGTGCTGTAAAGGATCTTATAAGAGAGTCCGGATATTATTGGGGCGGTGGGCAGGGTAATTATAATGAAAATCTAGAAGCAAAAATAAATAACTTCACAGATCTGGCAAATGATAGCTATTATGAAGAGAAAAAGGATGCTTTTAAGGGAAAGGTATACACCTCAAATTTCACAGCAAAAGAGTTCTTAGAAGTTCTGATTCCTGGTGATATTATCAATTACTACCATCGGTATGGCAGTGGTAAAGAATACTTGCATACGGCGATTGTCGTATCCGTCTGCGACGGAGATGTCAAGATTTTTGACAATAGAGGTAAGGATGG
This sequence comes from Azospirillum aestuarii, assembly GCF_016632405.1. Lineage (NCBI taxonomy): Bacteria > Pseudomonadati > Pseudomonadota > Alphaproteobacteria > Rhodospirillales > Azospirillaceae > Azospirillum > Azospirillum aestuarii. Next base: position 5,887 of record NZ_JAEPIV010000070.1, read on the forward strand.
AAAGCTCCAGATAGATTCAATTTTCTCTGCACCAAATGGATATGAACTGTGGAACCCTCAAATTTTAAGGTTGAACTCCAATGCAAAGAAAGTAGCTGATCCTGAACCAGCTTATCAAAAGACAAACATTATTGTTCATAACTACGAGTCTGTCGCCTTTGATCGAAGGTTGCTTATTACAAGTGGGGATGATAGTGGTGCTATTCTAATGGACAACTATTCAGGCCCGGTCGCATGGCTAAAAAATATGTACATTGGAGGAGAAGGTTGGGAGGCCATGGTAGGGAGCGACTTTGCCGACTTCTTGAACAGCCGAGGGGGCGACGATGCTATCGATGGTGGCCGTGGTGATGACGTCCTTGATGGCGGCCTCGGCTCCAACTTCCTGACCGGCGGCCCCGACAATGACACCTTCTTCGTCGATGGCCGCGGCGGCGGTGTCACTTGGTCCACGGTGACGGATTTGGAGAAGGGCGAGTGGATCACCGCCTGGGGTTGGAGGGAGGGCACTTCTAAGATCACTTGGGCGGAGATGTCCGGCGCCGAAGGCGCCAAGGGGGCCACCGCGCACATCGACCTGGACGGCAAGGGCGGCATCGATATGAGTATGACAATTGCGGGCAAGAGTTCGGGCGCGCTCATCGTCACGGCGGGTCAAGTGGGCGACAACAGCTATCTCGCCTTCACGCTGTCCTGACCACTTTGCGTTGGGGCTGGCGTAAGAGCGGCTAACCCGGATAATTCACCGAAGCTGAAGCTGGGGGTGGCGGGCGCGAGGTTAAGCCGCTGAGTTCGTGTATGATTCTGGTGCTGAAGCAGTCTCACCACGGATCAACGGAGTTCACGCCCGCCATGGCCGAGAGTACCGGGGTTCTGCCCGACTTGTCACCGGTTGCCGGCAAGCCGGTTCACGCGGCCTTCGATGGCGGCCGTCTCACCTCCGACGCCGGCGTTCTGCTGTTGGCCGAGATCGATCGGCGGCTTGGGATCTGCGAGCGCCTGGCGCACTGCATAGAGGACCCGCGCGCGCCCGAGCGCATCCAGCACACGCTGGCGGAGATGATCCGCTTCCGCGCCTTGCTGATCGCTGCCGGG
>NZ_JAEPIV010000071.1:0-6901 GCF_016632405.1 Azospirillum aestuarii
ATCTCCCGGTTCGCCGCTCTCCAACGATCCGTCGCGTAGCCCCCGGAATTCGCCAACAGTGTCCACTGCTACTCAAACCCCTGCACCGGCGCCCGTTCCGGCCCGGCCAACACCCCACCGTGGCGGACCTCTATCGTCGCGTCTACGGGCGGGCGTTGAGGCCGCGCCTGCGGGCCGTCGCCCCGACCGACGCCACACCGATCCTGGGGTGATCGCGTGCCATAAAGCGGCACTGCTGAATCCGAAAATATCGGAGTTGCGAATTCTCTAACACAAAAATGGAATTCGCATTCCTCAGGCAGAAGAAACCGTATTGTTCGTCAGAACTCATCGGACTTACGGTGGATGCACAGCAACCACCAAACATCCATGAGGCCCATCAAGTGAACACTGCCGCCGCGTCCGACAACGCCGGCCTTCAGGCGCTTACCGCCCAAGTCGTCGCCGCCTATGTCGGCAATCACAACGTCGCTCCGGACAAGATCCCCAATCTGGTGTCGATCACCTATGGCGCCCTCGCCACCGCCGGCTGCAAGGCTCCGGAACCGGTCGAACTGGTCCCGGCTGTTCCGGTGAAGAAGTCGGTGACGCCGGACTACATCGTCTGCCTGGAAGACGGCAAGAAGCTGAAGATGCTGAAGCGCTATCTGCGTTCAGCCTTCGGCATGACTCCGGAGGAATACCGGGCCAAGTGGGGTCTGCCCGCGGACTACCCGATGACGGCCCCGAACTATGCCGCCAAGCGGTCGGAATTCGCGAAGAGCATCGGCCTCGGCAAGAGGAACTGAAGGGGGCAGCGATCATGACCACGCGCAACAAGAAAGAAATCATCGACACCATCGCCGAGAAGAACGGTGTCACCAAGAAAGCCGCCGGGGAGGCCCTGGAGATGGTGCTGGGTGCCATCGGTGCTGAACTGAAGAACGGCAACGCCGTGCAGCTTCACGGCTTCGGCGGCTTCACCGTGAAGCACACCGGGGAGCGTCCGGGGCGGAACCCCCGCACCGGTGAGACCATGACGTTCCGCGCGATGACGAAGGTGTCCTTCAAACAGGCCAAGGGGCTGCTGGAGGACTGACCCTCACCCCCCATCATCGACCAGGACAGGGCGCCCCGGCACATGGCTGCTGGTGGCGCCCTTCCCGTTTCAGGAGGCACCGATGCCTTTTAAAGCCGCGCCCGGCAGCCGAGGCGGTTTCTTCGAGTTCTCACGGAACCTGCGCGCCTTCGCCGACCAACTCGACGCAACGGTGGAGGATCTCACCAAGCGGCTGGCGCTGGCCATCTACAACGGCGTCATCGGCAGGACCCCGATCGACACCGGTCACGCCCGCAGCCAATGGCAGATCCTCGTCCGTGGCGATCAGGTCGCGGTGCGCCCCATCGGCGACCACACCGCCGCCGATGTCGCGGCGCTCGCCGGCTACACCGTCGTCGGCCACGGCACCATCCTGATCGCAAACGGTGCCGCCTACATCAAGCGCCTCGAATACGGGCATTCGGCGCAGGCTCCTGAGGGCATGGTTCGCGTCACCATGGCCGACGTGCAGTCCCAGCTTGACCAGATCGTCGCCCAGGCGGCGCGCGAGAACGGCACCGGGAGGCGCTGAGCATGGCGACCCCTTATGGCAGCGCTGCCGAACTGGAGACGCTGTTTGGCATCCTGGAAGGCGGCTGGGCGCAACGCCATCCCCTCATTCCCATCGCCAAGCCCTGGGGCGAGAAGCTGGACATCGACACGGCTTGCAAGGACCCGGTGACCGGCGCCGTGAAGCCCTACATCCGCCTCTCCAGGAAAGCGGCCGGCGGGCAGCCGCTGGAGTTGGGGGTGGTGAACGTCGGCAGCACCGGCCTCGCCCTTATCGATGTCTTCGTCCCGGAAGCCGACGGCGCGCCGCTGGCATCCCTCTACGGTGACGAGGTGCTGACCGACTTCGCCACTTTCTTCCAGGAGCCCGGCCCGCTCGCCCTCCGCAGCATGGTCTACACAGACGTCGGGCCGGACGGTCGCGGTTGGTACCAGGGATCGGTGACCGTCACCTTCCTGCGCCAGACCATCTACTGACGCCTGCCACACCACACAGCACTTCGCAGCCCCCGAACCAGGGCCGCTCATCCGGGCGGCCCTTCGCTTTTCCACATCCGCTAAGAGGTGAACCAATGGGAACCAGTGGTTACCAGGGTGCCGTCGAGACCAGCAATGTCGAGCTGTCCTACGGCCTCGAAACCGTCTGGGGCGAGGCCCCGGCAACGACCTTCCAGGCCGTCCGCTTTACCGGCGAAGGCTTCAAGGGCAAGAAGGAGCGCCGCCGGCCGGAGGAGATCAACGACGCCGCGCAGGTCTCCGCCGCGGTGACGACGCAGGAATCGGCGGACGGCTCGCTGAACTTCGCCATGTCGTTCGGCACGCATGACGACCTCTGGTGCTCGCTGCTGAATTCGTCGTGGAGCGCCCAGCTCAACATCACCGGGGCCAGCGGCGATATTTCCTTCGTCGCCAGCGGCAACAAGATGACCAGCACCACCGCCAACAAGTTCCAGAACGTGCAGGTCCGGCAGTGGATCAAGGTGAAGGGCTGCGGCCCGGCGGGCCCCGCCGGGAACGGGCCCTCGTTCTACGTCCAGGTCTGGTCGAAGCCCGACAACCAGACCCTGCTCGTCGTCGGAAAGACGCTGGTGGATGAGACCCCCGCCGCCGCGGCCGTGACCATCAAGGGCTCCATGATCCGCAACAGCGCCGACGTCCAGACGCTGTTCGTGCAGAAGAAGCTCGGCAGCGCTGGCTACCTGACATATCCGGGCACCTTTCTCACCGGCGGCAGCATCAACGCGCAGCAGGGCCAGTTCACCTCGGGCAGCTTCAACGCTCTCAGCAAGCAGGAAGTCAAGGCCGTTGGCGACAGCTCGACGGGGGGTGTCATGCCGGCGCCCACCGGGCAGGTCATCGACAATGTCGCCGGCTTCCAGGGGCTGCTGCTGGACGGCGCCGTCGTCGCCGCGACGGTGCGGGCGCTCAACCTGAACTTCCAGAAGGAAGGCGCCGCCGCCTACTACGGCATGGGTGCGACCGGCGCCGAGGGGATGATCCGCGGCGACTTCTCCGCCACCGGCACCACGGAAATCTATTTCAAGACCTTCGACCTCTACGACCGGTATCGGAACGAGGCGACGGGGCCGCTCTCCTTCCCTCAGGTGGACGCCGCTGGCCAGGCTTATGTCCTGACCGTCCTGAACAGCTTCCTGAACAACCCCGAGATCGTCGCCGGCGGCCGCAACCAGCCGGTTGTCGCGAAGTTCGAGGTCGAGGGCAACCCGGACCCGGTGACCGGCAAGACCTTCCAGCTCGACCGGCTCGCGGCGTAAGGGAGGCGATCCAATGCAGAACGCGCACATCAAGCGGGCTGAGGGCCACACCTGGACCATCACCATCAACGGCGTCGAGGACACCGGTTTCCGCCTCATCTGGACCGACCCGGATCGGTCCGATTTCCGGCGCACCGAGGGTGGTGACGTCGAGAGCGTCGTCGTCACCGGACTTCCGGACGGCTTCCAGAAGGTCGATGCCTTCGAGGGCGAGGCCGAGGTGCTGTCCATCTCCCACCCGGAGATGTGGACCAAGCTGGAGCTGGAGGTGACCACCGAACCGGCGACCGTTGAGCCGGTGCCCGTCGAGGAACTGGGCGAGCAGCCGGAGCCGGTCACGGAAGCGGAATCGACTGCCGAGACCACGCCCCCCAGCAGCGCGCGCACCCGCCGCCGGAGCTAAGCGGCCCCACGAACAGAACACCGAGAACCTGGCCCGACAGCCGGGAAACCTGCCTGCCCCTGGCCGGTAGGGTGACGGCGCTCGCTCATCGCGGGCGTCACGGGGCGGTGTGTCGGCACCGCCCTACCCCTTACATCCAACCGACATTGGAAAGCTGAGATCATGACCGTTCTGACCAACCGTGAATTCTACCGCACCGACCGCGACCTGGAGTCCTCCACCGGTATCCGCATCGAGATCGGCAACTGGACCTTCTGGCCCAAGCGTGCCGGCGGTTCCAACACCGCCTTCCAGGCCCGCATGACGGTCCTCCGCAAGCCGCATGAGCGCCTCCTGAACTCCAAGGTCGGCGCCAACGACGAAGCGCTGGCCCAGCAGCAGCAGGACATCTTCCAGAAGCTGCTGATCCAGGCCGCCGCGGAAAAGCTGCTCCTCCCGAGGTGGGAGGGTGTCGTCATGGCCGACATCTACGAGACCGTTCCCGAAGGAATCGACCCCAACGCCGAAGCGCCGTTCTGCGTCGAGAACGCCGTCGCCCTGTTCACGCTCCAGCCGGACAGCTTCAACGACTTCTACAAGGAAGCGGCCGAAATGGGCAACTTCCGCAAGAAGGTCGTGGAGGACCAGTCGGGAAACTCCGTGACCGCCTGAGGTGGACCCTCGATTGGGAGCCCAAGCGGGACTTCCTTGAGGGGCTGGTCGCCTCCGGTCTCGACCCGAACGCCTTGGACGGAGAACCGGAGAACGATCATTCCCTCGATTGAGTGTGGGCCGCCTTCTGGCGGCTCACCACCTGCCGGGGCGTCGGCATGGCGCCGGGACAGATCCCGTGGACGGCCGTCGCGCAGTACGGGCGGGAACAGTGCGGGATCGATGATCCCGATGATCTGGACGACTTCTGGGACCTGATCCACGCGATGGACCTGGAGTTCCTGAAGCCGAAGGAGGGTGGCGGCCCAGGGCAAGAAGGGTGAGCGGAGCGTACAATTCATCGGGATGTTAGAGCAAACGCAGCTTTTTACAGTAGCGTTGCCAATGTTCTCTCTCCCGATTTATCAATGTGCTCATGATGGGGGATTGCTCTCACAGCCGCGCCATCTTGGTGGAGGCGCCGGTTTCGTCGATGAACACCAGGCGCTCAGGATGGAGATCGGGGTGGCGGTCGAACAACACGCGCCGGCAACGCAGCACGTCCGGGCGCTGCTGCTCGGCGGCGTGCGCGGTTTTTTGACCGTCAGGCGTGCCGCTCCAGCAGGCGCCAGACCGTGCTCACTGCAACCCGCAGCCCGTGCCGGCTCGCCATATGAGCCGCGATCTCCGCCAGCGTGAGGTCGGGGGTGGCCTCGATCAGCTCCAGAATCTCCGGGGCATGTGTCTCCATGCGCTGCGAGTGCCGGTCGCCGCCCATCGGCTTGGGCTGCACCTGGCCGTCCCGGCGTCACAGAGCGACCCACTTGATCGCCGTCGAGGGCACCACACCGAACCGTTTCGCCGCCGAGCGGCAAGATCGCCCGCCCTCCACAGCCGCGATCCGCCACTCACGCAGGTCCAGGGAAAAAGGTGCTGTCATCCGGGCTGGCCTCCTTCATCAGCCCACATCTTGAATTAGATTACACCTATCAGGGAAATCCCCTTCGATTCCGACCGACAGGAAAATGCTCCAGCCATGTCAAGTCGGACGATGCATTGCAAGATGATCTTGAAAACGGTGGCCATTACCAGAATCAACACACCGTCGTTGGCAGAGTCTCTCACATCCCAGCGTCGCTTCCTTTGGTTTAAAGCGCCACGTTGTTTCAATGAGCGAGTTACGATTAAGATCTTTGGCGTTGCGCTCCATTACAATTGAAATTCGTCCAATATAATTCATCTCCACAAACTCCTTTCCAAGGCTTTGTGGCTTGATGGTAGACAGGGCAAAAATGTCATTAAATCCGTTCTCGCTAATAAGAACGCAGAATTCAATGATAAAGTCCGGGCTGCCTGCCAAAATGTTATTCGCCATAATTACGTCAGGATCTTCTGAGTATTCAATAAGAATTGTTCTTCTCGGACTCTCAACTTTTATTGTGTTAGGAGATAATTTATCTCCAGAAAAAAGCATTTCAGGCCTTGTTACATATTCCACACCTTTATCAGAAACAACAACCCTCTGAACAGGAACTTCTCCGTTGCACACTTCCCAGTGTTTGTGAAGAAGTGAGATCCCCCAATTTTCATACAACCCGTGCCGTATGAACAAAGTTCCCGTAGTGTTCAACGCATGATCAAGGAATCCTCCTTTCACGATTTTGGTGTGAGAATCTTCAATTTCCGGTAAGTTATTGAACGAGTGATGATCGAACTTGAAAGCTGTGGACATCATCTCCACAACCTCCATTGATAGCTGTCAATGCGAAGCCCCGATGAATTGGTCTCCTCAGGGCTTCGCATCAGCGGCGACCGCCGCGCGGGATCGTGCCCGCAGAGCCAACCGGCGGATGCCGGCGATTCAGGCCCCTTGATCGGTTACGGTCGGCGGGACTTGGTATAAAAGCTCAAGCGGGGTGGCGTTCGTAGGGCACGCATGTCCTGCTATGCCACTGAATCAATTCCATTTCGATAGCGCTCAATTTCTATTGGACTGGAGAATCTGTTACCTTGCGCAACTCCGAAGAAATCGTACTTGTACATCACGATAGTTTCTCTATTTTTATCCGAACGAAATGAGTAAGGAACGCCATTTGGGATAAAAAACCAATCTCCTGGGCCAAAAATCTTTCCCGCATACTCAATTGACCCCTTGAGGACTGTACGCATGCTTCCGCCTGGCCGGTCAGGGGTGTTGGCCGGATGGACGTGTGGCTCGACAAGGGTATTTGGAGGATATTCTGTTATCAAGACTCTCCATTCACAAATGTCTACAGGAATCTGCCACTTCCTGATTTCCTTTGCAAAGGGCGCATCAACGACCAGCGTATCTCTTGCGATACGCGCCTGAATGTCGTAGCTAGTAACTACTTTATTGCTACCGACGCCTAAGGTATGCAATTCAGTGGAATTATACGACTCACGAACAAGCCCATATTCCGTTAGCCCGGATCATTCATCAGCGTTTTGGAAGGGCTGCCCGAAGGCGCGTCGATGGGTGGCGCC
>NZ_JAEPIV010000072.1:0-6420 GCF_016632405.1 Azospirillum aestuarii
TGGTCACCCACCTCGATACGCCGCCCTCCTCAGACCGTCATCACCCAGATTCCAGCATAGCTCTCCGGCATGGGCCTGCACATCGTCAGCCTGACCGGCGATTGGTGCGAGCGGTACGACAACAGCGGGCGCCGCCGTCGGCTCGGCACCTTCGCGCAGCGAAACACCGTGCTCGCTGAAGGCGGCATCACTGCCTCTGCCGCCCTGCCGGCAACCGGCATCAACTGCGTGCACGCTGCCGTCCTGCCCGGCGCGCAGCTCGACGCCGCGGGCATGCCGATCCCGACCGTCGTGGCAGCCACGGCGGGCGGAACCGCGGTGCTGCACCCCGGAGGGCAGGTTGTCGCCGTCACCCGCGCGCAAGGCCACAGCGGCGCGCTGCTGGAGGCTGATGGTACGCTCACCCTCGCACCCAGCGGCAACGTCGTGATCGAGGAGGGGCCGGTGCCTTACACGCCCATCCTGAATTCCTCCTGGCGCACGTGGCTCTATGACACGACTACCTCGCCCGCGACCCTGCCGGGCGCCGACAAGGTTCTGGTGCCCGGTGCGCGTGGGACGAGCTGGGGGCTGGAGCTTGTCGCCCGCGATCCCGGCAACCCTGGCGCCGGCATGGTGGCCCACGTGAAAATCGCTTCTGCCACAGGGTGGATGCCGGGCGACACCCGGCTCGCCGCGCTCTGCGACGCTGCGACCGGAGCGATCACGGGGTCAGGCGATCTGGCGACGAACGGCGGCTTTGATTCCGATACGGTCTGGTCCAAGGGCACGGGCTGGAGCATCGCGGGCGGCGTTGCGACCAAGACGCCCGGAACCGGCAGCGCGCTGTCGCAGGTGATGCCCCTCACGGCGGGCGTTCTGTACGCCATCACCTTCACGGTTGCAGGTTTGTCCGCCGGCTCGGCCACGCCAACCATCTCCGGCAACGGGCAGACTGTCGGTGCCGCCGTCTCGGCCAATGGCACCTACACGCAGTATCTCGTCGCTCCGGCCTCGCCGTCCACCGTGGACCTCTATGGGTCGGGGTCATTTAGCGGGTCGCTGGACAACGTGTCGGTCCGGCTCGCTGTGGCGGATCGCAGCTACAAGGGCAAAGGTCTGATTCCCAACGGTACGCTCCAGCGGACTCCGGTGGCGGGCTCCGACGTTGTGGCTTGGAGTGGCTTTACGCCCGCTGCTTACCTGCTTCAGCCCCCCAACCCGGACTTGGACTTCCCCGGTGACTGTTTCGTCGGATGTTGGGTCAACAACACCTCTAGTTGGAACGTCCTTTTCGAGCGTTCCGCAGCCACGGGGGCTTGGTGGCGGTGCGACAACATTGGCTCTGCGGGCGGCCCTTCCACTGACCAAATCGCCCGGTTTTACATCGGCGACGGGACGAACAGTGCTGGCGTCGTCTTGCCCGTCACTCTTCGTGGTCTGGGCTGGACGCAACTCTGGTTCGTACGCCGCGGTTCGACCTTGGAAGCCTGGGTCAACGGCGCGCTGGTGGCGACCGGGTCCGCGGCCTCTGTCGGCTCCCTCGCCAACGCCACGGCGACGCTGACAATCGGCAACGCCCGCTCGTTGGGCGCAAACGCAAACTCGTCCGTCTCCATGTTCCGCGCTGGGGCTGGCTCCCCCGCCGCTGCACAGCTCCGCCGCATGTACGAGGATGAGAAGCCGTGGTTCAGCGACAACGGCAAGGCGATGCTGGGCGGCATCAGCAATGCCGTCACGTCCCTCAGCCGAGACCCGCTCACGGGCCGGTTGGCGGTCGGCACCGGCGACGGCGTGTCGGTCTTCCAGGGCCTTCGCCGGGTGTCGTATCTGGATGAAACGGTTCTGGGTGCCACCACCAGCGACACCGTGCGGTCGGTATCTCTCCGCGGCGGTTCGCTGCTGATCAGCACGGCGGCTGAGGTCGGCTTCGTAGGGGACGCCATCGGCGGCAAGGAGGCCATCGCCGTGGGTGGCCCGCGCCCTGTGGGAAATGGCTTCACCGCCCGCGGCGTCACCACCGATGGGATGGCCCTCGATCTCGAGTCCCGGTCGGCGAGCGGGAAACCGTCATGATCGAGGCCCGCCTTGTGGGCCGGGTCACCGGGGCGGCAGACACGGAGCGCCTGACCTACGGGCGGCGGGCGACCTACTACCGGGACGCGGGCGGCGCCATCACGCTCCAGGGGGCGGTCCAGCCGGTAGGGACGGACACTGAGGTCACCGGCACAGCTGACGCCACTCTGGCGATCACCGGCGATTGGGTGTCCGCCCGCGTGACCGGTGTCTCCGGCAAGCGCATCCGCTGGGAGGCCACCTTCACCGTGACCCGCATCAGCGAGGAGACCAGCAATGCAGCCTGACCAGATGCCCGACAGCTACAAGGGCGGGCGCCTGCTCTACCGGTGGAAGTGGGTGCAGCTTCACCCGGCGGTGCTCGACCCGCTGACCGGTGACGAGCTGGTGCCCGCCGTCTTCGGCGCGCGGTGCCCTGAACCGCCGCTCGATGTCTTCGACGCCACGCCGGAGGAGATCGCGGCGGTGCTGGCCGACAACGCCGAGGTCCGGGCGCTTGTCGCGGCCTCCCTGCCGCCGGCCAAGCCCATCGTCGTTCGGGACTTCGACGCCGAGGGCAACCTGATCGGGGAGCGCGAAGTCATCCCGGAGCCGCCCGCCGCGCCCGTGGTGCCGCTGGCCGACCTGAAGGCCGCCGCGGTGGACCTGATCAATGCCCGCGTCGGCGAGCTGCGCGCCGCGCACATCACCGTCACCGTCGGCCAGAGCGCCACCTACCTGGAAAAGCAGGAGGAGGCCGCCCGGTACGCGGCTGGCGACAGCGGCCCGTTCACCTACCTGACCGCTGAAGCCGCCGCCACCGGCACCACCCTGGACGCCGTGGCCGCGCTGGTCCGAGCCACCTCGGGCGCCTGGACCGCGGTCAACGCCGACTTGGAGGGCAAGCGCCGCGCTGCGGTGGAGGCCGTCAAAGCCGCCGACACTACCGTCCAGGTCTATCAAGCCTGCGCTCACCTCCGGGCCTGAACGCCCGCGACAAGACTCCCAATCCCGCCCACGATCCCGGCGCCCGCGAGGCGCCTTTTCTATGCCCGCGCCACGGCGCCGGGCCGCAGGAGGTCCCATGCCCGATCCATCGTCCGCCGCTGACGGCGGTGTCCTGTCCAACATCTATTCGCAGATCGCCGCCGGGGTCGGAGGCAGTCTCGTCGCGTGGCGGCTGTTGGTGTCCTTCGGGCGGCAGGACCGGGCCGCGAAGATGGAGGCGGAGATCCGCGCCGACCTCCGCCAGCAGATCGCTGACCTCCGAGCGCAGGTGGTGCAGTTCCAGGCCAACATCGCCGACATGGCCCACGAGCGAAACGAGGCCGTGAAGGTGCGCGGCCAGTTCGAAGCCCGCATCGGCATGACGGAGGAGCGGCTGGCCGCGACGCGGACCGAGCGGGACGAGGCCCGGACCGCGCTCGTTCGGGTCCAGCAGGAGAATGAGAACCTGATGGCGACGAACCAGCGGCTGGTCGAGGAGGCCGCTGTCGCTGAGGCTGAAGCCCGCGGGGCGCCGGCCGGCACGAAGCCCACGGCGCGGCAAGTGCCGGGAGAGCGGCCATGGAAAAGCTGAACGAGCCGGATCAGCACGACGCCCAGCTGGTCGCCGACAAGGTCCTGGCGGATTGCGAGGGCAGCAAGGACGACGCCCTGCTCCTGCTGGCGCAGCTCCTCATCAACGCGCGCCGGGGCATGTGCGCTGGCTTCCTGCGGCTCGGGCCGCCAAACACACGGAGCATCCCATGACCACGCCCGCCGGCGCGGCGATCCCGCGCGACATCCACGACGACGCCCTGGCCCTCGTCCGCCACTCGGAGGGGCTATACCTCAAGGCCTACCTGTGCCCGGCGGGCGTGCCGACCATCGGCTACGGCCACACCGCCGGGGTCCGGATGGGCCAGACCATCAACGGCCTCCAGGCGGAGGTTTTCCTGCGCGCCGACATGGCCGAGGCTGCCGCGTATGTCGACCGGCTGGTGACGGTCCCGCTGACCGATCAGCAGCGCGGCGCCCTGGCGAGCTTCGTCTTCAACCTGGGGGCCGGCGCGCTGCGGAATTCCACGCTGCTGCGCCTGCTGAACCAGGGCGACTATGACGGGGCAGCTGGCCAGTTCGGTCGGTGGGTGTTCGCCACGGTCAACGGGAAGAAGGTGGAGTTGGAGGGGCTGAAGAAGCGCCGGGCGGCGGAGGCGAAGCTGTTCGGGGCCGCCCGACCACCACTCGTACTTGTCAGGATGCGCAAAAAATCCTTTCAATTGGGTTTTTTATCCTATAACGTGGCCCTGCGTTGCCCATGAAGTGTGGTATCGCTATTTGGTAGACATTGGTAAGAGGATGCGATCATGACCATTGTAAAATACGGGCGTTATGTGTCTAATGTAAGTGGAACTACAAACACCATGACCAAAGTATTCGATCCAAGCGTAAACGAAGCTGGAGCCGTAATTAGAACGCTCACGTTGAGCTTAAGCGGAAATGGGGCTGTGTGGCTGCATACTGGCCAAACCACTCCGGTTCAGCAAGATGTCAACAGCAAAATTGTATTCCGTGTTGATGGAAATCCTTCAATGTTGAATAGCAGAACGATGCCATACGAGGTTGAGTTGCCGCCGGGTTATGGATTGTGGATCTATACGTCTTCGGCACAGTCCAGTGGCGTCAACATGTCTTACGATCTCTACTGACGCAGAAGTCCTGTTAGGTGGGATCTCGTACATGGGGCACGAAATGCCCCATGTATGGGAACTATCATACTAGGATTTCATACTCTATCGCTCCGGTCAGATCGAACTTTCTGCTCTGCTGCGACTCCACCCGCTTCCCGGCTGCCGGTTACCGGGCGGGTGGACACGCGGACGGCTATCGCGCTGGGGCTGGTGTGAAGTGGGCTTGGTAATAAATGCCGCCGGTCAATGAATCCTCTGTCTGCGAAATGTGCAGTGGTTGACATGACCGCTACCAATGTCGTTCCTGACGCTGATGGTTGGTGCAGATCCAGCATCATCTGAGCTGTAGACCGTCGGCAGAATTTTGCGTAACATGAGGCGAGTTAGTAGGGCGTCACTGCGCGTACGGCGAGTGGCGCTCGAACGCCAGGACGGGATCAGATGAGCGAACCAGATTACAGCTTTGCCGATAGGATCACGTATACGATCCCACGTGCGGCCCGTCTTCTGCAACTTCCAACGCGCCAAGTCAGATCATGGCTCATTCCGCACCGTAAGGTGATCAAAGGAACCGAGCATGTGATTCCTCCGCTTTGGGACCCCACGATAGAGCCTTATCAGGGGCAAGTGCTTGTAACCTTCCTTGAGCTCATGGAACTCAAGATCGTTCGCGCAATGCTTGAGCGAAAGAAGAGCAGACGTGCCGAGATCAGGGCCTGCATCCGTGGCTGGAGGGACATAACAAAGGGAATGCCATATTTCCTTGTTAACAAGAAGTTTGCTCCGATGCTGATGGGTTCTACGCTTGCTGTTGAGCTTAAGGAGGATGGAATTTGTGTCGGCGCGTCCACCCAGCAGCTCATAATGAAAGATATTGTGATGCCGGAGTTGGTTGATCTTGAGTATCGCGACGACGAGGATCTCCCATCTCAGTGGATTCCAAAAGAGTGGGGCGGTGGCATTATCGTGTCACCAGCTTATGCTACCGGAAAGCCAGTCGTAAAAGAACGCCATATACCAACAGAGGCGTTGGCGGTTACTGCAGCCGCTGATGGCTTGCCTTCGGCGGCCCAACAATGGCGCGTGCCGCTGGAAGCGGTGCAGCGCGCTGTTGATTTTGAACAATCACTTGATCAGAGAAAGCGCGAGGCAGCGTGAGGCTTATGATCGACAACGGCCTCTCCGATGGCTTTGCGAGAGGACTAAACGCACTCGTCTTCGAAGGCGGAGGGTGTAAGGTCGATCATGTTTACGAGTTTTATATTGACCAACTTTCTCAAGATAGGTGGAAAAGTCGTCTTAAGTACTACGGTTGGTGCGTTTTAAGTGGCGACCAAGATGTAGATCATGACTACAATGCAATCGAGCGATGGGCAAACACGGGCGTTCCAGTTTTTTTTATGACGAAGGATGTGTGGTCATTACCGATTAAAATTAAAGCTGCCACAATTTTGCTTGCGTGGTCCGGTCTTATTAAGAACTCAAGCAAGAGCGGATTGTATGTAATAAGAAAAAATGCTGTCGTGGAACCATTGGTGTTCAAACCGCCTAAACCGTCGCGCCCAAGAGCAGCGTCGCAGACACGCGTCAGGCTGGCTGCTGAGCAGGCAGTGCCGATCGCTCATCAACGCAGTATGCGTTTTGATTGATTTAGCCCGGATCATTCATCAGCGTTTTGGAAGGGCTGCCCGAAGGCGCGTCGATGGGTGGCGCC
>NZ_JAEPIV010000073.1:0-5743 GCF_016632405.1 Azospirillum aestuarii
GCGGCGGCATCCAGGGAAGATACCGCCATCACTGGTGGGCCGCCACCGTCGCCGTGACAACGCCCTCGCCGAGCTTCGCGGAGAGCACGGCTCCTTCATAGCCGACGGCCTGCATCGCCTTGACCAGATCGGTGCTGGCCATGGACCAGTAGCCGGTGAGCTGCGCGACCTGCTTCTGATAGTCGGTGCTGGTGTCGGTGACCCCGGCGATTTCCGCGTCGATGCGGGCCTTGGCCGCGACCAGAGCAAGCATGCGCTTCTCGGCGGCTGCCAGTGCCGCCGGAACCTGCATGCCGGCGGCGGACATCGCCGCCATCGACTTCACCATGTCGTCGGCGAGCGCTTGGAAGTCCTTCCCGACCGCGCTGAAGGTGCCATCGGCCAAGCTCTGGACGACGCCCATCACCTCGCCATAACGCCCGGTGCTCAGCCCCTGCTCGCCCAGCTTCTCATTGAGCAGACGGGCGGCAGTTTCACGCTTCTCGGTGGCCGGGGTGATGCCGAGCGAGGTCGCGTAGGCGTTGGTCTTCTCCAGCGCCTGCCGCAGCACGTCGGGGATCGCCACGCCCGCCTCGGCGATGGACTGCACAGCGGCGTCCAGATCCTCAGCAAGCGCCGCCACCTTGGCCTCGCCGCCCTGACCGCGGACGCCAGCCAGATAGGCGTCGGAGGAGCCACCGGCGAGCTGGGCGACGGTGTAGCCGGTGGCGCCGGCCTCCAGCCCGCCCATCACGCCGGTTGCCACCGTGCCGGTCGGGTCGGCCTTGATGGCGTCGAGCAGCTTCGTCAGCACCGCCTCGGCCGCCGTAAAATCGCCACCGGTCGGCGACAGGCCAGGGTCCCCCGGCCCGGCCACCGCGGGGGCCTCGCCGGGGCCGGTCACGGAGGCGAGCCCCTTTCCCATCGCCTCGGCAAAGCCGCGGATGCCGCCGATGGCGACGGTCCCGGTGATGCCGACCATGCCGCCGAGAACGCCGGCCTCCTTTGCATCCAGCCCGAGGGCATTGGCGACGGCACAGCCCACGTCGCTGATGGCCGAAGAGATCGTGCTGATGAAACCGCCAAAACCTCCGCTGTTTTCGGACGCGGTAAATCCCCCGTCGCGGTCGGTGTGGCCGCCGTATCCGTCCGAGTTGCCGCCCATACCACCGACGCCGCCGGACCCGTTGTCGGACGATCCGCCGGTCTCGCCCTCCAGGAACATGGGAAGGCCGGTCACCGGGTTGATGCGCCCGCCGCCCAGCGTCTTGTGCATCCAGGCCAGTTCGTCCGGCCGGACGTGGACCAGCTCCGTGTCGCGGCCCTGCCCGAGCCCGGCCACCATCCGCGCCGACTCACGCGCGTTCCAGATCCGCTCGCCGCCGGCCAGCTTGACCAGCTCCGGCCCGTCCTCGCCGACCACCGCCCAGCCAGCCTTGGCCGAGGGCGTGCCGGTGGCGTAGCCGGGCAGACCGGCCAGCAGCTTGTCGAGAGCGGCGTTGCCGGTCTTGCTGCCTGCCTTCGCGGTCAAAGCCGCCACGTCGTAGGTCGCCGCGGCGCCGTCCAAGAAGGCGAGCACCGTCTTACCGAAGGCGTTCGCCGCCGCGGTGCCCTGCTGGGTGGCGGCGACGATGCTGTCCATGCCGCTGTTCCACAGCGTGATCGTGTCCCGCCACTTGCTGGCAAAGTCGATGGCCTTGACCGCGGCGTCGAGGTCATCGCCGACCGCGTTCGCGAGGACCCACGCGATGTCGGCGTTGTCAGACTTCATGGAGCGCAGGGCCTGGAGCATGGCCTGCTCCGGGGTGGCGTTCCGCTCGCCGACCGCCACGTTGGTCAGCTTGCCGGCGACCAGCCCATAGGTGTCCATCAACCCGTTGAGCTTGGTGGCGACCTGCTCGACCGCGCTGTTCCACTTCGCCGGATCGCCGCCGTTGTCGGCGTCGAAGCTGTCGCGTGTGAAGCGCCCGCCCTTCATCGACAGATTGGTGACGGAATAGGGGTCCCCACGGCTGTTGCCGTCGCTGAACGCGCTGAGAAGGGTGCCCCCGAGCGCGACCAGCCCACCGGCAACCTGCATGCCAGGGATCAACATCATGACGCCGCCGGCCATCTGCGCGGCCCCACCGATGCTCTGGCCGGCGTTCTGCGCGCGGGACATCTGGAGAGCGCCGCCGACCGCGGTCAGACCGCCGCCGACCACGTTCCCCCAGGTCACCGCAGGCGTTGCCGGGGCAGTCCCCATGCCGGTCTGTGCGCCTTCGCCACCCGCCAGCATGCCGTTCCCGGCCTTCGCCACGGGGGCCGTCTTGGAGGCGACGTTCCCGCCCCATGCCGTGCTGTTCAGCCAGGACTTGACGCCGCTCAAGCTGGTGTCACCGAAGCTCCCGCCGCTGATCCCGTTCCACACGCTGCCCAGCGCCGCAGAGATACCCTGCGGCCCGCCGGCAGAGATGACGCTGCCGCCGACCGACACGGTTCCGGCGCCGGTGATCCCGCCCAGCAGGGACATGATGCCGCCGAGGGCGGCCTGCGTTCCGCCGACCATGCCCGCCGCCGCGGTCTGCTGGGCCTGCGTAAGCTGCTGGGTAGCTCTCACCGCTTGGTCGCGCGACTTGGTCTCCGCCTCCAGCGATTCCCGGAAGTGGCCCAGCCCGTTCGTCAGCGCGTCCTGCTTGTCGGTGGCCTCAACCGTAGCCTTCTGGCTGCCAAGCGCGGCGTCGATCACCTTGCGCTGCTCGCTGGTGAACACCGACGCAGCCGCAGCCGCCTGGGTCTGTGCACCCGCGAGGGTAACCGTCGATGTGGCGGCTTGATCGTACGCCGCCCTGTTGGCCTTCACCGACGCCACATATCCGTCGCTGCTCTTGGTGATGAAGCCGCCGAAGGTGGACAGCGCCCGCTCCAGGTCGCCGCCGGCACGGTCGAGGTGCTCACGGAAGATGCGGGTGCCGGCATCGACGTTCTGCGCAGGGTCGAAGGGGTTGGTAACGCCGTATGCGCTCCAGTTGGCCGGCATGATCTGCATCAGGCCGGCGGCGCCGGAACGCGGGTTCACGGCCGTGGGGGTCCAGGTGGACTCCTGCTGGATGAGCGCCTTGATGGTGTTGGCGTCCACCCCGTATTTGGCGGAGGCGGTCTGGATCACGCCCTCGAGGTCCCCGGCGTCCTTCACCGCCACGGGCACCGGCCCGGAAGTGGCTTGCGTCGCCATGCTGTTGAGGTCCAGGGCGGCGCCTCCAGCAGATGCGAAGCGAACCCACATCGGGTTGCCCTGCGATCCAATGACTCCGGTCCTGCCACCGGTCAGCCCTTCGAACAACGAACGATAGCCGCCGGGGTCGTTGTCGTTTACGGGCTGCACGAGGTTGTCGTTGGCTGGAGCCGGGGCCAGCACCTTCGTCATGGTGCCGGTCAGCCAGTTCTCCAGTGGCTTGGTCACCGTCGCGCGCAGGAAGATGCGCTCGATGTCGGATTGAAGCCCCTTCAGAATGTCGCTCAGCTGGCCGCCGGCGAGGACGGCGTCCTCGAAGCCCTTGCCGATGACATTGGCGAAGTCGCGGGATGCCTCCGTGGCGTCAGCGACCCGTGACCGATATTCCGCAACAGCACCGGCTTGCGCAATCCAGGCATCACGGGTTTCCTGCGGCACCTGCGCCCAATCCCCGGAGTTCTGCACCTCCAGTTGGGCGCGCATGATGGCCACGGAGCGCTCCCGCTCCGCGTTGCTCATGCCGAGCATGTCGTACTCGGCGCGGACCAACGCGAGATCCTGATTGCCCTGGCGTATGGAAGAGTTCACACGCGCGGCTGCATTCTGCGCTTCGAGCGCGCGGGTGCCGGCTTCAATGGCCTGGGCGCGGGCGGAATCGAGGTCAACACCCTCTTTCAGGATCTGCGCACGGACCTTGTTCTGGATGTTGGCCTCTGCGACGGCCGCACCGGATTCCGCTTCTGCCTGGGCCAGCCGCCGGGCGGCGTCGGTCTGCTCCGCGATGTCGCGGTTCCATGCCCGCTGCTGCGCGGAGAGGTCGGCAAGCGACTCCTGATAGTCCAGGGCGGCCAGGGTCAGAGCCTTCACCGGGTCTACACCGCGGGCCAACTGCTCCGCCAGCACATTCTCCGACCGGGCGCGCGCCATGGCGATGTCGCCTCCGCGGGCCTGAGCGTCGGCAAGGCGCTGTGCAGATGCGACGGCAAGCTGACCGGTCGCGATGGAGGTATCCACCTGGGCGTTGAACTCGATCATGCCCTTGGTGAGGGCATCATCTTCAGCTTGCTTCGCCTTCTTGTAGTCGCTGGTCTCCCGCAAGACGCGGAAGAACTCGGCCTCCGCCTGAGCGGCGATGATCGTCGGCTGGGAAAGCGAGGCGGTTGCCGCGCCGAGCCGCTGGGCGTCCTGGATTGCCTCCTGCATCGACCGGTGGCGTTCGGCAGCCTGCGCAGCGTACTTCCGAATCAGACCATCATTGATCTGGTCCGTTTCGGTCTGCGTCAGGGCCTCACCGGGCATCGCGCCGCGCTTCTTCAGAATTTCCTGGCGCTGCTGCTCGAAGTCGCGCGCGCGGCCTACGGAGGCCTCCGTCACGCGCGCCTGGCGCTCCATCTCAAGCGCAAACGCCTTCGCGGGCTCCGCGGCTTGCTCCAGTTGGGTCTTGTAGAGGTTCAGGACGCGGGTCTTGTCCTGGAGGGACATGGCCCCCGCAGTGACCGCATCGTTCAACATGATCTCGGCGTTGCGGAGATCCTGCGTTGCTGTGATCGCCGGATCGACCGATCGGGCGAGATTCATCGCCTGGGTCTGGAGCCGGTTGAATTCCGCCGCCTTGCGGTCACTTGCCGCCTTCGCATCGCGGTCCCGCTGGTCCCGCAGTTCCCGTGCCAGCGCGTCCTTTGCCTGTTGGAGCATGTCGGCATCACGGACACGGGCGCCGTCAACGACGGTCGTCCCGTTGGGGTCGGCGGCGACACGCGCCGTCCATAGGTCGATGTCCTTTTGGAGCGCAGTCGTGCGCTCCGCATGGGTCTGTGGTCCGGCACCGTACCGGCCCGCGGCATCCGCGGCGTTGCTGATCACCCGGCCAAGGCCATCCCACAACTTCGTGTACCACGCCACCTTTTCGGCGGCACCGTCGATGCGCGGCTTCAGTCCTTCCAGAAGCGCCTGCTGGGCGCGCTCAAGCTGGCCCTGCGCCTCGTAGTTACGGATCGTCTGGACCTGTGCGTCGGAGAACATGCCCCACTTCTGGGCGGCTTCCTCCGCTGCCTTCGCTGGGCTGGAGAACATCCCGGCAAGGTCTTCGGATGCCTTCGCGACGTCCTGCGAAGTCGCAACGGCGAAGTCCTTGGTGAAGGCGGTTAGGTCGGTAAGTACCTGTCCGCCGATCTTGCCGGTGCCGATGTAGGCGGTTGCGATGTCGCGGGCGGCGGCATTGGAGATGCCGCGCGACGCTCCTACCGCGTCGGTCATGGACACGAACTGCGAAGCCGTGATCCCAGCAGCGTTGCCGGTCAGCCGGGTCACACGCTCGGCTTCCCGCACGTCGTCGAAGAACCGCTTCATGCCATAGGCGGCAACGGCAAACGCGGCGCCGATGGCGAGAACCGGGGTTGCCATAAGCGCGATGCGGGCGGCCGCAACCGCTGCCTCCTTCCCGGCCAGCAAGAACACGTCAACGATCTGCGGCCCCTGCTGGATCAGGGAGCTATGTTGGAGATTGGGTGACGGGCCGATCAGGCGGCGTTCTGTGACGCGGCTTCAGTG
>NZ_JAEPIV010000074.1:0-4385 GCF_016632405.1 Azospirillum aestuarii
CGTAGGTGAATGCAACGGCGGCAATGCAGGCGGCGGTCAAGGGCACCATGACACGTCGGGGTCCCGGATGGTGAGGTGGCTTCGTCGACCATGCCCGTCATTGCGGTCGCCAATCGAGCCCCAGCGGTTGGTTTGGATGCCTCGCCGGGCGTCGCTCGGAAAAAATGCCCGGTTCCGAACACTGGGCGCCCACGTCCAAATGCTGGGCGCCCAAATCGAAAAATTGGGTGCCCAATGCCAACCCACTGATCGGGAACAGCTTTTCCGATCCGTCCCCGATCTCTGGGCGCCCAGTGGGCGCCCAGCTCAAGAATTCGGGCGCCCAAAGGTAACCGTATGATCGGAAACGCCTTTTCCGATCTTGGCCGGATGCTTGGGCGCCCAACGCGTTTCATTGGGCGCCCACTGGGCGCCCACGTCCAAACGCTGGGCGCCCAAATCGAAAAATTGGGCGCCCAGTTACGAAGAGGGACGGGGTGGGGGAGGGGCCGCAGGCGGAGAAACGTTCCGTCGCCGACCCGTGTCGGGAGGTCCAGGCGCCCACTGGGCGCCCTGCATTCCACCCTTGTGTCGGCTCCGGGCGAGGCGGGCGCCCGCGGCCGTTCCGCGACGCCGCCAGGGGTGCTTATCGCCCTGAACGCTTCCATCCCCGTCCGCCCCGAAGACCTGAAAATGGAGCTGCCGCACTGCCCGGGCCGGGCCGCCGGCTGCCCCGGGCGTTCGGCCACTTCCGCTATCCTGGGCTGTGCGGCATCGCCTTGCCCTCCGGTCCGCCGTCCCGGTGTGCGGCTTTCCCGTCCGCCCGGCACGCCACCGGCTCCCCGACATGGCTCGTTGGAAAGCCTGGTCCGTTCCTGTGGACGTCCGGCGGACGTCCGCAGGACGTCCTCAACCGTCCGGCTGGGTGCGCTCAGCGCCTTCCGCTTCCGCCGCCCGCGTCGACGGGAGACCTCCGCCGCCCCGTGTTCGCGCTCGGGTTGCCGCAGGGACGCCCCGGCGACCTGCTCTCCCTCCCCCGGTCCGACGGCGTGGCCAAGGCGGGCGCCCGTTTCCCCATCCATCCCCAAGGCGGGCGCCTTCCCTTGGTCGCAGAGCCTGAAAAAGCCTTCCGTGCGTGGAGGCCGGGCGCCCGGCAATCGATGCTGGGCGCCCAGCGTTTCGGGTTGGGCGCCCAGACTGAGAAGCTGGGCGCCCAACCTCTTCATTCGGGCGCCCGCTGGGCGCCCGGCGTTCAGAAGTGGGCACCCAGGCTGGGAGGTTGGGCGCCCACTGGGCGGCCAAATCGAAAAATTGGGCGCCCAATGCCAACCCACTGATCGGGAACAGCTTTTCCGATCCGTCCCCGATCTCTGGGCGTCCAGTGGGCGCCCAGCTCAAGAATTCGGGCGCCCAAAGGTAACCGTATGATCGGAAACGCCTTTTCCGATCTTAGCCGGATGCTTGGGCGCCCACGTCCAAACGCTGGGCGCCCAAATCGAAAAATTGGGCGCCCAGCCTTCCGCCGGTGCTCGAACGCCCATGCCACCCCCGGTTACCGTGCTGCCATCGGTTCTTCAGACAGCCCCGACATGGCAAAGCGATCATCACGTTCACCGGAGGCCATGGACGCGCCGCGTCCACCGCCCGACGACGCCGACAGCGGCATTCACCGCCTGAACTTCAAGGGAACGGCTCCCGCGAAGGAGATGGCGCAGCGTCTCGCCACCTTGTCGCGGGAGAACCGCGAGGCTGACGCCGCCGGTCTGCTGGACCTGCTCGCCGCCGATCAGGGGTTGGCCGTGGTCGGCGATCCGCTGACCGTGCGCGTCGCCAATCTGGTGCGCGACGGGGCGGCGACCGTCCGATTGTTGGTCGCAGCCCTGCTGAAGGACGGGCCGGGCGACGTCGAACTTCATCCGCCAGGCGCGCTGCAGGAGCTGGAGCGCCGCCAGGGCGAGATGGCGGCGGATCTCGCTGATGCCCGGCGTCAGAGCGAGGAGAAGGCGGCGGCCCTCGCCGACGTCCGGCGCCGGGGCGAGGAGAACGCCGCCCATGCCGGCGATCTGCAGCGCCGTCTGGCCGTGGTCGACCAGGCGCTCGGCGCGGCGCACGCGCGGATCACCGACCTGGAGGGGGTTCTGGAGGCGGCGCGGCAAAGTCTGCTCCAGGCGGAGCGGATGGCGGCGGAACATCCGTCCGCGTGGACGACGGCGACGCCGTTTCATGCGTCGCCGAGCGCTCGCCTTAGGGGTGCCGGGGATATCCCGGGAATGGATTCCGCTTCGGATGCCGCCGACCGGTCCGGCACCGATGTCCGCGCTGATCGGCCCGTAACGCCGCCGGCCTCGCCGCAGTCGACGCTGGGCGGCAGGGTCGACCGCTTCTGCAAGGCGGTTCTGCGCGGCACCAGGAACGCCGCGATGGTCCTTATGGCCAGCACCGCGGCCATGGCCATCCTCGGCGGCGTCATGACCCAAAGCAACGGTGTCACGGCCCCGCCGAGCGAAGCCGACAGCCGGGAGGCGCCGATGCTGCTTGGGTTGTCGTCCGCCGGAGGGGAGGGCGATGCCAGTCGCAGCGTGCTTCCCGGCCTCGCGGCTCCGCCGACAACACCGCCGGCTGCCATCGAGATGGCCTCGTTGCCTCCCGCCGCGCCGGCGTCACCATCGCCGGCCTTCGGAGGGCGGTCGGCGCCGGCGGTGCCGGAAAAGGCCGCGGCCAAGCCGATCGACCGCTCGCCGTCGCCACCGCCGGCGTTGCCGCCACCGGACGCCGCACCGGCTCCAGCGTCACCTCCCTTCATCGCCGTGCCGGCGGCGCCGACTCCTTCGGTCGACCCCGACGCCATGCGCCGCCTCGCCGACATACTGGATCAGGCCGACCGGACGCTGGAGCGGCTGAGCGCGGCGGAGACGGAGCTGGGCAAGCGCCTGGCCGGGCCTGGCCGCCGCATCCGCACCAGCGCCGGACAAGCCGAAGGACCCGCCGAAGGCGGTTTCCAGTGGCCCCAAAGCGGCCCCCGTCAAGCCGCGCGCGGACGCCCAGTGGCGCGTGGCCGACATCCGGGACGACGAAACCCTGGCGCGGGCGGCGCAGCGGCACGGCGTCCGGCTGGAGCGCATCTACGACCTGAACCCGGCTCTGGAAGCCGTCCCTCCGGACGTGCCTTTGACCAAGGGGCAGGTCTGGATTCCGAACGATTTCTGAGCCATGGGTGGCGATCGGATGCATTTTCCGCCACCGTCCGTACATAGGGTTGTCGTTTGTGTGCCAAGGATGGACTCTAGGGTTCGGTGACCGAAATCCGGGATTGCGGCGTGGGCGCCCAACCCCCATTAGGCGGTCGATGCGACAGACGTTTTGTGCAGGCAAGATTAGGTGCATGTCGTGACAACACATTACAGTCGTGCAAGCGCCCGCCCCGAAGGGCCGCCCTTGCCGTGCTGATTAAGGTCGCCCTAGCATTCGCCGCGGCCTCTCCAGAGAGGCCAATCCGTCCATCAAGCCGGTCCTGTCAGATGCTATGGGGGCGTTGGGTAACGACGAGATCGTGGCACCATCGTAGCGCCAACAAACGGAGGAGCGCACCATGGCCAAGCCGTTGGATTCGACCCAGCCTCCCGTTGCCTTCGATCACGAGAGCACGCTTGTTGCCGTCATCGAGATGAGCCAATCGAGCTGGCTGGTTGCCGCCGTCGTCCCCGGCGTCGAGCGGCGGCCGTTGCAGAAGCTGACGCCCGATCAGGACGCGCTGCTGCGCCTGTTCGAGCGCTGGACGAGCGAAGCCGCTCACGCCGGAACGACAATCGCGCGCGTCCTCGTCGCCTACGAGGCGGGCCGCGACGGTTTCTGGTTGGCGTGCTGGTTGGGCGTGCGCGGCGTCGAATGCCACGTCAACCGTCCCATCGACCTGCTGCCCGACCGCCATGCGGAGACGGTGGCGGCGTGGTTGAAAGCCCATCCCGGGGTGGAGGTGGTTGCCCGCGACCGCGCCGGCGCTTACGCCGACGGCATTCGGGCCGGCGCTCCGAGCGCCGTCCAGGTCTCGGACCGCTGGCATCTTCTCCGCAATCTCGGGGACGCTCTGGCTGGGGTTCTCGACCGGCATCATCATGACCTGCGTATGGCAAGCAAAGCGGCTACGGGAGCCGCCCTGGAAATCAGCACTGCCGCCGCGCCGTCCCCGCCGACCGCACCACTCCCGGCACCAGCGGCTGAGTTGCCAACGGCGGATCGCCACGGCGTTCGGCAGGCCCGGTTTGACGAGGTGATGGCGTTGCACGGCCAAGGCTGGCCGATGAAGCGGATCGCCCGGACGCTCGGCGTCAATCGCAATGAACCGCCCCGGGTTTGTCGGAGGCTCCATTTCTTGAGAAGATGGAGTCATCATGACGAAGCAGAGATCA
>NZ_JAEPIV010000075.1:0-4335 GCF_016632405.1 Azospirillum aestuarii
CCACCGCCGCGAACTCGACGTTGTCGAGCTGGATGGTCACCGGACCCGCCGCCGCCGAGGTGTTGAGCACCACCGCGGTCGGCGCTGTGCTGGCGGTGCCGGTGCCGCCCAGCGTGTTGCCGGTCACCCTGGTCTGCACCGCTTGGCCGGCCGCCACGCCCGGCGTGCTGAAGTCGATGGCGCGCACCAGGAGCTGGGCCTGCGCGGACAGCACCGAGAGGAAGCCGTCGCCGCCGCCGGTCAGGTTGCCGCGCGAGGCCGTGCCGGCGTCGGTGCGCGCCTCGATGGCGGCGATCAGGCCGGTCACCCCGGTCTGGGCCTGCGCGGCGGTCTGCCGCTCGGCGTTGCCGCTGGTGGTGACGGCGACGCCGGTGGAGACGCTGACCGTCAGGGTGGTGACGGTGGACACCGTCCCGGTCCGGGCGTCGACCACCTGCTCGCGCACCACCGGCACGTCGGCCAGATCGGCGTTGGCGGTGTTGCTGTCCTCGACCCGGTCCTCATTGCTGGCCGCGATGGTCACCGTGGTGGTGCGCGTGCCGTCGCCGCCGGTGGTGACCGAACCGCTGACGGTGGCGCCGTCCACGGTGGCCGTCGGCGGCGGGGCGACCGGGGCGGGCTTCTCCACGGTGGCGGTGAGCTTCTGCGTCGTCGCGGTGAAGGGCGCCGACACGTTGCCCGCCGGATCGGTCAGGCCGAGTGTCAGGGTGAGCGTGCCGTCGCCCAGGCCGGCGAGGTCCAGCCCGGTCACCCGCGCGGTCGGCCCGCTCATCACGCCGCTGCCGGTGACCTGGCCGCCGCCCGCCGAAGTGATCGTCCAGGTGAAGCCGGCCCCGGCCTCGCCACCGCTGATGGTGAAGGCGGCGCTGGTTTGCTCGATGGCGTCGATGCTGTCGTCCTCGAACAGCACGGTCGCGGTCGGGGCGGTGGTGTCGATGGTCAGCGATTGCGTCCCCGCCGAGGACGTGTTTCCAGCGGCATCCGTGGCGGTGGCCGAGACCGGGTTGGCGGCGTTGGCGTTCAGATTCAGCACGCCGGTGACCGGCGTCGCGGTGGCGAGGTCGAGGCTCCAGGCGCCGCCGTTGGTGGCGGTGGTGGTGTAGGTGGCACCGCCGACGGTGACGGTGACGGTGCTGCCGGCTTCCGCCGAACCGGTGAGGGTCGGCGTCGTGCTGTTGCTCAGCGCCGTGGTGACGGTCGGGGCATCGGGCAGCGTGGTGTCGATGGTCAGCGTCTGCGTGCCCGGCGCCGACACGTTGCCCGAGGCGTCGGCGGCCGTCGCCGAGACGGGGTTGGCGCCGTTGGCGTTCAGGCTGAGCGAACCGGTGACCGGGGTCGCGGTGGCAAGGTCGATGCTCCAGGTCCCGCCGGTGGCGGTGGTGGTGTAGGTGGCGCCGCCCACCGTGACCGTCACCGTGCTGCCCGCTTCCGCCGTGCCGGTGAGGGTCGGCGTCGTGCTGTTGCTCAGCGCGGCGCTGGTCACCGCCGGAGCGTTGGGCAGCGTGGTGTCGATGGTCAGCGATTGGGTGCCGGCCGAGGACGTGTTGCCCGCCGCGTCGGTCGCGGTGGCCGAAACCGGGTTGGCACCGTTGGTGTTCAGGCTGAGCGAACCGGTGGTCGGCGTCGCGGTGGCGAGGTCGATGGACCAGGCCCCATTCGTCGCCGTGGTGGTGTAGGTGGCGCCGCCCACCGTGACGGTCACCGTGCTGCCCGCTTCCGCCGTTCCGGCCAGAGTTGGCGTCGTGCTGTTGGTCAGCGCCGCCGAGGTCACCGCCGGAGTGTTCGGAACCGTGGTGTCGATGGTCAGCGACTGCGTCCCCGCAGCCGACACGTTGCCCGCCGCGTCGGTCGCGGTGGCCGACACGGTGTTCGTGCCGTTGGCGTTGAGGCTCAGCGTGCCGGTGGCGGGCGTTGCCGTGGCGAGGTCGAGGCTCCAGGCGCCGCCGTTGGTGGCGGTGGTGGTGTAGGTGGCACCGCCGACGGTGACCGTCACCGTGCTGCCGGCTTCCGCCGTGCCGGTCAGGGTCGGCGTCGTGCTGTTGCTCAGCGCGGCGCTGGTCACCGCCGGGGCGTCGGGCAGCGTGGTGTCGATGGTCAGCGATTGGGTGCCGGCCGAGGAGGTGTTGCCCGCCGCGTCGGTCGCGGTGGCCGAGACCGGGTTGGCACCGTTGGCGTTCAGGCTGAGCGAACCGGTGACCGGGGTCGCGGTGGCAAGGTCGATGCTCCAGGTCCCGCCGGTGGTGGTGGTGGTGTAGGTGGCGCCACCCACCGTGACCGTCACCGTGCTGCCGGCTTCCGCCGTGCCGGTCAGGGTCGGCGTCGTGCTGTTGGTCAGTGCCGTGGTCACCACCGGAGCGTTCGGAGCCGTGGTGTCGATGGTCAGCGACTGCGTGCCCGCTGCCGACACGTTGCCCGCCGCATCGGTCGCGGTGGCCGAGACGGCGTTGGCGCCGTTGGCGTTCAGGCTCAGCACGCCGGTGACCGGCGTCGCCGTGGCGAGGTTGATGGACCAGTTTCCGCCCGTCGCGATCGTGGTGTAGGTCGCCCCACCCACCGTGACGGTCACCGTGCTGCCCGCTTCCGCCGTGCCGGTGACGGTCGGTGTCGCGCTGTTGGTCAGCGCGGCGCTGGTCACCACAGGAGCGTTGGGGTTGGTGGTGTCGATGGTCAGCGACTGCGTCCCCGGAGCCGACACGTTGCCCGCCGCGTCGGTCGCGGTGGCCGAGACGGCGTTGGCGCCGTTGGCGTTCAGGCTCAGCGCGCCGGAGGTCGGCGTCGCCGTGGCGAGGTCGATGGACCAGTTCCCGCCCGTCGCGATGGTGGTGTAGGTCGCCCCCCCCACCGTGACCGTCACCGTGCTGCCCGCTTCCGCCGTGCCGGTGACGGTCGGCGTCGTGCTGTTGCTCAGCGCGGCGCTGGTCACCGTCGGAGCGTCGGGCAGCGTGGTGTCGATGGTCAGCGATTGGGTGCCGGCCGAGGAGGTGTTGCCCGCCGCGTCGGTCGCGGTGGCTGACACCGGGTTGGCGCCGTTGGCGTTCAGGCTGAGCGAACCGGTGACCGGCGTCGCGGTGGCGAGGTCGATGGACCAGGCCCCACCCGTCGCCGTCGTGGTGTAGGTGGCGCCGCCCACCGTGACGGTCACCGTGCTGCCAGCCTCCGCCGTCCCGGTGAGCATTGGTGTGGCGCTGTTGGTCAGCGCCGTGGTCACCACCGGAGCGTTCGGAGCCGTGGTGTCGATGGTCAGCGATTGGGTGCCGGCCGAGGAGGTGTTTCCAGCGGCATCGGTCGCGGTGGCCGAGACGGCGTTGGCGCCGTTGGCGTTCAGGCTGAGCGAACCGGTGACCGGCGTCGCGGTGGCGAGGTCGATGGACCAGTTTCCACCCGTCGCGATCGTGGTGTAAGTCGCCCCACCCACCGTGACGGTCACCGTGCTGCCCGCTTCCGCCGTGCCGGTGACGGTCGGCGTCGCGCTGTTGCTCAGCGCGGCGCTGGTCACCACAGGAGCATTGGGGTTGGTGGTGTCGATGGTCAGCGACTGCGTGCCCGCCGAGGACGTGTTGCCTGCGGCGTCGGTCGCGGTGGCCGAGACCGGGTTGGCACCGTTGGCGTTCAGGCTCAGCGCGCCGGAGGTCGGCGTCGCCGTCGCAAGATTGACGCTCCACGTCCCGCCCGTCGCGATGGTGGTGTAGGTCGCCCCCCCCACCGTGACCGTCACCGTGCTGCCCGCTTCCGCCGTGCCGGTCAGGGTCGGCGTCGTGCTGTTGCTCAGCGCGGCGCTGGTCACCGCCGGGGCGTCGGGCAGCGTGGTGTCGATGGTCAGCGATTGGCTGCCGGCCGAGGAGGTGTTGCCCGCCGCGTCGGTCGCGGTGGCCGAGACCGGGTTGGCGCCGTTGGCGTTCAGGCTGAGCGAACCGGCGGTCGGCGTCGCGGTGGCGAGGTCGATGGACCAGGCCCCACCCGTCGCCGTCGTGGTGTAGGTGGCGCCGCCCACCGTGACGGTCACCGTGCTGCCAGCCTCCGCCGTCCCGGTGAGCATTGGTGTGGTGCTGTTGGTCAGCGCCGTGGTCACCACCGGAGCGTTCGGAGCCGTGGTGTCGATGGTCAGCGATTGGGTGCCGGCCGAGGAGGTGTTTCCAGCGGCATCCGTCGCTGTGGCCGAGACCGGGTTGGCGCCGTTGGCGTTCAGGCTGAGCGAACCGGTGACCGGCGTCGCCGTGGCGAGGTTGATGGACCAGTTTCCGCCCGTCGCGATCGTGGTGTAGGTCGCCCCACCCACCGTGACGGTCACCGTGCTGCCCGCTTCCGCCGTTCCGGCCAGAGTTGGCGTCGTGCTGT
>NZ_JAEPIV010000076.1:0-3820 GCF_016632405.1 Azospirillum aestuarii
AGCACTGCGGGCAGGCTGCCCCTGGCCTCCAGCGAGGGGCCAGGGTAGCCCCCGAAGTCCTGTCTACGTCACTCCGGTAGCGGCTCCGCACCGCTAGAAAAGAGGCTGTCGAGAATCGGGCAGCTTGGCACGTCACCGCCGACACAGCGATTGGCAGTCTCGGACAGCGTCCGTTCGAGCCGCTGCAGGTCAGCGATCTTTCGCCGGACGGCGTCGAGATGCTCCAGCGTAACGGCCTGCACCTCGGCGCATGTGTGACGGCCATCCGCCAGCCGCAGAAGCGCCCGCACCTCATCCAACGTGAAGCCGAGATTTCGGCTGCGTCGGATGAAGTTCACCCGACGCAGATGCTCCCGGTCATACACCCGGTGGCCGCCCTCGGTGCGCGGCGGCGCCGGAATGAGGCCCTCTCGCTCATAGAACCGGATCGTCTCGATGTTGCAGCCGGTGTGCTGTGACAGGCCGCCGATCGTCAGACCGGCCGCCCGCGATTTCGTGAGCTGTCTCACTGGTTTTGCCCTTGAACCTGTAGCGGCTACAGGCCCCATATTGTCATGGAAGGCAAGAGGGAACCAGAGCATGCCGGAGACATCTATGCCCGCGACGGGAGATGCACAGCCGAGTGAACGGAGCATTCGGACCCTGTCCCCGGGCCTGCTGGCCGTCGGCGGGATCCTGGGCGCCCTCGGCGCCTCCTCGTGCTGCGTGCTGCCGCTCGTCTTCTTCGGCCTTGGCGTCAGCGGCGCCTGGATCGGCAACCTGACGGCCCTGGCGCCCTACCAGCCGCTCTTCGTGGCGGGCGCCCTCGGCTTCCTGGGCGCCGGGTTCTGGCGCGTCTACCGCAGGCAGTCCGCTTGCGACGGCCCGGTGTGCGCCCGGCCCGCGCCGACCCGGCTGGTCAAGACGGCCCTCTGGGGCGCGGCCGCCCTCGTAGGCGTGGCCGTGGCCTTCCCCTACGTCGCCCCGTTCCTGCTGTCCTGATGGAGACGACCATGATGACCCGCCTGTTCGGTTCCACCCTCGTCGCCTTGACCCTGCTTTCCGGCGGCGCCCTCGCGGCCGAGCGCACCGTCCGGCTGACGGTCGAGAACATGACCTGCGAAACCTGTCCCATCGTGGTCCGGCAGTCCCTCAAGGCCGTGCCCGGCGTCGGCTACGTCAAGGTCTCCATGGCGGAGAAGAGCGCCGTCGTCACCTTCGACGACGCCAAGGCCACGGTCGCGGCGCTGGTCGAGGCCACCACGAAGACCGGGTTCCCGTCGGCGCAGCAGCAGTAGGCGCCCGGCGATGCAGTTGACATCGACCATCACTTGCCCGCAGTGCGGAGCCGCATCAACCGAGACGATGCCGACGGATGCGTGCCAGTTCTTCTGGGACTGCCCGTACTGCGGCGCGCTGCTCCGACCGAACCAGGGCGACTGCTGCGTCTTCTGCTCCTTCGGCACGGTCCCGTGCCCCCCGAAGCAGGACGAGCACGGGGGCGCTTGCTGCGGTGCCGGTGCCGGTGCAGCGGCGGTCTAATAAACGAACGAGGCGGAGAACGGCCTTACAGGAAGCCATTCTCGCTTTCCCGAGATGCCGTCGTCTGATGTCTTCGCGTCAGAACGGCGGCTCCGCATTCGCCACATCCGTCGGCGCCTTCCCGGGCGGCGGTCCTTGCGCGTAGCCGGGAATGTGGAAGTGCTGGAGAGACCGCTTCGGGCGGTGCCTTGGCTTGGGTCGCGCATCGAGCGACTTGATGCGGACCTCTGCCTTCAAGGCGGCGGGCATCGGCGGGCCAACGAAGTCGTGGCCGCGGCGACGGATCGTCGGGCGGATCTTGAAAACACGCTGGCGCGGCGCCTCCGGCCGGAAATACAGGATGTCCTCCAACGTACACCGTGCCTTCGCCAACCCGAGCCGCATCGCCGGGGTCTTCTTGTCCTCGCCGACGCGGCAGTAGTTGTAGTAGACGCGGAACAGCTCAAGCGCCTTGGCGACCGCGTGCGGGCTGTAGGCGCCGTTGCGCGCCCAGGTGCGGCCTGAGCTCGTCTTGCCCTCCGGGCGTTGCAGCAGCGCCAGCTTGCTCCGCACCACAGCGAAGAAGCCGTCGATGCGATGAAGGCTGGCCTGTTCGTAGAGGCGTGCGAGGTGGTCGGGGGCATACTTGCTGTTGCCCGCCGCGTCCATCTTGTCCGTGAGGAAGCACATCGCCTTTTCCGGCTCGTTCTTCGTCGGGAAGGGGTGGACCAGCCAGCGATCTCCACGGTCGCCGATGGCCAGCAGCTTCGGCATCTGCTCCTTGACCATGAGCAGCCGAACGCCGCGCTCCGAGAGATCAGGGTTGGCCATCGCCGTCGCGTGGAAGCGCCGCCACGCCGCCTTCGCGCACCTCTTGCGCTCGTCCTCGCTCATGTTCTTCGTGATGCGTACGTAGAAGGCGTCGGCGGTGCCTGCGTCGACCCGGTCGGCGAAGGCTCCCATCCAGGCCGCGAACAGGCCACCGTCTTGGTCCAAGCTGAAGCGGACCTTGCCGACGTTGCGCAGGAGCCGTCGCAGCAGGTGGAAGTGACCGGCAGCGGTGTACTCGGCGCGCACCTGCATGCCCAAGGGTGGCAAGAACGCGTCGGGATGCGCCTCGAGGAGAACGTCGGGATCGGGGCGCGCGCGGTCGGCCAGGTACTCCTCCTCGACGCGGTCGAGGATCTCGTCGTCGAGCTGGCTGGCGCGCGCCCGCGGACGTCGTCGGCCCTCCGCCTTAATGCGCTTGCGCTCACTGGTGACAGCGTGCTCGTAGTCCTCCGCGAACCACAAACGGGCGTGCCGCCGGAACGGCAACGGCACGGAGAAGTCGCCCAGCTTCTCGGCCTCGGCGTGCGCGGCTTTGTAGTCCAAGCCCCATTCGTAGTTCAGGTTGGAGGCGAAGACGTAGCCCGAGGTTAGGCACGCCGTTCCGACCGCGGTGAACTGGACGTTGCGGCGGTCCCTGCGGTCCGACCAGTTGATGACGACGCTCTGGGCGTCGGTGCAGAGGAACAGGCGGTCGATTCGCAGCGAGGGGACGGTTCGCTCCCGATGCGCGGCGAACGCGAGCGCCTGCTGATGGGCGAAATCAAGCTTGTCGTAGACCGTTTGCGCTGAGAGGCCGGAGCCGTCGGCGATCCCACGAATACCCATCCCCCGCACGAATTCCGAGAACACCGTCTTGTTTTCATGGGGCTTCTTCTGGCGTCGTACTCGCTCCGCCCCGGTGAACCGCTTCTTGCACGCCTTGCATTGGTAGCGCTGGGTTCCGGCGGCGGTAAAGCCACGCTTGCGGTAGGCGTCGGGACGGGTGTAGATGCCAACACCCTCGTTGCAGCATCCGAAGGTCGGGCACGCTGGTTGCGGGGGCTCCTTGAGGTAGGCGGAGACGCGTTGGAACTCCTGCCAGACGGCAAGGTTGCTCTTGATCGCGGTGCCTTCGCCGCAGGCATTGCAGACGAGCTTCGGTCGGCCGGGCTTGTGGCCGACGGTCTGGTAGGGGGCGCTTTTTCCTTGGCCGCGCGGGGCGCGCTGCAAGGGCGCCGGTACGTGAAAGTTCGTGCAGTCCGGATTGCGGCAGAAGTTGACCTGGATCCCTTCCACCGGGGGAGGGACCGGCAGGGGGCCGAGCCTGTAGCCGAGAGGAGAAGAAATCGTCTGCACTACTGCTCCCGCATTCGACCTCCTGATGGGAGGCGTGGCAGCATTTTGAGCCTCTTTTCCTAAAATTTCCTCAACTCGATCCGGCTATGACCGCGCAGAGTCCGCCGCGCCCCGCCAACCCCTCAGCCTCCAAAAGTGCAAGCGGCGCCGCAAC
>NZ_JAEPIV010000077.1:0-3209 GCF_016632405.1 Azospirillum aestuarii
GGCTGCCGAAGCGCATGGGACGCCCCGCGGCGTTGATGGTCCAGGCCCAGACGCGCGGTTCGCCGCCGGTGCTGAGGCCGGACTCGACGCGGCCGACCGCCAGCAGCAGCCCGGACGGAATGCCGACGAGGCGCTCCACCCGTTCGATCGCCTCTTCGCAGGAGCCGGACGGGGCGCGGGCGCGAGCTCCTGCCACGGGCAGCGCCATTGCGGCGAGAAGGGCGGCAAGCAGCACCGTCACGCGCGGGCGCGCCGCCCGCCGCTCACCGGCTCTGTTCTTCCTGTTCGGCCACCACCATGAGTTCATGCCTTGAGCATGCAGGTACGGCGGTGCGGGGTTCGAGCACCCGCGAACAGCTTTTCTCGGCGTGAATTTTAAGCTGGCGGAGGGGCGTCAGGCCTCACCGTTTGGGGGCGCTCCTCACCCTCAACGCCGCCTGACACAAATGCGAGCGGGGGCGCCCTGTGCCGGAACCGCTCGGTTCTGGCATAGCCGTGAACCCGACATGAACGTAAACCGTCGCCTTACACTTTTCCGTTGACGCCATGAGTGTAAAGTAATACTTTACACTCATGATCCGCACCATTCAGAATAGGGCTCTGCGGCACTACTTCGAAACCGGCAAAGCCGACAAGCTGCCGGTCCAGGGTGCCGCCGTTGCCCGCGTCGGCCGCATCCTGCTGGCGCTGGACGCCGCGACCAAGCCCGAGGACATGAACCTTCCCGGCTATCACTTCCGCGGCCTGGAAGGGGCACCGCAGCGCTGGTCGGTGCGGGTCACCGCCAACTACCGCATCACCTTCGCCTGGGACGCCCCGGACGCCATCGACGTCGACCTGGAGGACTATCACTGATGACCACCACCCCCCTGAAGCGGGGCCTCGCCCCGATGCACCCCGGCGCCCTGTTGCGCGAGGACGTACTGCCAGCGCTCGACCGTCCGGTCTCCGACATCGCCAAGCTGCTGAAGGTTTCCCGTCAGACCCTGCACGCCATCCTGCGTGAAGAGGCGCCGGTGACCCCGGCTATGGCGCTGCGCCTGGGCAAGCTGTGCGGCAACGGGCCGGATCTCTGGGTCAACCTCCAGGCCCGCTATGATCTGGCCCGCCTCGCCACCGAGTTGGAGGACGAACTGGCCACCATCCCCACCCTCAACGCCGCCTGACGCTAAAACGAGGCTGACGATGCGCCTGCCCCTTTACGCACTGCTTCTGGTTGCGGCCTGCACCGCCAACCCGCCCGCTCTGGTCAAGCTGCCCGACGGCACCGACGCCTACGCCCTGCGCGCCAACTCCAGCCCCTTCCAGGCGGGCCAGGTGAGCGAGGAAGAGGTTATCGCCCAGGGCGTGCGCGATCAGAACCTCTGCCCGAACGGACACGAAATCGTCTCCAAGCGCAACGTAGCCCCCGGGAACTACAGTTTGGTCATCATGGACGCGCTGGTCCGCTGCCGCTGAGCCATGGGCGCCCGATGGCACTCGACTGGCGCAGATAGGAGCGGTTTCGCAACACCGCCGGCCGATCATGCGTCCGCGCCGGCCGGTGTTGTGAAACTTGCCGCGTTATGCTGTCATGAAAGAGTATGGATACGAGGCGACACGCCGGTCCGGCGCCTCACCTGATTGGGTACGGCCGGTCGGGTAAGATCAGCGCCTGGAGCTGCAGTTGGCCGCTTTGATCGCCGCCGGTGTGGCACCCGCTTCATTTAGACCGACAAGGCCAGCGGGATCCGCGCCGACCGCCCTGATCTGGCCGGCGCCTTGAATGCGCGCCGCCCCGGCGGTGCGGCGATGTCCGGATCGCGTCCCTTTGACGGACATGAACCGGGATGATCAGGGCACTGCATCGGCCTTACGACGAGGAAACCACAAGCATATCGCTGGCCGACAGGGTTCGAACGTTGAGCGTGGCCATCGGAACTGCCGCCGCCGTCCCGGTGCCGTCGGGATCATAGGACAGAACGCCGGTGACCGTCTCGAACACGAAGCGGCTGTTGGCCTGGGTTGGAGCATCCAACGCAAACATATTGGGGACGAGTGGCCCTGTCGGAACTCCACCGAATGCCGCCCCCGCGAATTCAACATGGTCTTCACCAAGTTTAAAATCCAAAATCGTGGCGGATCCTTGGCCTGGACCGGCGAGCAAGAACGCATCGGAACCATTCCCCCCGACCAGAGTGTCAGAGCCGCCTCGCCCGTCGACGACATCATTGCCGCCTCCGCCAACCAAGGTGTTTGCTGAAGGATCACCACTGATCGTGGAAAACGCGGCGGCGCCGTAATGTCGAGCGAAGACGCCTGCGCCGCTGCCATCCTGACCGTCGGAGCGCCAAGCGACGAGAACAGTGCCGGTGCCGTCGACGCTCACGGCAGGGGTGGTCTGGTCGCCCGCGGTCGTGGCGTTGACCAGGAACTCATCACCGACCCGGCCGCCATCCCCATCGAAGCGCTGGGCGTAAATCCCGTGGCCCGATCCGTCCTGCCCCTCGCTGACCCAGGTCGCCACGAAGCCGCCACCCGGCGTGGTCGACAGCGCGATGTCCGACTGTGTGCCGGCGGTCGTCGTGTTCACCAGGAACGCGTCGCCGGCCGCCGCTCCGCCGGCGCTGAAGCGGCGCGCGTAGACGCCGGTGTTTCCATCCGGCAAGCCTTGCGACGATGTCGGGCCGCAGATAGACTGACCCTATCAACGTGCTGAAAAGGCTGATTTCATCCAAATTGGCGTGACCTCGTTTCCACAATAAGACTGACCTAATTCCGATACTTCCACAATAAAATTGACCCGGTTCAGGTCTTGGCCTTTTGCGCCGACGCTTTGGAGGTGCAATCCCAGCAACGCGCTCTTTGGCTTCCGGCACCGCTCGGCTGCCGTGGAGGGTGCCGTAATACCCCCGATGATACGTGTATCGGGGGGTATCACGTGACTTCGGCCGTTATCAGGAAAGGACGTTGGCACCACGGGTGTCGGCGGGCGATATAACCATTACTGAAGGCAGTCCGGCCGGAAAACGCACTGATCCGCCTCTTGATCGGAATGCGGCGGTCCTCGCCTCCCTCCGCCGCGCCTTGGACAGGGCCGGCCTAAACGGATGGCACGGCGCCGACCGGCCAGATCGTCGTCAAGCGGAGTAACCTGCCCAGGCCGGCGAGCTATGTTGGAGATTGGGTGACGGGCCGATCAGGCGGCGTTCTGTGACGCGGCTTCAGTG
>NZ_JAEPIV010000078.1:0-2437 GCF_016632405.1 Azospirillum aestuarii
CTCCGCCTCGATCGCCTGCTCCAGCAACCGACGCGCGCCGGTGCGCAGGATGGTGGTCAGCGGAACCGGGCCGCGCCCCAATCGCTGAACAGGAGCAGGGCTACGAGGATCTGGCGCAGGAGCATGACCGGATCATGGAAGACCGCAACCAGCTGGCGGTGAAGGTCGCCCAACAGGACGCGGCGCTGACCCGGATGTCTGCGGAGATGGAGGATCGGCAGCGGCAGGCGGCGGACGCTCAGGCCGCTGTGGAGACCGTAAACCACCTTCTGTCGGAAGAAAGGGCTGCCCACCTGCGCTCCTCGCTGCAACTCGACCAGTTGCGTTCGGAATTGACCGCCAAGCGTCAGGTGGAGCAGGCGCTGGAGGAGGCGCGCCGCGAGAACGCCCGCCTGCGGGGGCGGCTGGAGGTTCTGGAGCCGTTCGCGGCGACGCTCGCGGCATCCGCCCATCGTGAAGCCGGTGGCAAGGTGAAGCCCGGCAAGCAGGGCTCGCTGGGGCTGCCGGCCACGGCCGCGCCGCCCGACTCCTGACCGCACCGATGACCGGGTTGGCGTCGGCGACGCCGATCTGCCGCTGTGTTTCCGCTTCTGCCACCATCGGACCATATCGTCATGGCCGCTCCCACCATGGACTTTCCACCCGTGCCCCACACCACCGACTCCACCGCCGCGACGACGGCGCCCGCTGTCCAGCCGCCCCAGCAGGAGCCGCGGACCGTTCCGCTCGAGAAGCTGCTCGGATTGGCCCGCATTCTGGCGCGCCATGAGATGCGCCGACGGCCGTCCCAGGCCGGCTTCATGACGTTCGCTGCCGGCCTCACCCTTGTTCTTCTCGCCGCCCTGATCGCGTTTTCCCTGAAGGCCCTGCGATGACCGTCCTCCACCACCCCCGACTCCGTGCCGTGATCTACGCTCGCTACTCGACCGACAAGCAGCGCCAGGAATCGATCGCCGACCAGATCGAGCTGTGCCGGCGTTACGCCGTCCAGCAGGGCTGGGAGGTTGTCAATACCTACACGGACGCGGCGATCAGCGGCGCCTCCCGGCACCGCCCAGGCTTTCTGAAGCTGGTGGATGACGCCGGGCGCCGCCGCTTCGATGTTGTGGTGTCGGAGGGCATCGACCGTCTGGGCCGACGGTTGGCGGACACCTCCGATCTCTATGACCGCCTCAACTTCCACAATATCAAGCTGTACACGCCGCACCTCGGCGAAATCACCACGCTCCACATCGCCATCATGGGCATGATGGCGCAGGTGCAGCTCAAGGAGACCGGTCAGAAGACCCGACGCAGCCATCTCGGCTTGGCCAGGGAGGGACGTGTTCCCGGCGGCAAAGCCTATGGATACGACGTCGTCGACGGCGACAAGGCAGGTGGCGGGTACCGCCGCATCAATGCGGACGAAGCCGCCGTTGTCCGCCGCATCTTCACGCTGTACGCCGACGGCATGAGCCCCCGCGCCATTGCGCGCCTGTTGAACGATGAGAACGTTCCAGGCCCCAGGGGGAGGAGATGGGTCGATACCACGATCCGCGGACAGGTCGCCCGTGGGACCGGTATCCTCAACAACGCCAATTATGCCGGCGTCCTGGAATGGGGACGTTGCGAGTTCGTCAAGGATCCGGGCACCGGCAAGCGCGTCGCCCGGATCAACCCTCAGGAAAAGCGGGAGATTGTAGAAGTTCCCGAGCTGGGCATCATCGACGACGTTCTGTGGAAGCGCGTCAAGGCGCGACAGAAAGCGGTTGCCACCGAGATCGGTCGGGATGAGCAAGGCAACGCTCTGAACCGCGTGCATCGGCGGCGCTTCCTTCTGTCCGGCGTGCTGGTGTGCGGCGTCTGCGGCGGCCGCTACACCATCATGGGCAAGGACCGCTACGGTTGCGCCGGCCACCGGAATGCCGGCACCTGCCCGAACGACCGCACCATCACCCGGCAAGCGATCGAGGGCCGTGTTCTTGCCGGGCTGAAGGAGCGCCTGCTCGGCGCCGACGTGGTCGCCGCCTTTATTGAGGAAATGGTCGTGGCGCAACGGCGTGATCAGGCCGAGGCCCGGAACCGGCGCGGCGACCAGGAGCGCGCCCTCGCGGGCATCGACCGGAAGATCGAGGCGATCCTGGAGGCGGTGGAGAAGGGGCTGTACAGCCCATCGCTGAACGCGCGGCTGACCGCCCTGGAGGCCGAGCGTGCCACGCTCGCCGCAGAGATCGGCGCCCTGGGGACGGAGGCGCCGGAGATGCTGCTGCCGGCCAACCTGCCGGAGCTGTACGGGCGGAAGATCGCGGAGCTCGAGTCCGTGCTCGGTGACGGCGACGAGGGGATGGCCGCGATGGAGATGATCCGGTCCATGGTCGACCGCGTCGTGCTGTCCCCCTGCCCCTCGGGCGCCGGGCTGGAGGCCCAGCTTCATGGCGACCTGCTGGCGATCATGGAG
>NZ_JAEPIV010000079.1:0-1880 GCF_016632405.1 Azospirillum aestuarii
GCTCATCCCCTGATCCAGGGGTGCGACCGAGAAACTCATCGTCTGCATGGCTGTTCCCGTCCCTCTCTCTCCGCCCCCGGTTGCCCCGGAGTTCCCCCCGGTTGACGGGGTTTGGGCCGCGCTTTCATTGCCCCGGAGAGGGAAGCGGCTTGGATTGGTGATACGGTATACCAGATGCCAGTTCATGACAAGCGGATATGTTCGGATCGCGGACTGTTTCTTCGATAAACGACGCCACGGCATTTTGTCTGCGACAGCGCGGCAACTCTGCCCCCCTTCGCCACCAGCTGGCATATCGTATACGGTATCCAAACACTGCATAACTGGTATACCAAATCCATTATAGCCCGGACGGACCGCTGGGGGGTACAAACGTTCTTGGAACTACACGCATTCCTCCCTGTAGATTCCCCCACCTGACGGCTCCACGGCTTCCTGCCAGCGGAGCCTTCTTTTTTTTCCGCCAGCCGAATCGGCCTGCGGCAAATTGGTATACCGTACACCAGACAGTTTTACCTTACTCCGTGTATGTGTAAGTTTGCTGGGTCAACGAATCAGGCAAACGGAGGAAAGCCATGAAAGCTGCGGACATCATGACCCGTCAGGTGGTCACCATCGGTCCCGACGCCACGGTGACCGAAGCCGCGAAGCGCATGCTGGAGAACCGGATCAGCGGCCTGCCCGTCTGCGATTCGAACGGGCGCCTGCTCGGCGTCATCAGCGAGGGCGACCTGCTGCGCCGGACGGAAACCGGTACGGTGCGGCGGGCGTCCTGGTGGCTCGCCATGTTCGCGGGCGCGCCAAACCAAGCCGCCGACTACACCAAGTCCCACGGCCGCCACGTGCGCGACGCGATGACGGAGTCGTTGATCTTCGTCACGGAGGAAACCCCGCTCGACGAGGTGGTCCGCCTGATGGAGAGCAACCGCATCAAGCGCGTTCCGGTGCTGAACAGCGGCAAGCTGGTCGGCATCGTCAGCCGCGCCAACCTGCTGCACGTCTTGGCCAGCATCGCGCCGGACGTCTCTCCCGCCGCGACGGACGACCGCGTCTTGCGCGACCGGCTGCTGGAAACCCTGCGGGCGCAGCCCTGGGCGCCGGAGATCAGCGACAACATCGTCGTGCGCAACGGCGTGGTGCATCTCTGGGGCAGTGTGCGCACCGAGGCGCAGCGTGACGCCATTCGCGTCGCCGCGGAGAATACCCCCGGCGTCATTCGCGTGGAAAATCACCTGATCATCGTAGATCATGTCGCAGAAGGCGCTGTCGGCTTCTGATCCGGTCGCCGATGCGGCGACAGAAAAGCCCCTTCCCGGCTCGTCCGGGAAGGGGCTTTTCCTTTCGACAGGCTCTTATTCGGTGGCTTTTACGACCTCTTCGGTGACCTTCTTGGCGTCGCCGAACAGCATCATGGTGTTGGGGCGGAAGAACAGCTCGTTCTCCACACCGGCGTAGCCGGCGGCCATGCCGCGCTTGATGAAGAACACCGTCTTGGCCTTCTCGACGTCGAGGATCGGCATGCCGTAGATCGGCGACTGCGGGTCGGTCTTCGCCGCCGGGTTGGTCACGTCGTTGGCGCCGATCACGAAGGCCACGTCCGCCGTGCTGAAGTCGCGGTTGATGTCCTCCAGCTCGAACACCTCGTCGTAGGGCACGTTGGCCTCGGCCAGCAGCACATTCATGTGCCCGGGCATGCGCCCCGCCACCGGGTGGATGGCGTACTTGACCTCGACGCCTTCCTTCTTCAGCAGGTCGGCCATCTCGCGCAGCGCGTGCTGGGCCTGGGCCACCGCCATGCCGTAGCCCGGGACGATGATCACCGACTGGGCGTTCTTCATGATGTAGGCCGCGTCCTCCGGCGAGCCGGCCTTGACCGTGCC
>NZ_JAEPIV010000079.1:1930-2432 GCF_016632405.1 Azospirillum aestuarii
CCGCTGTCGCCGCCGAAGCCGCCCAGGATGACGTTGAAGATCGAGCGGTTCATGCCCTTGCACATGATGTAGGACAGGATGGCGCCCGACGAGCCGACCAGCGCGCCCGTGACGATCAGCAGGTTGTTCTGCAGCGTGAAGCCGATGCCCGCCGCCGCCCAGCCCGAGTAGCTGTTCAGCATCGAGATCACCACCGGCATGTCCGCCCCGCCGATCGGCAGGATCAGCAGCAGGCCGAGCGCCAGCGACACGGCAACGATCAGCCACATCGGGGCGTCGGCGTTGCTCTGCACCAGCCAGACGATGAGCAGGATGGTCAGCACGCCGAGGGCGGCGTTGAGGTGGTGCTGGAAGGGGAAGACCAGCGGCTTGCCGGTGACCAGGCCCTGCAGCTTGGCGAAGGCGACGATCGAGCCGGTGAAGGTGATGGCGCCGATGGCGGTGCCGAGCGCCATCTCGACCAGCGAGCCCTTGGCGATGGCGCCGGGCACGCCGATGCCGT
>NZ_JAEPIV010000008.1:0-141159 GCF_016632405.1 Azospirillum aestuarii
GCCAGGGCCAGAATGTCTCTGTGTTCCCGACCCGTCGGCGCCTCGTTGGCGGCCACCGCGTCGGGAGGCGCTTTATATGCGTGGTGCCCCAGGGGTGGCAAGCACTTTTTTCGAACCCCGGCGATTTTTCTCCCGCTGCTTTTTCACACGGCGCCTTCGTCGCCGCGCTTTCGTAGAATGCCGATCCCTTTCCGATGGACCCGTTTCCCTCCATGCGCCTTCTCCACACCGCCGACTGGCATCTCGGGCAGACTTTGCACGGCTTCGCGCGCGAGCACGAGCACGCGCGATTCCTTGATTGGCTTCTCGACCGGCTCGAGGATCAGGCCGTCGATGCGCTGATCATCGCTGGGGACGTGTTCGACGGGCAGAACCCGCCGATCCCGGCGCTCGGCCTGTTCTACCGGTTCCTGGCGAAGGCCAAGGCGCGCTGCCCGGCGCTGGACATCGTGGTGGTCGCCGGCAATCACGACAGCGGCAGCCGGCTGGAGGCGCCCTCCCCGCTGCTGACGGAGATGGGGGTGCGGGTGGTCGGCGCCCTGCCAGTGGACGAGGATGGCGCCTTCGCGCCGGAGGGGCTGGTGGTTCCGCTGACCGACCGCGACGGAACGGTTGCCGCGCGCTGCGTCGCGGTGCCTTATCTCCGCCCCTCCGACCTGCCGCCGCTGAGCGAGGAAGAGATCGCGGCGGGCGCCGACCCGCTGGTCGAGGGGGTGCGCCGGGTCTACGCCGACGCGGCGGAGGTCGGGCGGCGCGCGTTGCGGCCCGGCGAGGCGCTGATCCTCACCGGCCATTGCTACATGCGCGACGGCGCGCTGTCCGAACTCAGCGAGCGCAAGATCCTCGGCGGCAACCAGCACGCGCTGCCGGTGGACGTCTTCCCGGAGGACGCGGCCTATGTGGCGCTGGGCCATCTGCACCGGGCGCAGGCGGTGGGAACGCGCGGATCGGTGCGCTACAGCGGCTCCCCCCTTCCGCTGGCGGTGGACGAGGAGCCCTACCCGCATCAGGTGGTGCTGGCCGACATCGCGGAAGGACGGTTGGCCAATGTCGAATCGCTGCGGGTGCCCCGCTTCGTCGCCATTCGGCGCATCCCCGGCGCCGGACGATTCGCCGCGCCGGAGGACGCCTTGGCGGCGCTGGCCGCGCTGGATCTGGACGAGGCCCTGCCGCGCGAGTGCTGGCCTTACGTCGAGGTGTCGGTCGAACTGCCGGCGCCCCGGCCGGCCCTGCGCGAGGAGGTGGTCGCGGCGCTGGCCGGACGCCCGGCGCGGCTGGTCAAGCTGGCGCTGCGGCTGACCGGCAGCGGCGAGACGCTGGCCGAATCCGTCCCTCTGGCCGATCTGGCGGACTTGGCGCCGGAGGACGTGTTCCTGCGGCTCTACCGCCGCCATCACGAGGGCGAGCCGGAGCCGGCCTTGCTCGCCGCCTTCCACGAGCTGGTCGCGGTCGTTCAGGAGGGTGCGTGATGCGGATTTTGGCGGTTCGCGGCGGCAATCTGGCCAGCCTGGACGGGACCTTCGCGGTGGAGCTGGCCGAAGGGCCGCTGCGGCACGCCGGCCTGTTCGCCATCACCGGCCCGACCGGTGCGGGAAAGAGCACGATTCTGGACGCGCTGTGCCTCGCTTTGTTCGACCGGATGCCCCGGCTGCCGGACGGGCGCGGCGTGGCTCTGGGCGCCAGCGGTGACACCGACGCCATCAGCACCACCGACGTGCGCAGCGTTTTGCGTCGCGGCGCCGGGTCCGGCTGGGCCGAGGTGGATTTCGCGGGGATCGACGGCGCCGCCTATCGGGCGCGCTGGGAGCTGCGGCGGGCGCGGCAGAACGCGCGCGGCCAGCTGCAGAAGCAGACGATGAGCCTGACCGCGCTTGCGGACGGCAAGCGGCTGGGCGACGGCAAGACCAGCGTGCTGGACGAGATTTCCACACGGCTGGGGCTGAGCTTCGAGCAGTTCCGCCGCGCCGTCCTGCTGGCCCAGGGCGATTTCGCCAACTTCCTCAAGGCTCCGGCGACCGAGCGCTCCGCCCTGCTGGAGCTGCTGACCGGCACCGAGATCTATTCCCGCATCTCCGTTGCCGCGCATGAGCGTTCCAGGGAGGAACAGCGGGCGCTGGAGGCGCTGGAGGCGCAATGCGCGGGCATCGGCGTGCTGACCGACGACGAGCGCGCCGTCCTGGACGCCGAGGCCGAAGCGGCGACCGAGGCGGTCCGCCAGAAGGAAGCGGCGTTCGAGCAGGCCCGCGCCGCCGTCGTCTGGCACGAGCAGGACGCGCGGCTGGCCAAGGCGGAGACGGACGCCGCCATGGCGAGCGCGCAGGCCGAGGAGGTCTGGCAGGAGGCCGGAGCGCGGCGGGAAGAGGCCGCGCTGCTGCGCCGTCTCCAGCCCTTGCGGGTGCGATTGAGCGAAGCGGACCGTTGCGCCGCGGCGGCGTCGGAAGCTGGAGAGGCCCTGGCCCGCGCCCACGCCGCGGTGACGGAGGCGCAGGACCGGCTGGTCCAGGCCGAAGCCCGTCATCGCGAGGTGCGCGGTGCCTACGAGACGGCCCGCGGCGCCATCGATGCCGCCGAGCCGGACCTGGAACAGGCCGCCGCCCTGGACGCCGAGATCGCCGCGCTGACCGGCCAACAGGCCGGAGCGCTCGCGGACGCCGCAACGGCGGAGGTGGACGCCAAGGGGATCGGAGAGAGCTGGACCGCCATCCGGACGGCGCTGGACCGGGCCCAGGCTGACTCGGCGGGGCTGGACGGCTGGCTGGCCGGGCAGACGGCGCTGCTGCCGGTGGCCGACCAGTGGGCGCGCTGGGACGCGCTGCTGCTGCGCCACCGCGACTCGGCGAGGGCGGTGCGGGAAGCGGAGGCGGAGGCTGGCCGCGCTGCCGCGGAGGCTGCGGCCCACGAGGCGGAGCTGGCTCGCCTGTCCGCCGTCCGGCGGGACGCCGCCGCGCGGCGGGACGCGGCGGAACAAGCGTTGTCCGCGCTGAAGGCCGAGGCGGTGGAGTCGCTGGACGCCCTGCGCGGGCGCCGCACGGCTCTGGCGGAGCGGCGTGACGGGCTGGCGGCCTTGGCCCAACTGGCGGAGCGGGTCGCGCGACTGACGGTCGACGCCGCGGAGGCTGAGGCGGAACGGGAGCAGCGGCGCACCGCCGCCGCGGAAGGGGAAACCCGTGCCGCGGCGGCGAAAGCCCGGTTGGACCAGCGCCGGGCAGCATTGGAGGAAGCGGACGCCGCCCTGCACCGCTTGCGCCTTGCCCGCAGCGAGGATGTGGCGTCGCTGCGCGCCCAACTGGCGGAGGGCGAGTCCTGCCCGGTCTGCGGCGCCACGGAGCATCCCTGGGGAGGCGGGCACACGCCGCTCGACCGGCTGGCCGAGGACCAGGAGCGGCACGTCGCCGCCCTGCGCGCCGAGGTAACCGGGCTGGCCACCGACCAGGGCGCCCACACCGCCGCGGCGAAGGCGGCGCGGGAACGGGCGGCGGCCCTGGATGGACGGTTGTCCACCCTGGCGGCGGACCGGACCTCCGCGGCGGAGCGCTGGGCGGAGCGGGCGCCGGGCTTCGGGCTGCCCGCCGAACCGGACGCGGAAACCGTCAGCCGGCGGTTGGCTGGCGTGGACGCGGAGCTGGCGGAGGCTGCACGGGCCGAGGCCACGGCGCTGGACCACAAGGCACGGTTCGACGCCGCGGTGCAGACCTGCCGGGAGCGGGACGCGGCGCTGACCGAGGCGGAACGGGCGATCGAGACGCGGACCCGTCAGCGTGACGCCGCCCGCCATGCCGAATCCCTGGCCATGGCGCGGCGCGATCAGGCGGCGGACACGCGGGCGGCGGTGCGGGCGGAACTGGCCCCGCCCTTCGCCGGGGTTGAGGGTTGGGACAGCCGGCTCGACCGCGACCCCGACGCGTTCCGTGAGGATCTCGGCGGGCGGGTCGCCGAAGTTCTGCGCCAGCGTGAGGGGTTGGCCAAGGCGCGACGCAACGTGGAGGCTCTGGAGCGGCAGGCCGGCGCCAAGGCGGCGGAGCTGGAAGGCGCGCGGCAGGCCGAGCAGACGGCGCGGCGGCGGTGCGAGGGGCTGGCCGCGGCACTGGGGGACCGGCGCGCGGCACGGGGGTCCCTGCTGGGCGGACGGGCGGTCGCCGTGGTGAAGAAGGAGTTGGCCGAAGCC
This sequence comes from Azospirillum aestuarii, assembly GCF_016632405.1. Lineage (NCBI taxonomy): Bacteria > Pseudomonadati > Pseudomonadota > Alphaproteobacteria > Rhodospirillales > Azospirillaceae > Azospirillum > Azospirillum aestuarii. Next base: position 4,166 of record NZ_JAEPIV010000008.1, read on the forward strand.
TGCCAGCGGGCGGAGGCTCTGGTCGAACAGGCCACGATCGGCCGGCAGGACGCGGCGGCCCGCCTGTCGGGGGCGGAGCAGACCGTCGCCACGCGCGGCGATGCCGCCCGCCGTTGCACCGCCGAGGCGGAAGCCGCGGCCGACGCCCTGGCCGCCGCGGCGGAGCGCTGCGGCGTCACCGTGGAGGCGGCGCGCGCCCATCTGGTCCGGGACGAGGACTGGCTGGCCGATGAGGAACGGGCGCTGGCAGCCCTCGAGTCGGCGCGGCGCGAGGACGCGCTTCGGGCGGCGGAGCGGACGCGGCTGCGGCAGGAGCACCACGCCGCCGGGCGCCCCCTGCCCGGTGCGGAGGAGGCCGGCGAGGCCGTTGCCGAAACGGGCCGGCGCCTTCAGGAGGTCCGCGACCGGCTGGGCGAGGCCCAGGCCCGGCTGCGCGCCGACACGGAGAATCGCGGCCGCCTCGCCGCCGTGCTCGACCGGGTGGAGGCGCAGCGCAAGGCGCAGGGGTTGTGGGCGACCATGGCGCAGCTCATCGGCTCCGCCGACGGGCGGAAGCTGCGCAACTTCGCCCAGAGCCTCAGCCTCGATCTGCTTCTGGTGCAGGCGAACCGCTATCTGGCGGATCTCGCCCGCCGCTACCGGCTGGAGCGGGTCGGCGGGGCCGACCTGGAAATCCAGGTGGTGGACGGCGAGATGGGCGACGAGCGGCGCGGCGTGCACAGCCTGTCCGGCGGCGAGATGTTCCTGGTGTCGCTGGCCCTGGCGCTCGGCTTGTCGGCGATGGCGGGAGGCAGCGGCGGCGCCGGGATCGGCACGCTGTTCATCGACGAGGGGTTCGGCACGCTGGACCCCGGCAGCCTGGATCTGGCCCTGTCCTGCCTGGAGGCGCTCCAGGCCACCGGGCGGCAGGTCGGAGTCATCAGCCACGTCCCGGCTCTGGTGGAGCGGATCGGCGTGCAGGTGCGCGTCATCCCGCAGGGCGGCGGGCGCAGCGCCGTGACGGTGACCCGCGGGACGCTGGCGGCGCCGTCAGCGGACGCGGCGGCGGAACGGGAACTGCTGCTGCCTTTGTAAGGCGTTTCAGGCTGCGCGGGATCAGCACGGAGACACGGAGGCACAGAGGCGCGCCCTCTCCTCCGTGTCTCTGCGTCTCTGTGGTGAAAGAGGCGTCAGGCCAGACGGAAGGCCAGATAGCTGTCGGCACCGACCTGCCCCGGCATGGTGATGACCGCGCCGACCGATTTTCCGGTGAAGGTGATGCTGCCGTCGATGGTGCCGTTGCCATCGAAGTCGATGCGCACCGTGGCGCCCTCGGACCCCTTGGCGCCCTTCATCGCCTCCCAGGTGAGCTTCGACACCCCCTCCTTCCATCCCCAGGCGGTCGTCCATTCGCCCGCCTCGAAATCGGTGATGGTGGACCAGGTGACCCCGGTGCCCCGCCCGTCCAGGAAAAAGGTGTCGTTGCCCGCCCCGCCGGTCAGGAAGTTGGAGCCGGTGCCGCCGTCCAGGACGTCGTCACCGCCCTTCCCGTCCGCCGCATCGTCGCCGCCGCCCAGATTCATGAAATCGCCCAGCTCGCTGCCGATCACCGCCTCGATGGACTTGGTGCCCAGATAGACGTTCTTCAGCGTGGTCAGCGGGCCGACATAGATGTCCATCTGGACTTCCCAGCCGGACACGCCGTTGTTCACGAAGGCCCGCCGCTGCGAGTCGGCGGCCGGCTGGCTCGCGGAGGCGATGTAGGAATCGTTGGCGGACAGGGCGTCCCTCAGCCAGTAGGCGTGACCGCCAAGCGCGGTGGCACCGATGGCGGTCGACACGACGCCGACGGCGAAGACACCGCTTCCGGTGCTGTAGTAGATCGGACCGCCGGAGTTCCCGGGATTGATCTCCAGGTCCGCGTTCAAATAATAGACCGTGTCGACGCTCGACCGGCGAATGGTGCCGCTGTCGAAGACTTCGTACCGTCCGTATTTGGTGGGATAGCCCAGGACATTGGCCGCCCCGCCCCTGAAGTTCCAATCGATCCCGAAATAGCCGTAGGTGTCGCCGATCGGCTGGGACAGGGTCAGCAGGGCAACGTCGATCTCCGATCCGCTCTGGGTGGTCCGGTAGAAATCGCCGGCGATGAGCCTGCCGTCCGAATCCGGGTCGAAATTGGTGAAGAACTGCGATTTGGCAACGCCGTAGGCGACGTTGTCCGACTTGCCGGGATTGTAGGACGGGTAGATCTTCAGGCTGCTCGGCTTGCCGCCGAGAGCGGCGTTGTAGACGACGTGGGACGCGGTGATGACGTCGTTGCGACCGACCAGAAAGCCCGAGCCGACGTAGGTCCGGTTTCCCCAGCTGGCCTCGATGGAGACCACGGCGCGCGCCGGATACTGATCGTCGTCGACCCTGTAGGACATTGGAAGCGGTCCTTTTGCTGCATCCGGCACGGCATTGCGCCGGATGGTTGCGACCGACCAACAATGTCACGCCTTAAAGGCGCTTTTCAACACCGCGCAGCGCGCTTTGGGATGTTTCACCCGCAACGCTCAACCACCCGTCCGTCAGCCACGGACGGGGCGCAGGACAAGATGCTTGTTCGACGGCACGGCGGGCGCCGAGGGACGCAGGACGAGGCCCTTGGAGGTCGGCTCGATGTTCGCGTCGGGATAGACGGCCATGACGTCCTTCAGCGCTTCCTTCAGGCGGAAGGCCAGGACGCGGTGCTCGCTGACCGAGCCGAAATGCTGCGACAGGGCGTGCCAGGGCACCACCGTCTGCTTGTCCAGCCGGTGAAGGCGGTGGACCAGCCACACGTAGGCGTCGAGCGCCAGGGCGGAGTTCTTCAGCTTGGCGATGGCGTGCTCGTCCAGCGGGACGGCGTGTTCCATCAGATGCTCGAAGAAGCTCTGGGTCAGGCGGACGAAGCGCACCCACTCGCCGCCGGTGCGGAACAGGTCGGGCGTGTCCTCCTCGTCCCGCCACAGCTTGATGCCGTCGATCAGGCGCTGGTCGGAGATCTCCGCCGTCGAGGGGCCGGTGGTGGTGCGCAGGGTGAATTCGCTACGGGCGATCCGCAGAACCTGCTCGCGCACCGGCTTGTAGTTCCCACGCTCGCCGCCCGTCGGGGCCAGCCCGAGACGGCGCAGCCACGCGCTCATGCTCGGTCCCAGATCGACATGGGCGCTGCGCGTCTTGCGCGCCTCGGTCTGCAGGTAGATCATGATCAGGCGCGCCTTGGCGCCATAGGGAACACCGACGTCCAGGACCGTGCCGTCGCGCAGCGGCAGGATGCCGGGGCGGACGACGAGCTGGTACTTGCCGTTGTTGCGCACCCAGGGCGCGGTCTCGTCCTTGGGCTTGCGGTGCGGCAGGGAGGCCTGACAGAAGCCGGCGTGGAGATAGCCGATTGCGTCCATTTCGTTGGACAGCGCTTCATGGGCCATCATCACACGGCGGCGCTCCTTGGGGTCTTCGGTGCGGGCAAGAACCGCCTCGAATCCCTCCAGGGTAAGCTGCTCGTGGATTTTCGCCATGGGACCCCTCCGGCCTCGTTCGGTCACGTTCCTGTCATTTCAGAAAACACAAAATGTGGTGGCTGTGAAGCGCGTCCATCCCATGAATCGCTGAAGTTGCAACGGAAGCTGCAGATTCCGACTCAACTTCAGCGAAGCGGCCTTTCGCGATCCCGGCCATCCCTCGCCCTGCCGGCCATGGCCAAGCCAACGTTTCAAAATCAGCGTCGTCCGAGGAGCGCCGGATGCCGGAAAGCCGCTTGTCCACAGCCGTGCGGGCTTGTCCACGCTGATTTGGAATCGCAACGGGCGAAACCGGCCGGATCGGCTCGCTGATTCCGCAACGGCGGGGACGCCGAAGTCGCAACGGGGACTCGCTCATCCACGCTGAAGACGAGTCACGAAAGGCGGTTATCCACGCTGAACTCGCAACCATGTCCTATATGAGTCCCTATAGGATTCTCCGGTTAGACCGGTTGCGCGGGTGCTGGCGCGACCCCCTTCGCTGAAAACGCAACGTCGGAGGGGGCGAAGAATCGCCAACCGGGCATTCGAGGGTGATCCCGGCCCCGTTCCTCCACCGGAGCGCGTGCCGGTCCGGGTCAGGGGTGCCAGGCCAAGACCGTCAACTGTCAAGCGGACCCGACGCTGAATTTGATACAAAGGCGACTCGGCTCCAACGCTGAATTGGTAACATTCGACTCGGAAACCCAAGGCTTTCCAGGGCTTAGCCGACTCGCCGAGTCTCGCGCAGATCTTGCAACGGTGACGCAAACCAGCGAATCGAGCACCGACGCTGAATTTGAAACGGCAGAATCCAGACGTATCAAGGACCGAATCGAAACCGCTTCGCCCACCCAACGCTGAATTGGTAACGCTTTGGAAAATGGGCTTGACGGGGTCTCGGTCGATTCGCCACCGGAACGGTTTCCCGCCCCTCGAAACGGTTGGAGAAAGCCGCCCCTTTCTATGACCATTGTCCCATACGACGTCGCATGACACACCCTCTTGCCGCCATTTGACGCAATTCGGTGCGCTCCGGCTTGACCAGTTGCGTCACATTTTGCAAGAAAGGACCTCACACAGGGAAAGCCGGAGGCCCGATGAACGGGGAAGAACTGCGCGCCATCCGCGAACGGCGCGCCGAGGACCAGTTGAGCTTCGCGACCTGGCTCAACGGCGCACTGAATCGCCGCTACGACCGCTCCCGGATCAGTCGGTGGGAAAGCGGGGCGGAGCGCATCCCCCAGCAGGTGGCCGGCTTCCTGGCGGGTCAAGGCGGCATGGCCGCCGTGCCGCAGAACGCCGGGGTGCCCAAGATGCAGCGCGCCGTGGTGGCGGTGGCGAATCAGAAGGGTGGCGTCGGCAAGACGACGACGGCGGTCAACCTATCTTATGCGCTGTCCACGCTGGGCCTGAAGGTGATGCTTCTCGACAGCGATCCCCAGGGCAACGCCACCGTCCACATGGGGCTCGACCCCGGCGAGATCGAAACCCAGCGCAAGGGCATCTATAATGTCGTGCGCGGCGGGGCGTCCTTCGACAGCATCCTCCAGCCGGTGTGCGGCGGCGCCGTCATGCTCGCCCCGTCCAGCATCGGGCTGGCCGCGGCGGAGACGGAACTGGTGGCGGAGCCGGACAACTCCCTGGTCCTCAAGGAGAAGCTGGCGGAGGTGCGGAACCGTTACGACGTCATCGTGATCGACTGCCCGCCCAACCTCGGTCTTCTCACCATCAATGCGCTGGCGGCCAGCGACCTCGTGCTGATTCCCGTGCAGACGGAGGTGTTCGCCGGGCTCGGCGTGCCGCTTCTGCTGGAAACCATCGCCAAGATCCGCCGCCGCTCGAACCCGTCGCTGAACATCTTCGGCATCCTGCCGACCATGTTCTCGTCGCGCTTGACGCAAGATCAGGCCAGCCTGCGCGAGATCCAGGAGCATTACGAGGGGCGCACCCGCGTTCTGAACGCGGTGCCGCGCGCCACCCTGTTCGCCCAGGCGTCGGGCGCCGGCCGTCCGGCCATCGAGGCCGATCCGAATTCCAACAGCGTCCAGGCTTACGGCGAACTGGCGCGCGAACTGGCCGCCCACCTCCAGACTGCGGAAGACGCCCATGTCTCGTAAACTCGAACGGACCAGCACCCGCATTTTCGACAAGGCGGCGCAGCGCGGTGGGGACGCGCTGTTCGGGCTGTCCGCCGACTTCCCGCGGCTGATCGAGGTCGATCTCGACCGGGTGCACCCCAATCCCGACCAGCCGCGCCGCCATTTCGACGACCAGTCGCTTCAGGAACTGGCCAACTCCATCGCCCGCCACGGGCTGAAGCAGCCGGTCCTCGTGCAGGATCTCGGCGACGGCGACTACCGGCTGATCGCGGGTGAGCGGCGCCTGCGCGCCTGCGGGCTGGCCGGGCGCCAGACCATCTTCGCCATCGTCACCGACGGCGATCCGGACGAGCTGGCGCTGATCGAGAACATCCAGCGCGTCGACCTCGACGCCATGGAGCTGGCTCGCGCCTTCGCCCGGCTGATCGAGCGGCACGACTACACGCACGAGGCGCTGGGGCAGGTGATCGGGCGCAGCCAGGCGGAGGTGACGCGCACCCTGTCGCTGCTGCGTCTGCCGGCGGACATCGTCGCTGAATTTGAAACGCGCCACCGTTCCGTGCCGAAAAGCATCCTGACGGAGATCGCCGCGGTGGACGATCCGCTTCTGCAGAGAAAGCTGTGGGACACGATCAAGGACGGCGGCACCGTCAAGGCGTTGCGCGAGGCAAAGCGCGCCCAGATGGGCGGCGGCGAGCCGGATTCCGTGGCGGCGGCGAAGGTTCAGCCCGCCCCGGCGGTGCGTTTCGTCTCCGCCGTCCAGCGCATCGCCAAGGACTTCTCCGCCGTCGACGCCGGGGAGCTGCGGGCGCACCGCAAGCAGCTCAGCGAGGCGCAATGGCAGGAGTTGCGCCGCCTCCACGCCCTTCTCGATGAGCTGCTGGCCTGACCGTCAGCAACGCTGAATTTGTAACGGACACCCGCTGACGTCAGCGGCGGGTGTCAACTTCAGCGTCGATGACCCGCCTGACCTCGCAAAACCAGCGCAGCTTTTCCGCGAAGGGCAAGCGGGCGAGCCCACTCGGCGACGGCAGCACGACATCCACCGGACCATTGAACAGACTGTCCGGCTGCACGCCCCAGTCGGCCCGGTCGCGATCCGCGGCGGCGAGATAGACACCCTTGCCCGTGTAGGCGATCACCCGCGGCCGGATGTCGGCGACCAGGGCGCGCAGCCGCGGCACGCCGCCGCGCAGCTCCGCCCGGCTGAGATCGGCGGCGCCCGGCGTGGCCCGCGCCACGAGGTTGGTGGACCCCAGCCCGAAGTCCGGCAGGAGCCGGTCCTCCTCCGGGGCCAGCAGGCGCGGCGTCAGGCCGGATTCCGCCAGCAGCTTCCAGAACTGGTTACCGTGCCCCGCGTAGTTGTGGCCGAGCCGCCCGGAGCGCGTCCCCGGATTGAATCCAACGAACAAAGCGTTCAGGCCGGGGGCGATGATGTCGGGGATGGGGCCTTCGGAATCGGTCATGCTGCGTCAACACTCAAAAGCGGCGTCCGGCAACGCTGAATTTGAAACACTCTCACTCCGCTGTTCGCCATTCAGCGAAGATCACCGGGGCGGCGAAGCCGGCAAGGATGATCGCCAGCGTCACGAACAGCATGGCGCCCCAGGCGCTGTAGCCCAGAACCCCCAGCACGCCGCCCAGGAAGAAGGACCCGACGGTCGGCAGATGCGTCTTCAGCTTGTCGAGCGTCCCCCGCACGCGATCCCGGCCGTTGCGGTGGTAGAGATCGTCGATCAGGTTGCCCAGCTCGATCCCGATGTCGGTGATCATGCCGGTGACGTGGGTGGTGCGGACGCGGGCGTTGGAGATGCGCGTGACGATGGCGTTCTGCAACCCCATCAGGAAGCTCAACCCCATGACCAACGCGGCGCCGCGCAGCTCGTGCAGCCAGACGTCGGCGGCGCCGAGCCCGGCGAGCAACAGGGCTTCGAGGCAGACGCTGTAGGCGTAGATCGCCGACAGGCCGCGGCGGTGCCCGGCGTTGATGAGCATCGCCGACACCATCGCCCCGGCGATGAAGGTCGCCACGATCGCCAGCGCCATGCCGAAGGCGCCCATCTCGCCCAGAGCCAGATGATCGGCCATGGTCGAGACGGTGCCGGTCATGTGCGAGGAATAGAGGCCGGCGGCGTAGAATCCCGCGGCGTTGACGGCGCCGGCGATGCCCGCCAGCGACCAGGCCAGACTGCGGTCCGCCGACACTCCACGATGTTCACCCTGCCGGACCAGCATGCCCTACTCCCTGAACCAAGCGGCGCGCCATCATAGTGGGGGCAGCACGCGTCGGGGACCCGCTGGTTTGGAGGATCATCAATGCGTTCCCGCACCGACCGGCATCGCCTTGACGATGTCGAGGAACGCCCGCAGGGCCGGCGGCACGGCGCGGTGCCCGGGATAGTACACCGCCGCCCGCTCCGGCTTGTGCATCCAGGCGGGCAGAACGGTTCGCAACCGCCCCTCCGCCAGCGCGGCGTCGGCTGCCCAACTCGCCACATAGGCGATCCCCAGACCCTGCGCGGCGGCCTCCGCCATCAACTCCTCATCGTCGAGCACCAGCGGCCCGTTGACGTCGACCGTCAATTCCCGCCCGGCCCGCTCGAACTCCCACCGGTACAGCCGGCCGCCCGGCAGGCGATGGCCGATGCAGCGATGGTGCTGGAGATCGTCGGGCGTCGTCGGCTCACCGGCGCGGTCCAGATAGGCGGGGGAGGCGACGCAGACGAACCCGATCGGGTCCGGGAAGGGCACCGCGATCATGTCCTTCGGGATGGAGTCGATCAGGCGGACGCCGGCATCGAAGCCGCCCGACACGATGTCGATCAATCGCCCCTCGACGACCAGATCCACCGTCACGTCGGGAAACCGCTCGACCATGCGCGGGAGGACGTCGCGGACGAGAAGCGCCGCGGCCACACGCGGTGCGTTGACCCGGACTTTGCCGGCCACATTGCCGCGGAAGGCCGTGGCGGCGTCCAGCGCTTCATCCAGCGATGCCAGGGCAACCTGCAGACGGCCGAGCAGTTCGAGCCCCGCTTCGGTCGGCGAGACGCTGCGGGTCGTGCGGTTGAGGAGGCGCACGCCCAGCCGGTCCTCAAGGCCCCGCATCGCGTGGCTCAGCGTGGACGGCGCCGTTCCGAGTTCATCCGCCGCGCGGCGAAAGCTGCGATGGGTGGCAACGGCCACGAAGGCGCTGAGATCATTCAGGGAGGGGCGCGTCATTAATGGCGATCTTGCATCAACCCGTGCCGATTTCAACGTCTAATCGCGCAGGCTCGGGGCCGCTATTTCCTCTCCAGTTCCAATCTGAACGGGAGACATCAGATGTCCAAGCGCGACGCCATCTTTCCTTCCGGCCGGCAGGCGCTCTACGAGATCCACCGCTACTCCGCGGCCATCCGATCCGGCGATCTGCTCTTCGTCTCGGGGCAGGTCGGCGGTCGCGAGGACGGCTCGCCCGAGCCGGACTTCGCGAAACAGGTTCAACTGGCTTTCGACAATCTTGGCGAGGTTCTGAAAGCGGCCGGCGGCACGTTCGACGACATCGTGGACGTGACGACGTTCCACACCGATCCGGAGGCCCAGTTCGAGACCGTCCTGTCCGTCAAGGACAAGATGTTTCCGCAGAAGCCCTATCCCAACTGGACCGCTGTCGGAGTGACCTGGCTCGCCGGTTTCGACTTCGAGATCAAGGTGATCGCTCGGATTCCACAGGCCGCCTGAGCCAACATTGAATTTGATTTCACAGCCGCTGCTGTCCGACCGGTTCGAGATCGGCGGCAACTACACGCTGCGCAGCTTCCACCTCGGGTCACGCTACCAGTTCTGGCGCGGCGTTTCGCAGCCCGACGATGGACGGCACCGTCGAAGTGCCGGTGCCGTTCACCGTTCACCGTTCGCCGAACCGACAGCCGGGGGCCGGCGTGTCGCAGGGATGTGAGTGGGACAAGAGATCCCCCAGCCCCACTGTTATCAGGTGCTGCGGGCAGCGTTCAGACGTCACGACGACCACGGCCAATTTGGCCATGACCAGACTCCGCCTGCGCATCGATTTTGCTACCGGTAAGTCAATCGGACCCGGCAAAATTCGATGGCCGCCGCATCCACCCCGGCCTGTTGTCGCAGCCGCTGGCTGCTGGCCTTGATGAATTCCGCGGATCGACGCTTAAATCAGCTCATCGCGCTCGGTAACGCTTGGTCCCCGTGGGTTTGGCCGATGTCAGGCCGAGCCCTGCCAGCCATGTACCTCGTACGAAGAGTGGACTTCCGGCGCCCCCAAGCCATAGCATGCATCTGATCGTCGCAGAACCTTTCCGGCTTGTCGCCGAGTTCGGGCGGGCGGCCGTTTCTGCGCAAGACGCTTTGTCCATTGCACCAGCCCCGTGGCACAGGGAGGCCTGAAATGGTCGACACTCCGTGCCGATTGCCCAGTCTAGCGGTCGGAGCAATCATCGCCTCAACCATCGCCTCGTTGATCATTGCCGCGTTCGCGCACGCCGCGACCGATGGACCGGGCAGCATCGGATTCGGGCGCCGCTTGGTCGAGGACGTCTGCGGCGAGTGCCACCGCGTGTCGCAGCCGCCGACGGCCAAGCCACCCCCCATGCAGGAGGATCTTGCTGCGCCCGACCTGGTCGAGCGAATGCGTGATCCGGGGGTCACCGAAATGGCTCTGCGCAGTTACCTGCGGACATCCCACCCCGTCATGCCGAACATCCGCCTGTCCACGGAGGAAACGGACGATGTCGTCGCGTACCTGATGTCCCTGAAGGGAGGCTTGCAATGAAGACGGGCCTGTGCGCGGGGGTGTTGATGGCGTTGTTCGCCGTGGTGGACGTGACTCAGGCGGCGGATGCGGAAGCCGGCAGAAGCATTGCCGACCGTTGGTGCGCCGCCTGCCACGTAATCTCGGACGGCAACGCGGACAGCCCTGCCGTGCGCGGCACCGACGCGGTGCCGACCTTGGCCAGCATCGCGCGCGATCCGAACCGCGGTCCGAATTGGCTGCGGCAATGGCTGGTCGCTCCTCACCCGCCGATGCCCGACCTAAACCTTTCACGCTCGGAGACCGATGACGTCATCGCCTATCTGCAAAGGATGGCGCGCTAGGTCCGGCTCTCAACGCCTGATGGTCGGTCAGGCCGTTCTCTGGCCCGAAGGCGGCTCAATCCGCCTTGGGAGAATGCGTGTGACGGGCGATCAGGTCTTGATCGTGGCCCCGTGATCCGAAGCGACCTGTCTATCCGCTTCCGTCCGGTAGCGTGCCGGCGAGACGCCCATGAGCCGCCGGAACGTGGCGCTGAAGGCGCTGTCCGACAGGTGGCCGAGCGATGCGGCGATGGCGGAGACGGGTTCTGGTTCTGGAGCAGTTCGAGGTCAACGTCGTCGGCATGATGGACGAGACCCGCGCCGTGTTCCCCCATGTCCGGGCCAACCGGTCGCGGGTGATCGTCAATGTCAGCTCCGGGGCGGGGGTCTTCGCGTTGTCGATGATCTCGCTCTATGGCGCGTCCAAGTTCGCTCTGGAAGGATTCTCCGAATCCCTGTCCTACGAGCTGTCCGGCCTGGGCATTTCCGTGAAGAGCGTCGAGCCCGGCGGCGTGGTATCCGAGTATCTCGCCTTCATGCGCGCGGGTCGCTCCGCAGCTGCAGGCCGTGGCTGCAAGCCGTCAGCCGGGCCGGGGCCGCCGGGTCCACGGCGAGGTGAGATGGCAAAGGAATGTGAAATGGAATTCCCGCCCCCCTGGACAGGTTCAAGGATGGCTTCCGGAAAGCTTGCAGCGGCTGCCTCCGCTCCCATCGATTTTGAGTGGCAACGACGCGTCTTGCTTGGATGATGGCTGAAGTGTCGTGGCATCGCTCATCTCGGCCAGTTCAGTAAGCCGCATCCAATCGAGCACACGCAGGTGCCCTTTCGCGAAGGACAGCAGGCCGTCCGTCCGCATCTCTTTGAGCGTCCGACACACGTGGACCGGTGTCAGACCTGTGGCATCGGCAATGAGGACCTGGCTGATCGGCAATGTCACGTCCGAGATGTCCGGTGCGGTTCTTTGCCGTTGCCGATTGTAAAGGGCAAGGAGAAGCCGGGCAATCCGCTCCGCGGCGGTTCGGGTGCCGAGCCCGCCCAGGAGCCGCCAATCCGAGATCGTTTCGGCCGCGAGCAAGGAGGCCATCCGCAAGGCAACGTTCGGCGCCTGTTGGCAAAAGCGCATCAGGGAATGGCGTGGCATCGGACAGACGATCAGATCGGTGAGGGCTTCAACCGTGCAGGGCATGTTACCGTCGGCGGCCCGCTCGAAACCGACCAGATTTCCCGGCATGACGAAACGCAGCACTTGGCGCCGGCCGTTCTCGTGCATCATGGACGCCAACGCCCAGCCACGGCGAACGATGTAGACCATCTCGTTTTCGTCACCTTCGACAAACAAACTGGCGCCGGCGCGAATGGTGCGGACCGGGCGTTTGATCGCCGCCCAGCTGGACAACTGTTCATCCGCAACGCTCGCACACAACCCGTCACGTCGCAGCGGGCACGCTTGGCAGTCTGATTGCATGACCGCCTCCTCAGCCTGGTATCAGTGCGGAAGGCTTGGCCGCTCCATCGGAAGCAGCTGAGCCTGGGCCATGGCGTCGAAAAAGGCGGACAGAATGACATGGGGGGCCACAGGACCTTCCGGCGCCTCTTGAGCCACAGTGAAAGCGTCGAACATTGCACATGCGACCGCCAGCTTCGCGGCGATCCCGAGAGGCGTGTGTGCCGGCGTGCAGACGAGTGACCGCAATACGCTCCGGCAGTCCATCTTCATTGTCCGGTCCGGCGCCTCGCTTGCAACGGACCGGAGTCCGGCCATTGCCTCGGCCTGCCCCACCTCGTGCACCCATTGAAAGAGAAACAGCAAATCCTGATCGCGATGCCTGCCGCTCGCCAGCGCCAAGGCAATCGCGTTCATGAGTTCGGCATGGAGATGCTCGACTTCCGCAAGGTCACCGGTTGGCATCATGGCCGCCTCCTGTGGCAATGCACGGGGTTAAGCTTGAGCACCGCCCTCATCAGGAAAAAGTGACATCGAAAAAACTCGGCTGTGGCAGAGACACAGCCGCCGATTTTTCGCCGCCGATCTTTTAACGCTTGGGCTCATCACGGCAACAGTCTGTCATTGTGCCGCCGATTGACTTGATCTGGATCACCATCCGGCACGGCTATGCTAATGAGACGGAACATAACCGTAAAATAGGCAGACGACACCCCATCGCGTCTTTTGCGGCGTACGCAATTAGCAGCAGCATCAATGCCTAAAACAATAAAATAAACTATGGCGAAACACGCGATTCATATTGTGATAAATCATCACGGCGCAACAATATGCTGTATTATGAAATTATCGTGCACTTTGATAGGAAGATCATAAAGAGATTAGTATTTAGAATGTCAACAGCAACTTTTCGATGACCAAGGTGTTTGGTAATGCAACTCTTGACCAATGTAGCGCCGGCCTCTCCATCTCGCATAGGTTTGGCGCGACGGAACATCAGCCGCCATCTTCTCGGCATCATGGTCCCAGCCTTGGCGGCCATCGCTGCCATTGCCGTTAGCTTGGTCACATGGAATCCGGCAACACAGCGATGGTTTGCCGCCGGAGTGGGGACGGTCCGCCGGCCTCGAACCGATCGCCATGCTGGCCGAGCAGGTTGACGCGGAGTCAGCGTGGACAACGTCGCCGCACACCTGCTTGCGGCTGGTCCTCCACACGGGCAGTGCGGACGGTGCGGGACAAGCCAACTGAAGTCGGGCCTTGCTAACCTGGGTTAAGGTCCACGCGGCTCGATCCGGCCAGACTGGTATCACACCCGTGACCAGGGAGACCGCCATAATGATCACGATCGAGGACTGCATCGGGCTGAGTGGGCTGACCCGTGAGGAGATCGACGCCATCGCCGAGCATGAGCATTTGCCGGAGATCGTCGCAGCGGAACTCGGCTTCTACCTCGACCAGACCCCGGAGGGGCAACGCACCATCCGCTGCATGATCGAGGATGACATCGCCCATGCCGTGGTCTGCCGGGACATGAAGCGCGCCGGTGTCCTGAAGATCGTTCTGACGCATTACGTCCGGCATCACGAGAACGAGGAAGCGGTGCGCAAGGGAGAGGGCGATGGTCACCACACAATCGCCTGACAAGGACGACTTGCGGGCCGACAAGGGCGGCGCACGGCCGCCACCCGGCCCGCGTCCGCGCCACCGCCCGCCGAAGCCCCGCCTACGGCTTTCCGTATCTGCCGATCCGCGGTGGGTTGGCGGCGGGTTGGCGGCGAGTTGATTGACCACCTCGTGCACGCCTGGCGGAGCCGGTTCCCAGCGTCTGCGCCGCTCCCGTCTTTATCCAGGTTAATGCCGCGGCGCTCATCCGTGCCAATGCTGTCTCACGATGCTCGTCGGGCGAAAACGGCTCTTCACACGACCAAGGAGACGCGGCCATGTCCTACCGGGAAATTCTCGTCCAGTTCGATGATTGCCCGGCCGGCGCGGCACGGGTCGAAGCGGCCATGCTCCTGGCGGAGCAGCACACGGCCCACCTGACCGGCCTCGTGCTCGACATTCAGCCGCGCATTCCCATGTCCATCGACGGTGGCGTTCCGCAGTTCGTGACCGATGCGCTGAACCAGTCCGCAGCGGAGGCGACGGAGCGCACGGTTGCCAGGATGGACGCCTTGCTCGACCGGCAGCGGTGCGTGGCGGAACGGCGGATCTGCAAGTGCGATGACACTGCGATCGACAGGGCTCTGGCACTGAACGCCCGCTACGCGGACCTTCTCGTCCTCGGTCAGACGCTGCCCGGCCATCCGGCGCTCGTCGGCCGGCTGGAGATCGAAACGGTGATGATGTCCTGCGGGCGGCCGGTGCTGCTGGTTCCGCAAGCCGGCCTCCGCCCCACCATCGGGAAACGGATCGTGGTGGCCTGGGACGCGGGCCGGGCGGCGGCGCGCGCGGTCGCCGATGCCATGCCCATGCTCGAAAAAGCGACATCGGTCACGGTGCTGGTGGTCGATGCGGCGTCCACGCCAAGCGGTCACGGCGCGTTGCCGGGGGCGGACATCGGCACCCTGTTGGCCCGCCACGGCGTGACGGTGGAGGTGGCCTCCCTGTCGTCGGAGGGCAGCGACGTGGCGGATGTGGCGTTGAACTGGATGTTTGACCACGATGCGGATCTGCTGGTCATGGGTGCCTACGGACACTCCCGCGCCCGTGAATGGGTGCTCGGCGGCGCGACCCGCTCGATCCTCGACCGTATGACCGTCCCGGTGCTGATGTCCCACTAACGCTGCGGCGATTGGCAGAACGATGCGAGGCCGATTGGGAGGTCATCATGGACATCAAGACGATTCTCGTGCCGTTCGCCCAGGATTTGCACACGAGCGCCGGCCTTGCAACGGCCATCGCGGTGGCGCGCCTGATGGGCGCGCGCCTCATCGGCCTTCATTGTCCGGCCGAACCCGCACTGCCCTGGTACGTCGCGGCACCGGTCGCCATCCCACCGGTGCCCGCCCCACCGGTGCCCGACTGGCCGTCGGCCGAAGCGGAACAGAGCTTCATCGCCCGGTGCAGCGCCGCCTGCCTGAACTGCGAGTGGATCGACGATCACGGCTTCCTGCCCGAGCGGCTGGCCTTCTACAGCCGTTACGCCGACCTGATCGTTGCCGGCCGCGATGATCGAGACCCCGCAGGCAAGGGCGGACTGTCGCCGCGCGCGCTCGGCCAACTGGTGCTGAGCGCCAGCGCGCCGCTGCTGATCGTTCCGCCGGGGGCGGAGGAAACGTTCCGGCCGCAGCGCGTGCTTGTCGCGTGGAACGAGCGCCGCGAGGCCGGCCGCGCCTTGCACGGCGCGCTGCCGTTCCTGCGTCACGCCAAGGAAACCATCCTGCTCTCCGTGCACCCGCCGGGGTTCGACGACGAGCCCGACCGCCGCGCCCTGGCCTACCTGGAGGCCCACCGCATCCACGCGGACGCGCGGATCAACTTCGCCGCCGAGTTCGAAGCGCCCGGAGCGATTCTCGCCCAGGCCCGCGCGGTGGAGGCGGATCTTCTCGTCATGGGGGCTTACGGCCACGCCCGCGTGTTCGAACAAGCGTTGGGGGGCGCCACGCACCATGTGCTGGAAGCCGCCGATCGGCCGGTGCTGATGGTGCATTGAACCGTGGCGGACCCGCGCATTATCGCCGTTCCACAGGAGACGAGGGAAGCTTGCGTCTCGCCGGACGCGAAGATCGCCTTTCTGCGCAGGCCCGACGCCTATCCGGATCGTCCGCAACAGGTTGAGACCATTGAAACACGCCTGTCGTGGGTCTTTCTGACCGAACGATACGCCTACAAGCTGAAAAAGCCGATGCGTCTGCCCTATGTGGATTTCACGTCCCTCACCGCCCGGCGAAGCAATTGCCTGACGGAGATGCGGCTGAACCGCCGCTTGGCGCCCGATGTCTACCTCGGCGTGGTCGGTCTGCTCGCCCGTCCGGACGGCTCGTTCCGTCTCGGGGGACGCCCTGGTCCGCGGGACTTGATAGCCGACTGGCTGGTGTGGATGGTGCGACTGCCGCAGGAGCGGCGCTTGGACGAACGCATCCGGGCCGGCGCTCCGGCACCGGCCGACATCGAGCGGCTCGGCCTCGTCCTGACGGTGTTCTTCCAAGGCGGCTTGGCGGAACCGATGACGTCAGCCGACTATCAGCGGCGTTTCGAGGCGGACATTGGCCGCAATCTCGACGTGACGGTTCCCCGGGTGACCGGTCCGCTGGCCGAACGAGCCCGCGCCGCCGCCGCGACGCAGGTCGCTTTTCTGTCAGAACACGGCCAATTGCTTCGGGCGCGGGCGGCGGAGGGGCGGATCATCGAGGGGCACGGCGACCTGCGGCCCGAGCATGTCTTCCTTGATGGCATGCCCCGAATCATCGACTGCTTGGAGTTCAGCCGCGACCTGCGGTTGCTCGACCCGGTGGACGAACTGGCTTATCTGGCTCTCGAATGCGAGCGGCTTGGCGCCCGACGGGTCGGCGACGCCATTCTCGACCTCTACAGTGCCTGGAGCGGCGATGCAGCCGACCGGCGGCTGATCGCCTTTTACCGCAGTTTCCGCGCCAGCCTGCGGGCGCGCCTCGCCGCCGAGCGGCTGGACGAGGCGGCGGGCGACCGGCGTGGCGACTGGCTCGCCCGCATCGACGCCTATCTGCGTTTGGCCACCGTGCGACCCATCGGTCAAGGATAGGAGCTTCCGACAATGGAGCGCAGGTTTATGGGGCGCATGCTCGCACTGTTGATCGCCACGACCGGCTTTGCTCCGGAACTGGCCTACGGCAAGGACCGGGTGGTGGGCTGGAGACTGGAAAGCGATGGCGCGGGCTATTGCCTGCTCCTTTCGGAATACCGGATCGATGGGCGCCCGGAGATCGATGCCGCCATCGCAATGACGGTCACCGGCGATTTCAGGACGTTCCGGCTGCATGTCTTCCGCGCGGACTTCGACCTGTCCACCGGTGCCGTCTATGACGTCGTCGTCAGCATCGACCGGCGCTGGACCGGGCAAGGCATCGTCGAGGTCCCGGTGTCGGACATCTTCGACCTGGGCCTGCCGTTGACGCGCGACCTGCTCGATGCCCTCATGAGCGGATCGAGCCTGTCCGTCCATGGACGGCGCAGCACGGTGTCCATCCTGCTGACCGGGACGAGCAAGGCCATTCCAGCCCTGCTCGACTGCGTGGCGGGGCGGCCGGGACGGCCGGGCATCAACCCCTTCGAAGCGGAGACGGGAGCGGGCGACATGATGTGACGGCCGCCGAAACGCACCCGCACCGGGTTCCCGATGGTTTCCTTCATTGCAGGGGCACGCCATGGAAAGCGCGACGATGCCGCCGACAAACGGACGTCAGCCCTGGGAAGCGTCCTATCCGGCCGGGCTCGACTGGCGCACCCCCATCCCCGAGCAGCCGCTGTACCGGCTGGTGGAGGAGGCCTGCGCCGCCTTTCCGAACACCGTCTGCCTCGACTTCTATGGAAAGCGGATCACCTACCGACAGACCGGCAAGCTGATCGATCGCGCCGCGCGCGGGCTTCAGGAGCTGGGCGTCGGAAAGGGAGGCAAGGTGGCTCTTCTGCTGCCGAACTGTCCCTATTCGGTGATCGCGTTTCACGCCATCCTGAAGGCCGGCGGCGTTGTCGTGAACCTCAACCCGCTCGCCTCCATCGCCCAGTTGGCCGATCAGATCGGGCATTCCGAAACCGAGGTTCTGATCACGCTGGACCTCGTCCCGTTCCGCGCCAAGCTCGACGCGCTGGGGTGGCCGGGCCGGCTTCGAACGGTCGTCGTGGCGCGCATGGCCGACGCCCTGCCATTTCCGAGAAACTGGGCCTATCGGCTGTTCAAACGCCGGGACGTGGCCCACATCCCCCGGGACGACCGGCATGTGTGTTTCCGCCGTTTGCTCGCCGACCGTGGCGCGCCTCGCCCGGTGGCGGTGCAGCCGCGCACCGACCCCGCGGTGCTGCAATACACGGGCGGCACGACGGGCGTTCCCAAGGGGACCGTCCTGACCCATGCGGCCCTTTACGCCAACACGATCCAGTGCCGCCGTTGGTTCACCGGCGCCGAACCGGGCCGCGAACGGGTGCTGGCGGTGCTGCCCTTGTTCCATGTGTTCGGCATGACCGGCGTGATGAACTTCGCCCTGGCGCTGGGGGCTGAGATGATCCTGCTGCCGCGGGTGGACGTGCGCGAGATCCTGGAAACCATCCAGCGCAAACGCCCGACCATCCTCAGCGGCGTGCCGCGCCTGTTCCAGGCCATTGCCGCCTTTCCCCATCTGAACCGCTATGATCTGTCGTCGCTGCGCCTGTGCGTGTCGGGAGGCGACAGCCTGCCGCCGCTGCTGCTTGAGCGCTTCCAGCAGCTCACCGGGGCCTACCTGGCCGAAGGCTACGGCCTGACCGAGGCCTCACCTGTGGTGACCTGCAACCCGTTCAGCGGCCTGAACAGGCCGGGCTCGGCGGGCCTGCCGCTGCCGGGCACCCTGGTCGAGATCGTCTCGCTGGACGATCACCGCACGCTCCAATCCCCAGGCCGCATCGGCGAGGTGTGCGTGAGCGGACCGCAACTGATGGCCGGCTATTGGCAGGACGCGCCGGCGACGGCACAGGCGATGGACGGGGGGCATCTGCACACGGGGGACATCGGCTTTCTCGACGGTGACGGTTACCTTCACATCGTGGACCGTCTGAAGGATCTGATCGTCACCGGTGGGCAGCATGTCTACCCGCGCACCGTCGAAGCGGTCATCAAACAGCATCCGCAGGTTGTCGATGCCGCGGCGGTGGGCGAGCCCGACCCGGTGCGCGGGCAGTCGATCCGGGCCTTCGTCGTGCCACAGCCCGGCTCCACGCTGTCGGAGGCGGAGTTGCGCGCCTTCCTCGCCCACCGCCTGTCACGCTTCGAGCAGCCGCAGCGGATCGAGTTCCGCACGGCCTTGCCGACCTCGACGATCGGCAAGATTCTGAAACGCGACCTCATCCCCGAACGGCCAGGGGGCGACGACCGGGAGGTCAATCGGCCAGCAGACCGCTGACCGACCCACCACCGTGAATGCGGGCGATGGCCTCCGCAAGCAGCGGGGCCGTTGCCAGAACCGTCACGCGGCGGGACACCAGCTTCTGCGGCAGGCGGAACGGCGGCAGCGTGTCGGTGACGACGACATGGTCGAACAGCGGCGAGGCGACGACCGTCGGGGCGCCGCCGACGAACAGCCCGTGCGTGGCGAGGGCGAAGACCGGGCCTCCGCCCGCCGCGCGGCAGGCCGAGGCGGCGCGCATCATCGTGGTGCCGGTGCTGATCAGGTCGTCGAGGATCGCCACCGTCCGCCCCTGGACGTCGCCGACCAGCGTTCCGCCCCGCACCACGCCGCCGCTGCGCGTCTTTTCCATGAAGGCGAGCCCGACGTCGCGGCCCAAGGCATGCTCCAGGGTCTCCCGGAGCCGTTCGGCCCGCTTCACCCCGCCGACGTCCGGAGACACCACGGACACGCCACCCTGGCCGACCAGCGGCGCCAGATGCGCCGCGAACAGCTTGCGCGCCTCCAGATGCTCCGTGCGGCATCGGAAGGCGTTCTCGAACGCCGCCTCGTTGTGGACATCGACCGCGACCACCCGGTCCACGCCGACCGCCTCCATCATGCCGGCCAGATAACGCAGGGTCACGGGATCGCGCGGCTTGGTCCGCCGGTCCTTGCGCGCGTAGGCCAGATAGGGCGTGACGACGGTCACGCTCGCGGCGGACGCGTCCTTCACGGCGCCGACGAAGAACAGCAGCCGGCACAGCTTGTCGTGCACGCTGCGCTGCGCATCGCCTTGCAGGGACTGCACCACGTAGACGTCCCTGTTGCGCACCCCCACCAGCGGGCGGACCTTGAGTTCCCCGTCTTCGAAGCCCCGCTCCTCGTGAAGGCTCACCGGCACCTCCAGATGCCGGGCGATCCGCGCCCCATGGCCCCAGTCCGGGTCCAGATCGAAGAGCAGGATGCCATCGTTTCCCATGGGAGCCTCCTCCGGGCGGACACGGCTCATGGCCGGTCGGCGGGGCGCGCCGCAACCCGTCTCAGGCTGCCGTCCACACGTCTGGCGTACACGTCCACATGGTGGCCGAGATCGCACACCCGCTCCGCATCTCCGAGCGCCGCCTTGAGAGCATCACGCCGGGACGGAAAGAAGCCGGCGCAGTCACCGCCCTGCATGCGCACGGTCCACGCCTTTTGCTGCCGTTCCACGATGTATTCCAAATGCAGATAGGAATCCATGACACCACCCATCCGTTCCGCCCCGTCCGTCCGGTCGAGGCTCTGCTTCACATGGTGTCGACCCGCCGGTCCGCCTCCCGGGCAAGGCGTTCCAGAATCGGAGCGATCTCCACCAGGAGAGGAAGCCCGGAGGTCCGATGCGACAGGGCTTCCGGAAGGGATGCCAACTCCGCCGCCGCATGGGCCCGGATCGCCGGAAGGTCCGGCAGCGGCGCCACCCGCCGGCCGCCGCGCACCACCGGCACCAGCAGGGGCCGACCCTCCTCGTCGCTGTCCAGGGTCGAAAGCCGGTCGGCCTCGATCCGCCCCTCCGGCCCGTAGCGCCGGAAGACCTGCTTGCGTCCGGGCCACGTTGCCTTGCCGGCGGACCGCTTGCGCCGCGGCAGGCCGGCGTACTCCACCAACTTGTAGGCGCAATCCAGCGCCGGCGCGTCGGTGGAGGTCCCAAGGCTGGTGCCGACGCCGAAGCTGTCGATGGGCGCCCCGCCGTCCAGAAGGTCGGCTATCCCCGCCTCGTCCAGGCCGCCGCTGGCGATGATGCGCGTCTCGTCCAGGCCGCCCTCGTCCAGGATTCCCCGCACCTTGCGGGAGAGGGCGGCCAGATCACCGCTGTCGAGCCGCACGCCGTCGATCCGGATACCCTCGCCGGCCAGATCGCGGGCCAGCGCGACCACGGTCCTGGCCGCCGCTTCGGTGTCGTAGGTGTCCAGAAGCAGCACGAGCCGTCGCGGGCGGGAGCGCGCGAAGTTCGCGAAGGCCTCCCTCTCGCTGGCGTGGGCCTGTATGAAGGAATGGGCCATGGTGCCGACGGCGGGAATGCCGAAGCGCTTGGCGGCCAGCGCCGTCGCGGTTCCGGCGAACCCCGCCAGATAACTCGCCCTTGCGGCCAGCAGCGCCGCCTCCGCCCCATGCGCCCGGCGCAGCCCGAAATCGATGAGCGGGCGGTGCCGCGCCGCCAGCACCAGCCGCGCCGCCTTCGAGGCGATGACGGTCTGCAGATGGATCAGGTTGATCAGGCGGCTTTCGACGAGCTGCGCCTGCGGCAACGGCGCCGTCACCCGCAGGATCGGCTCGTGGGCGAAGAAGACCGTCCCTTCGGGCAGCGCGTCCACGTCCCCGCTGAACCGAAAGTTCGCCAGCGCCTCGACGGCCGCGCCGGAGAACCGGCCCTCGTCGCGAAGCCAGGCGATCTCGTCCGCGGCGAACCGGGCGTTCTCCAGGAATGCCACCGCCTGTTCGAGGCCGGCGGCCATCAGGAAGTTCCGCCCCGGTGGCAGCTTGCGCACGAACAGCTCGAACGACGCCACGTCGGTCAGGCCATGCTCGACATAGGCCTGGACCATGGCGAGCTGGTAATAGTCCGTCAGCAGCAGGCTGTTGCCATCCCAGTCTCCGTCCGACTCCGGCATGGCCGTCCCTTTCCCACGCCCTCAGGCGCGAATGCCCGACAGGTCCCGGTTCAGTCGCGCTTCCAGGCGACGCGGACATAGTAGGCGTCCTTGTCGTAGTGGAGGTCGAGGTCGCCGGCATAGGCGTGGTGCAGGGCCTCGCCGATGCGGCGGGGCAGATGCACGTCGGTGGTCGTCACCACCATGTCGCCGTCGCGATGCTCGATGCCGATGATGCGGTGCAGGGGATGCTCGTCCTTTTCCAGGCGCTCCTGGTGATGGACGGCGGCCAGGATCTCGTCGCGATGCGGGCCGACGAAGCCGCCGGACAGGGTCACGGTGCCGGCGGGGTAACGGTCGTTGGCGCGGTGGCAGGCCTGACACAGTTGCTTCACGGCATCGACGGCGGGCAGCCCCCAGCTCCACCGCCCATGGTGGTAGACGGCGCCGCATTGCGGACAGACCGTCGGATCGGACATCTTGGCTGCCCGCTTGTATGGGTCGTGGACATGCTCCTGGATCAGCCGGTCGCGACGGGCCGGTTGCGGACGCTGATCGTGGGGACGCGGTTCGTGGATGTGCTCGCCCATGGGAACCTACCGGTGAAGGAAAGGGAGTGCCGGCGTTGCCCGGCACTCGATGACTCCGGGCCGCGACTCCGGGCCGCGACTCTGGGCCGTTCAGGCCTTCGCGATGTCGATCTTCCGCTTGGACGGTTGGCCCGGCTCGGTCTTGGGAAGGACGACGGTGAGGACGCCATTCTTCATGCTGGCCGCGATGCGGTCGCGGTCCACATTGGCGGGAAGGCGGAACGACCGCGCGCACAGGCCGTAGCGCCGCTCCGAGACGTAACGGCTGGCGTCCTTCTCCTCCTTTTCCTCGCTCTTCTCGGCCTTGATGGACAGGACGTCGTCCTGGACGCTGAGGTCCACGGATTGCTCGTCCATGCCGGGCATTTCCATGGTCACCCGATACTCATCCGCCCGCTCCTCGACCTCGGCCGGCGGCGCGAACGCGGCGCCCTCCAACTCTGCGCGCAGCAACGGTTCCAGATCGAACGGCGAACGCCGGCTCCACGGGAAGCGGAACATCGACGACGCCTCGTCGAACAACCGGTCGAACTCGTCGCGCAACGCCAGGATCGGGTGCCGGTTGCGGGCGGCGATCTGCTGAGCGGCCACGCCGGTGGAGGCGATGCCCTGCTGGGAGGTTTCGCCCTGTTTTGGCTTTTCCGTCAGGTTCGTGTCGGCCATAGGAGTGTCTCCTCCTTGTTGCGGTAGCGTGTATGTCGTCTCCTCTATCGACCCAAAGCGACCCAGGGAGGTTAACCTGGATCAAGCCCTCCCTGACCGGGGCCAGGCGATGAGGAGGTAGCTCCACCCCCTGTGGCCGGAGGTGCGCTTAACCTGTGTGAAGAGGGCTTTCCCGGATGGACGCTTAAACACGTCGCACAGCGGCCAGCGGAGGACAGCACGATGCCGGGATCAGACACGCCACGATCGACGACGATGAGCGGCCCCGGCGTGCCGTTCCGGTTCCGTGACCGGAGCGAGGCCGGACGACGCCTCGCTACGCGGCTGGCCCATCTGGGCGACGAGAAACCGGTCGTCCTGGCTCTGCCGCGCGGCGGCGTCGCGGTCGCGGTGGAGGTGGCGAGGGCGCTCCACGCGCCGCTCGACCTCGTGCTCGTGCGCAAGATCGGCGCCCCGTTCCAGCCGGAGCTGGCCGTCGGCGCCGTGGCCGATGGCGGCCGCGTCGAAACCGTCATCAACCCGGATGTCGCGGATTTCGTGCCCGAATCCTGGATCGGAGAGGAAAAGGTTCGGCAGCTCCGGGAGATCGAGCGCCGGCGGGCCGTGTATGTCGGCGACCGTCCGCGGGTGCCGGTGGCCGGGCGCACCGCCATCCTCGTGGACGACGGCATCGCGACCGGCGCGACGATGCTCGCCGCCCTGCGGTCGGTGCGCCGGGCGAGGCCGAGGCGGACGGTGCTGGCGGTGCCGGTGGCGCCGCTCGACGTCCTGTCGGAGCTGCGGGTCGAAGCCGATGAGATTGTCTGTCTCCAGGCTCCGAACCCGTTCGACGCCATCGGCGCCTTCTACGAGGACTTTCACCAACTCGATGATGCCGAGGTCGTCCACCTGCTGGACGAGGCGTCGCGCACGCGCCCCACGGCCGCCCCGTCATCGAATGATCGTGCGCCCTGAGCGGCGGATGAAGTCCGCCGCTCAGGGCATCGGTTCAGAAATGGACGCGCACCGCGGCGCGGATGCGGCGGATGTTGTCGTCGATCCGCTCGGGCGTGGTGTTCGGCCCCAGATCGTCGAAATGCACATGCTCGACCACCTTGATGCCGCACAGTCCCATGATCGCGACGTCCTGCGTGACCTTGAAGGCCTGCATTTCCCCGACCGCTTCCAGATAGTCCAGCGGCGCGCCGGAACTGGTGACGATCAGCCCCTTGCGTCCGTGCAGCTTGCCCTTGATCTCCTCGCCGCGCATCTCCCAAGCGAAGCCGTAGGTGAAGACCCGGTCCACATAGCCCTTGAGCATGGCGGGCATTCCGGCCCACCAGATCGGAAACAGGAAGGTGATCGCCTGCGCCCCGGCGATGATCTCCTGCTCACGCCGGACGTCCTCGGGCACCGGACCCGCGCGGGCCAGCTCCTCCTCCGAGAGGACCGGGTTGAAACCCATGGTGTAGAGGTCGCGCACCTCGACCGAATGTCCGTATTGCTCCAACTCGTCCACATAGGCCCCCGCGGCCTGCCGGATGAAGCTGCCGGAGCGCGGGTGTGCGAAGACGACGACGTGCTTCATGATGGATCTCCCGTTTCAGGGTTGCGCGGGACACGGCCGAGCCCTCGTTCCAGCTCCACGACGGCGCGCAACGTCTTCAGCACGCTGTCAGGCGTCAGGCTGATGGAATCAATGCCGAGCCGCACCAGGAACTCGGCGATTTCCGGATAGTCCGAGGGTGCCTGGCCGCAGATTCCGCAGGGCCGGCCGTTGCGACGCGCGCCCTCCACGGCTTGGCGCAGGAATGCCAGCACGCCGGGATCGCGCTCGTCGAAGTCGAAGGCGACCAGCGGACTGTCGCGGTCCACGCCGAGCGTGAGCTGCGTCAGGTCGTTCGACCCGATGGAAAATCCGTCGAAACGTTGGGCGAACTCGTCCACCAGCAGCACGTTGTTGGGGATCTCGCACATCACGTAGATCTCCAGCCCGTCGCGCCCGCGCTCCAGCCCATGGCGGGCCATGGCGGCGATCACCCGGTCCGCCTCCTCCAGGCGGCGGCAGAAGGGGACCATGACCTTCACGTTGGTCAATCCCATCTCGGCACGCACCCGGACCAGCGCCCGGCATTCCAGCGCGAAGCCCTCCTCGTAGGCAGGATGGGCGTAGCGCGCCGCCCCCCGGAAGCCGAGCATGGGATTCTCCTCGACCGGCTCGAACCACCGCCCGCCGATCAGGGAAGCGTATTCGTTGGTCTTGAAGTCCGACAGGCGAACGATGACCGGGCGCGGGAAGAAGGCCGCCGCGATGGTGCCGATCCCTTCCGACAGACGCTCCACGAAGTAGGCGCCGCCGTCGGGGTGGCTGCAGGTCAGTTGGGCGATGTGGGCGCGGACGTCGGAATCCTCGACGCGCTCCGGATGGACGAGCGCCATCGGATGCACCTTGATGGCCTCGCTGATGATGAACTCCATGCGCGCCAGGCCAACCCCGTCCACCGGAAGCTGGCCGGTCTGGAAGGCCTGGTCGGGGTTGCCGAGGTTCACCATGATGCGCGTCTGTGGGCGCGGCAGCCGACCGAGGTCGATGCGCTCCACATGGAACGGCACGGCGCCGTCATAGACCTTGCCGGTGTCGCCCTCGGCGCAGGAGATGGTCACTGTTTGACCGTCGCGCAGGGCCTCCGTCGCGCGCTCGGCCCCGACCACGGCGGGAATGCCCAGCTCGCGGGCGACGATGGCGGCGTGGCAGGTGCGGCCGCCCCGGTTGGTGACGATGGCGGCGGCCGTCTTCATCACCGGTTCCCAATCGGGCGTCGTGGTGTCGGCCACCAGCACCTCGCCCGGGCGGAAGGCGGACAGATGGTGGGCGCCGGTCACCACACGGACGGCCCCGGCGGCCATACGCCCGCCGACCGCGCGCCCGGAAACGAGTACGGTGCCCTTCCCTTCCGGAACGAAGGTCTCCAGCTCCAGGGCCGAGCGCCGGGAGGCGACCGTCTCCGGCCGCGCCTGGACGATGTAGAGACCGCCGTCCTGCCCGTCCTTGGCCCATTCGATGTCCATGGGCTGGCCGTAATGGTCCTCGATCCGGATCGCCTGTTCGGCGAGCCGCAGCACCTCCCCGTCGGTCAGGCAGAAGCGCTCCCGGTCAGCGCCGGGGGTGGGGACCGTGCGCGTCGGCTCGCGCGTGCGGCCCGAGCGGTAGACCATCTTCACCAGCTTCTCGCCCAGGCGCCGCCGCAGCACCGCGCGATGGCCCTTCCGGAAGGTCGGCTTGTGCACATAGAACTCGTCGGGATCGACCGTCCCCTGGACGACCGTTTCCCCCAGCCCATAGGCGCCGGTGATGAACACGGCATCCCGGTATCCCGATTCCGTGTCGAGCGTGAACATCACCCCGGCCGAGGCGAGGTCGGAGCGCACCATCTTCTGCACACCGACCGACAGCGCGACCTTGAAATGGTCGAAGCCCTGGTCGATCCGATAGGAGATGGCGCGGTCGGTGAACAGCGAGGCGTGGCAGCGCCGCACGGCGTCGAGCAGCATCGCCTCGCCCGCCACATTCAGGTAGGTCTCGTGCTGCCCGGCAAAGCTGGCCGTCGGCAGATCCTCGGCGGTGGCGGAGCTGCGCACCGCCACGGTCAGGCCTTCCCCGTATTCGGCCAGCAGGGCACGGAAGGCCGTGCGCAATTGCGCTTCCATGTCCGGCGTCAGGCCGGCGGTGTAGACGATCTCGCGGGCGCGGGCCCCGGCACGGGCCAGACGCTCCACATCCGTCTTGTCCAGGTCGTCCAGCAGCGCGTGCAGGCCGTCCCAGGCGTTGGCGGCGGTCAGCGCGTCGCGGAAGGCGGCGGCGGTCAGGGCGAAACCGTCCGGCACCTCCACCCCCAGCGGTTTCAAGCGCCGATGGAGCTCACCGAGCGAGGCGTTCTTGCCGCCCACCAGGGCGACATCGTCACGACCAAGATCGGAAAACCAGCGGATGTACGAACTGTCCGGCATGGCCGGCCTCCCAAGGTGATGTCGTCGGCGCTGGTGGCGTAATGTCCGGCGCCGGGCGCTTCGGTGATTGATCCCGGGCGGAGAGCGGAGACGCGACGCCTACGACGCCGTATGGGTCTTCACGTCCTGCCTGCGGCGGCGCGCGTAGTCTTCCAACTCCCGGCGGATCGCGTCGAACGCGTCGCGTATGGCGACCTTGGGATCTTCATGGGCATGGTCGGCGGGCTTGGCGTGGCGCACGACCAGTTCTCCTGCCGGAACGGTCAGGTCGATCCGGACGGTGTAGAGCTTGCCCTTGTGGTGGTGTCGATGCGGCGCATCGAGGACCACGTGGCAGGCCATGATGTGTTCGAAGAATCGCTCCAGTTTGGCGGCATGCTCGCGGACACAGGCTTCCAGGAAGGGCGAGGGGTCCATGTTGTGGAAGGTGATCTGCAGCGACGGTTGCATGGCGCTCCTCCGGCGGTCGGTCGCATCGTCATCGCGGCCCGTTGGCTACGGCGCCGCCGGGATCATCATCGGGGTGCGAGGGCCGGGGAGCCTTAACCCAGGTAAAGGAACACCAGCGCTATCGGGGGCGGGCGTTCGCGCCGCGCGCGTTTGAACGGACGGAACCGTCACTCATGGCGCAGTGCCTGGATCGGATCGAGATGGGCCGCGCGGTGGGCCGGGATGTAGCCGAAGAGGATTCCAACCACGGCGGAGAAGCCGAACGCCACAAGGATGATGAAGGGATCGACGAGGAACGGGACGTTCAGCGCGGCCGTCGTCACAATCGCCAGCCCGAGCCCCAAAGCGATTCCGAGGATGCCGCCGAACAGGGACAGCACCACCGCCTCCACCAGGAACTGCATCAGCACCTGTTCCTCCAGGGCGCCGATGGCGAGGCGTATTCCGATTTCCCGCGTCCTTTCGGTCACCGACACCAGCATGATGTTCATGATGCCGATCCCGCCGACCAGCAGGCTGACCGCCGCCACCGCGCCCAGAAGGCCGGTGAGCACCGCCGTCGCTCCGGCGGTGGCCTGCACGACCTGCTTCATATCGCGAACGGAGAAATCGTCCTCCTTGCCGGGGGTGATGTTGCGCCGCTCCCGCAACAGGCGCTCGATGCCGGTCTGCACCTTGGCCGTATCGACCCCGTTCCGCGCCGAGACGTAGACGCGCGCGATGTCCATGTTTCCGGCGATCCGCCGCTGGAAGGCGCGCAGAGGCATCAGCACCGTGTCGTCCAGGTCGGTTCCGAAGCTCGACTGCCCCTTCGCTTCGAGAAGGCCGATCACCTCGCATGAGACGTTGTGGACGCGGATGGTCTCGCCGATGGGGTCGGTACGGCCGAACAGCGTCTCCCGGACGGTCTGGCCGACGATGCAGGCGGCACGCCCGGCGCGCTCCTCGCCCTCGTGGAAGCCGCGCCCCCGTGCCAGCGCCCAATTCTGCACGACGAAATAGCCGCTGTCGGTTCCCGTCACCACCGTGTTGCGGTTTTCCGTCCCGTAGATCACCGGCACCGACTTCTGCGCCACCGGCGCGACCGCCTGCACCCCGGTCAGTTGTGCCCGCATCACCTCGATGTCGCGGTTGTTGAAGGGCTTGGCGTCGGAACTGGCGCGTCCGGGGCCGACCTGTCCGGGCAGCACAAACAGCAGGTTGGTGCCGAGCTTGGCGAGGTCGGCGGTGATCCGGGCGGTGGTGCCGTTGCCGATGGTCACCATGCCGATGACGGCGCCGACACCGATGATGATGCCGAGCACGGTGAGAAAGGAGCGCAGCGCGTTGCGGCGGATCGCCTGGAGCGCGAGCTTGACGGCCTCGACGAGCATCACGCGGCCCTTTCGCTGGAGGCGTCGCTGTCGATGCGGCCATCGACGAAGCGGATGATGCGCCGTGCGTGGGCCGCCATGTCCGGCTCATGCGTGACCATGACGACGGTGATGCCCTGTTCGCGGTTCAGCCGCCCCAGAAGGTTCATGATCTCCAGGCTCATCCGGCTGTCGAGATTGCCGGTCGGCTCGTCGGCCAGCAGAACGGCGGGGTCGGTGACGATGGCGCGGGCGATGGCGACACGCTGCTGCTGGCCGCCGGACAACTCGCCCGGCGTGTGGTCCTCGCGCCCTTCCAGCCCGACACGGGCCAGAACCTCCCGCGCAAGCCGGCGGCGGGCGGTCGTGGGAGTGCCTCGGTAGACCAGAGGAAGCTCCACATTCTCCACGGCGCTGGTGCGGGCCAGCAGGTTGAAGCCCTGGAAGACGAAGCCCAGGTAGCGGCGGCGGAGCAGCGTGCGCTGGTGGCGGTTCAAGCGGCCGACGTCGACGCCCATGAAGCGATAGGTCCCGGAGGTCGGGGCGTCGAGGCAGCCGAGGATGTTCATCGCCGTTGACTTGCCGGACCCCGACGGTCCCATGATCGCCACGAATTCCCCCCGGTCGATGCTCAGATCGACCGCGTTCAGCGCCGGGACGGCGGCGGGGCCGCTGCCGAAAACCTTGCTCACACCCTTGAACTCGATGAGTGGCGGTCCGTCGGCTCTGGGCATGCTGCCCTCCTCAGGGGGTCGGTGCCGTGTCCACGATCACAACCGCACCCTCCGTCAGGTCTCCCTGGAGAATCTCGGTCCTCCGGCCGTCGCTTGCTCCGGTGACGACCGGCACCTCCACCGCGGCGCCGTCGCGCAGTGTCCACACGGTGCGCGACGGGCCGCTGGGCTCCTGCGGACTTGGGGAACGGAACTGCGGCATGCCGGGCATCATCCGTTTCAGCAGGTCGCCTTGGCCCGCCGCCTCCACTGGCGGCGTGAAGCGCAGGGCGGCGTTGGGCACGAGAAGCGCGTCCGCCACGTCCTGCACACCGATCTCCGCCGTCGCGGTCATGCCCGGACGCAACAGCATGGCGCTGTTGTCGACGGTAAGAATGGCCTTGTAGGTCACGACGCCCTGCACCGTCTCCGGGGCGTAGCGCAGTTCGCGGATGACGGCGGGAAAATGGTGATCGGGGTGGGCATCGACGGAGAAGCGGGCCGACTGTCCTTCGCGCACCTTGCCGACGTCGGCCTCGTCCACGTCAACCTGCACCTCCATCCGGCGCAGGTCTTCGGCGATGGAGAACAGCACCGGCGCCTGAAAGGTGGCGGCAACGGTTTGGCCGGGATCGATGTTGCGTTTCAGGACGATGCCGTCGATGGGCGAAACGATGCCCGTCTTGCGCAGGTTCGACTCATTCAGCGTCAACTCGGCCTCGGCCACCCCGACATCGGCCCGCGCGCTTGCCCGCGCCGCCACGGCCCGGTCGCGGAGCGCTCTCGCCACGTCCAGGTTCTGAAGCGTGCCTGCACGGGTGCGAACCAACGTCTGCTTGCGATCGAGTTCGCGCGCGGTCTCGACGACGGTGACCTCCGCCTGGGCGACCTTCGCCTCGGCGGCGGCCAGTTTGGCGCGGGAACTGTCCACGCTGGCCATGACCTTGTCGGTGTCCAGTTCCGCCAGCATCTGACCGGCGGCGACCACGCTGTTGTAATCGACAAGAACCCGGCGCACGGTGCCGGACAGCTCGCTTGAAACCTCGACTTGGCTTGTCGGCTGGACGCTGCCGGTGGCGGTGACGATCACGTGCAGGTCGCCGCGAACCGTCGGTTCGGTTGCGTAGCGGATGTTGTCGGTGGAGGAGCGAAGCAGGAAGTAGACAACCACGCCCAGCAGAGCGGCCAGACTAACGGCGAGCAACCAGGCACGTCCGATGCGCACCACACCCAAAGCGTTCCGGGGCAAACGGTCCAGCCCCAGCAACGCTTCGATGTCCGCCGGCCCTTCCCGTGGCAAGAGTCCAGTCATCGCGACCTCTTCCGCCAAGTGCGTTTGACAAACGTTGTCCGGAGACGCGGGAAATGCCATGACTTGAATCAACGGGGCGCCGTTGAAAGCTCTGTTGCAGAGTTGACCCAGATCCGGCGGAATGGCTGGGCAGAACTAAGCCGTGCCGGACTTCAAGGGGCGCTACTTCGAACGATCCCGCAAATCCTGTCCGTAGGCTTGGGCCATGCGTTTGTCCATCCGCCGGGGAGGAAGCATCACGCAGCCCAGCCGCCGTAAGTTCCTCGCGATCCGGCACCTCCCTGGAGGACTGCCGTCTTGATTGCGCAGAAGATGGCTTTCGGTCCGCGCATTTGGACACCTCAAAAAGCCTTGGCGTTGCGGGTGCTCCGGTGCTTCCCCTGGTTCACCCTGGCCGCCGGCCTCGGTCGCGCGACGGTGAAGATCGGCATCGCCAAGCTCGCCTACAACTTTCGCCGCCTGATCTCTTGCTCAACGTCGGCTTGTCGAGGTGTTCAGCTGATTGCCTCACATCGATAATTCGACTATTGTCGAATCATGGAAAGCAAGACCGCCATCGACGCCTTCGCCGCGCTCGCCCAGGAAACCCGTCTGGCCGTGTTCCGCCTGCTGATCAAGGTGGGGCCGAACGGGCTGACGGCGGGCGAGATTGCCCAGCAGGTGGGGGTTCCGGCCTCCACCCTGTCCCATCATCTGGCGACGCTGGAACGCGCCGGCCTGCTCCGCTCCTGGCGGGTGCAGCGGCAGATTTTCTATGCGTCCGACTATGAGGGCACCCGCCGGCTGATCGCCTTCCTGATGGAGGACTGTTGCCAGGGCCGTCCCGAACTCTGCTCCGCCGACCTGATCCAGGCCGTCCCGTGTGGTCCCGACGGATGCGACCACGACGCCTGATGCCCCGACCCCAACCGCCGCGCTTCCCGCGGCCCGGAAAGGCGATCCAGCGATGACCGACCGCGTCTACAACGTCCTGTTCCTGTGCACCCACAACAGCGCCCGCAGCGTCATGGCGGAATGCCTGCTGAACCGGGAGGGCAAGGGCCGCTTCCGCGGCTTCAGCGCCGGCAGCCAGCCGTCCGGGCGCATCAACCCCTCTGTCCATGACCTGCTGGAACGGCTCGGCTTCCCGACCGCCGAGCTGCGCTCCAAGACCTGGGATGAGTTCGCCGCACCGGGTGCCCCGCACATGGATTTCATCGTCACCGTTTGCGACAACGCCGCCGGGGAGGTCTGCCCGGTGTGGCCGGGACAGCCGATGACGGCGCACTGGGGCTTTCCGGACCCGTCGAGTGCCCAGGGCACCGACGCGGAGAAGGCCGCCTTCACCGCCACGGTGTTCGGCCAAATCCAGCGCCGCATCCAGGCCTTCGTCAGCCTGCCCATCGCCTCGCTCGACCGGCTGGCGCTGAAACGCAAGCTGGATGACATGGGCCAGGAGTCCGCCACGCCGGAGGCGGCGCGATGACGCCGGTCACCATCTACCACAACCCCGATTGCGGCACGTCGCGCAACACGCTGGCGCTGATCCGCAACAGCGGCGTCGAGCCGACGGTGATCGAGTATCTGAAGACACCGCCGACGCGCGAGGAACTCGCCGACCTGATCCGCCGCATGGGCGTGCCGGTGCGTGCCGTGCTGCGCGAGAAGGGCACGCCCTTTGCCGAGCTCAGGCTCGACGACCCGTCGTTGAGCGACGACCGACTGCTCGACGCCATGATGGCCCACCCGATCCTGATCAACCGGCCGATCGTGGTGACGCCGCTCGGCGTGCGGCTGTGCCGCCCGTCCGAGGCGGTGCTCGACATCCTCTCCGATGCCCAGCGCGGCGCCTTCGCCAAGGAAGATGGCGAGCAGGTCGTCGATGCCGCCGGACACCGCATCGGCAAAGCCTCCTGACGGACAAGCATCATGACCGCTGACATCCATGCCGCCCCGGCGGCCCGCCCCGCCATGGGCCTGTTCGAGCGTTACCTCAGCGTCTGGGTCGCGCTGTGCATCGTCGCCGGCATCGCACTCGGCCATCTGGTGCCCGGCCTGTTCCAGGCGATCGCCGCGGCCGAGGTCGCCAAGGTCAACCTGCCGGTGGCGGTGCTGATCTGGCTGATGATCGTGCCGATGCTGCTGAAGATCGACCTCGGCGCGCTGGGGCAGGTCAAGGAGCATTGGCGCGGCGTCGGCGTCACCCTGTTCATCAACTGGGCGGTCAAGCCGTTCTCGATGGCGTTGCTCGGCACGCTGTTCATCGGAAACCTGTTTGCCCCGCTGCTGCCGCAGGACCAGATTTCCTCCTACATCGCCGGCCTGATCCTGCTGGCCGCCGCCCCCTGCACCGCCATGGTGTTCGTCTGGTCGAACCTGTGCGAGGGCGAGCCGCACTACACGCTGAGCCAGGTGGCGCTGAACGACATCATCATGGTCTTCGCCTTCGCGCCGCTGGTCGGCCTGCTGCTGGGCGTCGCGTCGATCACCGTGCCGTGGGACACGCTGCTGCTGTCTGTGCTGCTCTACATCGTCATCCCCGTGGTCGGCGCCCAACTCTGGCGCCGCAGCCTGTTGGCCAGCGGCGGGGAGGCGGCTCTGAAGCGCCGGCTCGACCTGATCCAACCGGTGTCGCTGGTGGCGCTGCTGACCACGCTGGTGCTGCTGTTCGGCTTCCAGGGCGAACAGATCCTGGCCCAGCCGCTGGTCATCCTGCTGCTGGCGGTGCCGATCCTGATCCAGGTCTATTTCAACGCCGGGCTGGCCTACTGGCTGTCACGCCGCTTCGGGGTGGCGTGGTGCGTGGCGGCTCCGGCGGCGCTGATCGGCGCCTCCAACTTCTTCGAACTGGCGGTCGCCGCCGCCATCAGCCTGTTCGGTTTGGGCTCCGGGGCGGCGCTCGCCACCGTGGTCGGCGTGCTGGTCGAGGTGCCGGTGATGCTGTCGGTGGTGAGGATCGTCAAGGCGACCAAGCCCTGGTACGAGGGACGCAGCCATGCATGATATCGAGACGACCGGAAGCGACTCCTTGCCGAGCCTGGACGAGTCCTATTTCGAGGCTCCCGACCTCGACAGGCTGACAGCGGAGCGGCCGTCGACCCACCCGCCGCGCATCCTGCTGCTCTACGGCTCGCTGCGGGAACGGTCGTACAGCCGCTTCCTGGCCGAAGAAGCCGCCCGTCTGCTGCGGCGCATGGGGGCGGAGACGCGGATCTTCGATCCCCACGGCCTGCCGCTGCCGGACAGCGTGCCGGTCGATCATCCCAAGGTGGCGGAACTGCGCGCCCTGTCGCAATGGTCGGAAGGGCAGGTGTGGGTCAGCCCGGAACGCCACGGCACCATCACCGGCATCCTGAAATGCCAGATCGACTGGCTGCCGCTGGAAAGCGGCGGTATCCGGCCGACGCAGGGCCGGACGCTGGCGGTGATGCAGGTTTCCGGCGGCTCGCAGTCCTTCAACGCGGTCAACGCGATGCGGGTGCTGGGCCGCTGGATGCGGATGGTGACCATCCCCAACCAGTCCTCCGTCGCCAAGGCCTATCAGGAGTTCGACGAGGCCGGGCGGATGAAGCCCTCGCCCTATTACGACCGCGTGGTGGACGTGATGGAGGAACTGGTCAAGTTCACCCTGCTGGTGCGCGACCGCAGCGACTACCTGACCGATCGCTACAGCGAGCGCCGCGAGACCGGGTTGAAGGCGGAAACCGAGGCGCGGGCCCTGGCCGCCGCTGCGATGAGCGGTGAAAGAACCGCGTGACGGCATGGCGTGCGCCGGCCTGGGCCGTCGTTGTCGCGGCCGGGGTGGCGGGATTCTTAACACTCTGACGTGTGCCTTCACGGAATTGAAAGGGGAGGTTCGGTGGACGGGAAGACGATTTCAGAAAAGCTGACGGTCGGCCAGCAGCCCTCCGCGGAGCGGTTGGCACGACATGCGCGCTGCGACAGCCGACCGGACGGCTTGCCGTGACTCGCACGCTTTGGCATTGTTGAGGGACGCACCGTCACCGCACCGTTCGAGCATCGACCCCTCAGTCCAGGAAGTGAATCGGTCGTTCGGTATCATTTGCATCCGAAGCGCTTGTTTTGAAACGTTTCACAGCTCGATCTCGGCGGCCGTGATGACGCTCTGGGCGATGTCGGCGATGCGGCGGCCCTGCTTCATGGCGGCCTTGCGCAAGGCGTTGTAGGCCGCCTCCTCCGTCAGGGACTTCTGCTGCATCAGGATGCCCTTCGCCCGCTCGATCAGCTTGCGGTCGGCGAGCTGCGTGCGCGCCTCGTCGCGTTCGCGTTTCAGCGTTTCAAAAGCAGCGTAGCGGGCCAGCGCGGTTTCCAGGATCGGCCGCACGCGGGCGGGGTGCAGCCCGTCCAGGACGAAGGCGGCCACCCCGGCCTCCGCCGCCTGCGCGGCTGCCCCCGGCGGCGCTTTGTCGGCGAACAGGACGACGGCGCAGGCCCCGGACCGGGCCAGCCGGAAGACGCCGTCCAGCGTCGCGGGGTCCGATGTTTCCAAAACAGCGACGACCGCGTCCGGCGCCAGCGCGGCGACGCGGACGGCCAAGTCGGCGAAGCCATGGACCACGACGATCCGGTCGGCGATCCGGTCGCGGCCCCCCGCCCCGGCCAAGCCGTCCTCCACCGGCCGCGTGGCGTCGGCGTCGGGGCCGGCCACCAGAATGCTCAGGGGTTTGTTCGCCATGGCCGCTCCGCCCTCCCCTTCACGCCGCCCACGTCACGCCGCTTTCACCGTCCCGTGATGCCCGCCTTCCAGGAAGTTCAGCAGCTCCTCCCGGTAGGCGTAGTAACGGGGATGCTCCAGCAGGGCCTGCCGGGTCCGGGGGTGGGGGATGTCCACCTCCAGGATGTGGCCGATGCGGGCGTTCGGCCCGTTGGACATCATCACCACACGGTCGGCCAGCAGGATCGCCTCGTCAACGTCGTGGGTGACGCAGATGGCGGTGACCTGGGTGCGCGCCCACACCTCCATCAGCACCTCCTGAAGCTCCCAGCGGGTCAGGCTGTCCAGCATTCCGAAGGGCTCGTCCAGCAGCAGCAGCTTCGGCGACAGGGCGAAGGCCCGCGCGATGCCGACGCGCTGCTTCATGCCGTTGGACAGCTCCGCCGCCTTCTTGTTCATGGCGTCTCCCAGCCCGACGCGCGACAGGTAGTAACGGGCGATGTCGTCGCGCTCCCCCCGGCCGGCCTGCGGGTAGACGCGGTCCACCCCCAGCATGACGTTCTCCAGCGCGGTCAGCCAGGGGAACAGGCTGGGCGCCTGGAAGACCACCGCCCGGTCGGGGCCGGCGCCGACGACCTCCTTGCCGTCCAGCACGATGCCGCCGCTGGAGACGTCGGCCAGCCCGGCGACCATCGACAACACCGTGGACTTGCCGCAGCCCGAATGGCCGATCAGGGAGATGAACTCCCCCTTGCGCATCTTCAGGTCGAAGCCGTCCACCACGGTCAGCGGCCCCTTCGGCGTGGCGAAGGTCTTGGTGACCCGGCTGAACTCGACGTAGCGGTCGTCGGACAGGCCGCCGGCTTGCCCGGCCAGATAAGCCTTGGGCGGCGGTGCGGCGGTGATCGGCGTCGCCGCCGGCAGGGTCAGGGTCTCGTCCACCGCGGCGGCGGCGCGGCTGGCCCCGGCCTCCATCAGCCAGGCCGTGACCTCGGCGCGCAGGCGCTTGAAGTCCGGGTCGTGGTTCACGGCGGTGCGGTCGCGCGGGCGCGGCAGGTCCACCGCGAAGGCGGGGCCGAGCGTCGCCCCCGGACCCGGCGTCAGCGGGATGATGCGGTCGGCCAGCAGGATGGCCTCGTCCACGTCGTTGGTGATGAGGACGACGGTCTTGCGGTCCTTGCGCCAGATCGCCTCGATCTCGTCCTGGAGCTTGGCGCGGGTCAGCGCGTCCAGCGCCGACAGCGGCTCGTCCAGCAGCAGCATTTCCGGGCTCATGGCGAGCGCGCGGGCGAAGCCGACGCGCTGGCGCATGCCGCCCGACAGCTCCTTGGGGCGGCGGTCGGTGGCGTGGCCCAGCCCCACCGTCTCCACCGCCCGGCGGGTCAGCACGCCGCGCTCCGTGGACGCCTTGCCCTTGTGCACGGCGTCCACGGCCAGCGCCACGTTGTCCTTCACGCTCAGCCAGGGCATCAGCGAGTAGTTCTGGAACACGACGCCGCGCTCCGCCCCCGGCCCGCGCACCGGCTCGCCGCGGAACGCCACCTCGCCGGCGTCGGGGGCGGCCAGCCCGCCCATCAGGTTGACCAGCGTGGTCTTGCCGGCGCCGGAGAAGCCGACGATGGCGACGAACTCCCCCTCCGCGATGGACAGGTCGATTCCGCGCAGCACCTCGGTCCCGCCGTAGGACTTCGCGACGTTCTTCAGCTCAAGGATGGCCATGCTCGGGGACTCCTCAGCGGGTGCCGGTGTGGGAAACGGCGGCCTGGAAGGCCAGCATGACGCGGTCGAGCAGGAAGCCGATCAGGCCGATGGTGAAGACCGCCACCATGATGCGGGCGAGCGAGGAGGAGGAGCCGTTCTGGAACTCGTCCCACACGAACTTGCCGAGGCCGGGATTCTGGGCCAGCATCTCCGCCGCGATCAGCACCATCCAGCCCACGCCCAGCGACAGCCGCAGACCGGTGAAGATGTAGGGCAGCGCCGAGGGCAGCACGAGCCGGCGCACCATCGTCGGGCCGGACAGCTGCAGCACCTTGCCCACGTTCATCAGGTCCTTGTCGATGGAGGACACGCCGACCGCCGTGTTGATCAGCGTCGGCCACAGCGAGCAGAGCGTGACCGTGACGGCGGAGGTCAGGAAGGACTTCTCGAAGGTCGGGTTGTCGCTCGACACGGTGGCGCTGACCACCATGGTGACCAGCGGCAGCCAGGCCAGCGGCGACACCGGCTTGAAGATCTGGATCAGCGGGTTCATCGCCGCGTTGACCGTGCGCGACAGGCCGCAGGCCACGCCCAGCGGCACCGCCACCAGCGCGCCGAGCAGGAAGCCGGTGAAGACCGTCTTCAGGCTGGTGACGATCTGGTCGAGATAGGTCGGCTTGCCGGCGTAGGGCCGGGTCTTGACCTCGGCGCTCGGGTCCTTGGCCAGCAGCTCGGCGTTGCGCTTGGCCTGCCGGTCGTAGAAGGCGGCCTCCTTGGCGCGTTCGGCCTGATGGTCGGCGTGCAGGACGCCCACCTGCTCCCACACCTGGGCCGGGCCGGGGATGGCGCCCAGGCTGGTGTTCACCTGCGGCGCCAGCCATGCCCAGGCGGCGAGGAACAGCATCAGGGCGGTCAGCGGCACGCCCATCTGCTGCCACAGCTCCCGCCCCTGCTGGCGCGGGCTGTCCCCGGCGGCCATGCGGAGCAGCGGGCCGAGCCAGCCGAGCCCGACGATCTGCAGGGTGGCGGCGGCGCGGTTCAGGCTGTGGGCGAGGCGGGCCTTGCGCCGGGCGCGCATCGCCTCGGCGGTGGAGAGGGTGGAGGCTTCGGTCACGCTGGTCATGGGGTGATCTTTCTGTTTGGCGCGGGGCGCCGATGCCCCCACCCCGGCCCTCCCCCGCTGGGCGGGGGAGGGTGTCTGTCCCCTCCCCTGCGTGAGCGGGGGAGGGTTAGGGTGGGGGCCCGTCGCGACCACTGCGCGAGTATCGGAAGTCCGCAGTCTCAACCGCCGACCAGTTGGCCGCCCTGCAGCGCCTGCCCGCCTTTCAGGCCGATGGGCAGCTTCGTCAGGTACTCGTTGGGCTTGCGGCCGTCGTAGGCGATGCCGTCGATGAAGCCCTCGTCCAGCGGCTTGTAGCCGTCGCTGGCCCAGGGGAAGTCGGCCTCCTTGGCCTTGCCCTCCTCCACCAGCAGCCGCGCGGCCTTCAGGTAGATCTCCGGCTTGTAGACCTTGCGGGCGGTCTCGTCGTACCAGGAGTCCGGCTTGGCCTCGGCGATCTGGCCCCAGCGGCGCATCTGCGTCAGGTACCAGACGGCGTCGGAATAGAAGGGATAAGTGGCGTTGTAGCGGAAGAAGACGTTGAAGTCGGGAACCGCCCGCTTGTCGCCCTTCTCATACTCGAAGGTGCCGGTCATCGAATTGGCGATGACCTTGGCGTCGGCCCCCACATACTCCGACTTCGCCAGGATCTTCACCGCCTCGGCGCGGTTGGCGTTGTCGTTCTCGTCCAGCCACATGGCGGCGCGGATCAGCGCCTTGACCAGCGCCAGATGGGTCTTGGGGTTCTTGGCGGCCCAGCCCTCGGTGACGCCGAAGACCTTCTCCGGGTTGTTCTTCCAGATCTCGGTGTCGGTGATGACCGGCACGCCGATGCCCTTCATCACCGCCTGCTGGTTCCACGGCTCGCCGACGCTGTAGCCGAAGATGGTCCCGGCCTCCAGCGTCGCCGGCATCTGCGGCGGCGGGGTGACGGAGAGCAGCGCGTCCGCCTGGATCTGCCCTGACACGTCGTTGGGGGCGTAGTAGCCGGGGTTGATGCCGCCGGCGGCCAGCCAGTAGCGAAGCTCGTAATTGTGGGTGGAGACGGGGAAGACCATGCCCATGGTGAAGGGCTTGCCCTCCGCCCGGTACTGGGCGATGACCGGCTTCAGCGCGTCAGCCTTGATCGGGTGCAGCGGCTTGCCGTCCGGCCCCTTGGGCAGGTTGGGCTTCATCCGCTCCCACACCTCGTTGGACAGGGTGATGCCGTTGCCGTTGAGGTCCATGGAGAAGGCTGTCACCACGTTGGCCTGGGTGCCGAAGCCGATGGTGGCGCCCAGCGGCTGACCGGCCAGCATGTGGGCGCCGTCCAGCTCCCCGGAGATCACGCGGTCGAGCAGCACCTTCCAGTTGGCCTGCGGCTCCAGCGTCACCGACAGGCCCTCGTCCTCGAAGAAGCCCTTCTCCGCGGCGATGGCGAGCGGCGCCATGTCGGTCAGCTTGATGAAGCCCAGCTTGAGCTGGTCCTTCTCCACGTCGAGCGGAGCGGCCTGGGCGGACCCGAGCGTCAGCGCCAGCGTGGCGGCGGCGGACAGCAGGGCGGTGCGGGGGGAGGCGGGAAGTCGGGTCACGTCGGTCGCTCCATCTCTCGTTCCGGAACCCCGCGGCACGCCCGACCTCGATCCAACGCCCCACCGGCGACGCGCCGTTGAGGGCTCTCCAGCCATGAAGGGCTGTCGAACCGGGTCAGCGACGGTGCCGAGGGGCCCAACCTTGGGCGTATGGGATGGACGCACCGCCGTTGGCGCGTCCCGCCGTCCCTCTCGCAAGGACCATGCCAAAGGCTGAATGACCTTCCAAACAGGGCCAAAGGTCTTTGTTTCTGCGGCTTCGACGCGAATTGCCTATTGTTTGTGCTAGTACCTTGGTGGTGCCGCATTGCACAATTTGTCGGCTTTCGGACCGCTTTTTGTTCGATGCAGGACAAAAGCGCGTGTTTTGGTCCCGACACTCCCGTCATCGACCAGCGGCGGCGAAACCCTGCAAATGGCGGAAATCCGCCATTCCGGTCCCTTTCTCATACCTTGGTGCCGGTGTTGGCACGCGGATTGCCAGAAGGATGGGCA
This sequence comes from Azospirillum aestuarii, assembly GCF_016632405.1. Taxonomy (NCBI): domain Bacteria; kingdom Pseudomonadati; phylum Pseudomonadota; class Alphaproteobacteria; order Rhodospirillales; family Azospirillaceae; genus Azospirillum; species Azospirillum aestuarii. Next base: position 44,582 of record NZ_JAEPIV010000008.1, read on the forward strand.
GATCAGGGCCAGGGCAACGGCGCCATGGCCGGTTCGACGGCGAACCACCCGGACAACGGCGTCCGAAACCCTGGGAATCCCGCGGGAGTCCCCAGGGCTTCGGGCGCCTTTTTCTTTTCGGCCTCGCGGCCTCGCAAGAGGGCACACAGCATGAGCACGCACACCAATCCATCCACTCCGCGCGAACGGCTGGTCGTCATCGGCAACGGCATGGCCGGCATCCGCACGCTGGAGGAACTGCTGGCCAAGGCGCCGGACCGTTACGACATCACCGTCTTCGGCGCCGAGCCGCACCCCAACTACAACCGCATCATGCTTTCCCCCGTGCTGGCCGGGGAGAAGACCTTCGAGCAGATCGTCCTGAACGGGCGCGACTGGTATGAAGCCAACGGAATCAAGCTGTTGACCGGCGACCGGGTGGAGGTGATCGACCGCGCGAACCGCACCGTCACGGCCATCTCCGGTCTGACCGTGCCCTATGACAGGCTGCTGATCGCCACCGGCTCCACCCCCTTCATCATCCCGGTTCCCGGCTCCACCCTGCCCGGCGTCGTCGGCTTCCGCGACCTCGCCGATGTTGACGCGATGCTGGAGGCGGCGGCGAAGGGCGGGCGCGCCGTGGTCATCGGCGGCGGCCTGCTCGGGCTGGAGGCCGCCAACGGCTTGAAGGTCAAGGGCATGGACGTCACGGTCCTGCACCTGATGGACACGCTGATGGAACGGCAGCTCGACCGCTCCGCCGGGGCGCTGCTGCGGCACGAGTTGGAGCGCCGCGGCATCACCGTGCTGACCGGCGCCGACACTGCTGAAATTGTGGGCAACGAAAGCGTTTCGGCGGTTCGCCTGAAAAATGGGCAGGAGCTTCCCGCCGATCTGGTGGTCATGGCCGTGGGCATCCGCCCGAACATGGCGCTGGGCAAGGCGGCGGGGCTGGCCTGCGGGCGCGGCATCCAGGTGGACGACGCCATGACCACTTCCGACCCGGCGATCCTGTCGGTCGGAGAGTGCGTGGAGCATCGCGGCCAGACGTACGGCCTCGTTGCCCCGCTGTTCGAGATGGCCAAGGTCGCCGCCGCCCGGCTGGCCGGCGGTACGGAGGCCGCCTACACCGGCTCCGTCACATCGACCAAGCTGAAGGTGACGGGGGTGGACGTCTTCTCGGCGGGCGACTTCACCGGCGGCAAGGACTGCGAGGACATCGTGTTCCGCGACGCCGCCCGCGGCGTCTACAAGCGCGTCGTGGTCAAGGAGAACCGCATCCTGGGTGCCGTGCTCTACGGCGACACCAAGGACGGCGGCTGGTACTTCCAGATGCTGAAGGACGGGACCGAAGTGGCGCCGGTCCGCGACACCCTGATCTTCGGACAAGGGTTCGGAGGCGAGGGGGCGGCAAACCCTAAGGCCGCCGTTGCGGCGCTCCCCGACAGTGCGGAGATCTGCGGCTGCAACGGCGTGTGCAAGGGCACCATCGTCAAGGCGATCACCGAGAAGGGCCTGTCCAACCTGGACGAGGTGCGGTCTCATACCAAAGCCTCGGCCTCCTGCGGCAGCTGCACCGGGCAGGTGGAGCAACTCCTCGCCATCACGCTCGGCGACGGCTACGCGGGCGAGGCGAAGGCCAAGCCGATGTGCAAATGCACCGACCGCACCCACGACGAGGTGCGCCGGGCCATCACCTCGCTTTCCCTGAAATCCATCCCGGACGTGATGCAGCGGCTGGAATGGCGGACGCCCGACGGCTGCCACCATTGCCGTCCGGCGCTGAACTATTACCTGCTGTGCGAATGGCCGGGCGAGTACAAGGACGACAGCCGGTCCCGCTACATCAACGAGCGCGTCCACGCCAACATCCAGAAGGACGGCACCTACTCCGTCGTCCCGCGCATGTGGGGCGGGCTGACCAGCGCGCAGGAGCTGCGCGCCATCGCCGACGTGGTGGACAAGTTCGCCATCCCCACGGTGAAGGTCACCGGCGGCCAGCGCATCGACCTGTTCGGCGTGAAGAAGGAGGATCTGCCCGCGGTGTGGGCGGACCTGAACGCCGCCGGCATGGTGTCCGGCCACGCCTACGCCAAGGGGCTGCGCACGGTGAAGACCTGCGTCGGATCGGAATGGTGCCGCTTCGGCACGCAGGACAGCACCGGCCTCGGCGTCAAGCTGGAGCGGATGACCTGGGGCACCTGGACCCCGCACAAGGTGAAGCTGGCCGTCTCCGGCTGCCCGCGCAATTGCGCGGAGGCCACCATCAAGGACCTGGGCGTCGTCTGCGTGGACAGCGGTTACGAGCTGCATGTCGGCGGCAACGGCGGCATGCATGTCCGGGCCTGCGACCTGCTGGTGAAGGTGGAGACCGAGGCGGAGGTTCTGGAATACACCGGCGCCTACATGCAGCTCTACCGCGAGGAGGCCCGCTATCTGGAGCGCACCGCCCCGTGGGTCGAGCGCGTCGGGCTGGAGTACATCAAGCGCCGGCTGGTCGATGATGCCGAGGGCCGGGCCGCGCTCAACGCCCGCTTCCTCTTCTCCCAGAGCTTTTCGCAGGACGATCCGTGGGCCGAGCGGGCCAACGGGTCGGTGGACCGTCACGAATTCGCGCCGCTCGCTCAGGTGGGGTAACGAGACATGGATCAGAGCATTTCCTGGATCACCGTCGGCTCGGTCGAAGACATTCCCCGCCAGGGGGCCCGCGTGGTGCGGACCGACTTCGGCGACATCGCCCTGTTCCGCACCGTGGCGGACGAGGTCTACGCGCTGGAGGACCGCTGCCCGCACGCCGGCGGCCCGCTGTCGCAGGGCATCGTCCACGGGGCGCGGGTGACCTGCCCGCTGCACAGCTGGGTGATCGACCTCGCCAGCGGCGAAGCGGTCGGCCCCGACGAGGGCTGCGCCGGCCACTGCCCGGTGCGGGTGGTGGACGGCACGGTGCAACTCGGGCTGGCGGCCTTCCGTCCGGGCCGTGGAGGGTGCGGCCATGGGTGACGCACCGTCCGACTCTCCCCCTCCTTTTTCCCCCTCTCCCCCCCGGGGAGAGGGTTGGGGTGAGGGGGATGCGCTTGGCGGTACGTTCGGCAGAAGCGCAACCCCCTCACCCTCCCCTCTCCCCGGAGGGGAGAGGGAAATCGCAGCGGGAAAGCCCGTCCGCACCACCTGCCCCTATTGCGGCGTCGGCTGCGGCGTGCTGGCCTCCGTCGCCGCCGATGGCACCGTCACCGTCTCCGGTGACCCCGACCACCCTGCCAACCGGGGGAAGCTCTGCTCCAAGGGCACCAACCTGCCCGATACGCTGGGCCTCGCCGAACGGCTGCTCCACCCGCAGGTGGACGGGCGGCGCGTCGCCTGGGACGAGGCCATCGCCGCCGTCGCAACGCGCCTGTCCAACACCATCGCGAAGCACGGGCCGGACTCGGTGGCCTTCTACGTCTCCGGCCAGTTGCTGACCGAGGACTATTACGCCGTCAACAAGCTGGCGAAGGGCTTCCTCGGCACCGCCAACATCGATACCAACTCGCGCCTCTGCATGGCCTCCAGCGTGGCGGGCCACAAGCGCGGCTTCGGCGCCGACGCGGTGCCGGTGACCTACGAGGACCTGGACGAGGCCGATCTGGTCGTTTTGGTCGGCTCCAACCTCGCCTGGTGCCACCCGATCCTGAACCAGCGGCTGCTGGCGGCCAAGTACACGCGCGGCACCCGCATTATAGCCATCGACCCGCGCCGCACCGCCACGGTGGACGGGGCCGACCGCCACCTGCCCATCCGGCCCGGCACCGACGCCCTGCTGTTCAACGGGCTGGTCGTCCATCTCGCCGACAACGGTGTTCTGGACGCCCGTTTCGTCGCGGAGCACACCGCCGGTCTGGCCAAGGCGCTGGAGGCCGCCCGCGCCGACGCCCCCTCCCCCGCCCATGTCGCCGCCCGCTGCGGTCTGCCGCTGGCCGAAATCGAGGCCTTTTACGCTGAAGTCGCAACGGTCCGCCGCACCGTCACCATTTACTCCCAGGGGGTGAACCAATCCTCGCAGGGGACGGACACGGTCAACGCCATCCTGAACGTCCATTTCCTGACCGGGCGGATCGGCGCGCCGGGCATGGGACCCTTCTCGGTCACCGGCCAGCCCAACGCCATGGGCGGGCGCGAGGTCGGCGGGCTCGCCAACCAGCTCGCCGCCCATATGGGATTCGAGCCGGAGTCGATGGACCGGCTGCGCCGCTTCTGGAACGCCCCGCGGGTGGCGGACAAGCCCGGCCTGAAGGCGGTGGACCTGTTCCGCGCGGTGGAGGAGGGCACGGTGCGCGCCGTCTGGGTCATGGCGACCAACCCGGCGGTCAGCATGCCCGACGCCGCCCGCGTCCGCCGCGCGCTGGCAAACTGCGAGACGGTCATCGTCTCCGACTGCATCGCCGACACCGACACGGCACGGCTGGCCCACATCCGCCTGCCCGCCGCAGGCTGGAGCGAGAAGGACGGCACCGTCACCAACTCCGACCGGACGATCTCCCGCCAGCGCGCCTTCCGTCCCCTGGCGGGCGAGGCGCGGCCCGACTGGTGGATCGTCACCCAGGTCGCCCGTGTCCTGGGCAATGCCGACGCCTTCCCCTATGAGACGCCCGCCGACGTCTTCCGCGAGCACGCCGCCCTGTCGGCTTTCGAGAACGATGGCACGCGCGCCTTCGACATCGGCGGTCTTGCCGGGCTGTCCGACGCTGAATTTGAAACGCTCGCTCCCGCCCCCTGGCCGCGGCCGGTTGGCGAGGGTCCGACGCGCCGTCTCTACACCGACGGGCGCTTCTTCACCGACGACGGGCGGGCGCGCTTCGTCCCCGTCACCTCCCGCCCCCTGCCCCGTACCGTCGAGCCGGGTTCGCTGATGTTGAACACCGGCCGCTTGCGCGACCAGTGGCACACCATGACGCGCACCGGCCTGTCGCCGCGCCTCTCCGCCCACGCGCCGGAACCCTGCCTGGACCTTCACCCCCAGGACGCGGCGGCGCGCGGCCTGACGGACGGCGCCCTGGTCAGCCTCTCGACCCCCGTCGGAACGGCGCTGGCCCGGCTGCGCGTGACCGATGCGCAGCGGGTGGGGGAGGCCTTCCTGCCCATGCACTGGACCGACCGCTTCACCGCCTCCTGCATCGTCGGACGGCTGGTGGACGATCTGGCCGTGGACCCGCTGTCGGGCCAGCCCGACCTGAAGCGGATGCCGGTGACGGTCGTCCCCTACGCCGCCGCCTGGACCGGCTTCCTGATCGCCCGCGACCCGGTGGAGCCCGCCCATGGCGGCTACTGGTCACGCCGCGCCGTCCCTGGCGGCCACCTGATCGAACTGGCCGGCGAGGGCGCCCTGCCCGCTCCCGACGCGCTGGAGTTCGGCTTCGCCGGGGCGACGGTCGATTACAGCGACGCGGCCCGCGGCGTGCTGCGCCGCGCCTGGGTGACCCACGACCGGCTGGAGGCCTGCCTGTTCCTGTCCACCTCCGGCGGTTTGCCCAGCCGCGCTTGGCTGGTCGACCTGCTGTCGGCGGAGGCGCTGGACGGTGCCGCCCGCCGCGCCTTGCTCTCCGGCCGGTCGCCGGTTCCCACGGCGGACGAAGGGCGGACGGTCTGTTCCTGCTTCGGCGTCGGCGTCAACCGCCTGATCGCCGCCATCCAGAGCCAACGCCTGACCACGGTCCAGGAGGTCGGAGCGGCCCTGCGGGCCGGGACCAACTGCGGCTCCTGCATCCCCGAACTCAAGGAGATCCTTGCCGATGCCCAGCGCTGCCATGTGGCTTGACGGTCTTGTCTCCCGGTCCGGGGGCAAGCGTATCAACTTCATCGTCGCCCTGCGCGCCGCGTTGGGCTCGGCGTTGCGCCCGCGCACGGCCCGCCGCGTCGCCCGCGCCATCCCGCAGGCGGGCACGCGGACCCCGCACGTCACGCTGGTCGGCGCCGGGCCGGGGGACCCCGACCTGCTCACCGTCGCGGCGGCGCGGGCGATTTCGCAGGCCGAGGTGATCCTCTACGACCATCTCGTCGGGCCGGGCATCCTCGCCCTGGCGCAGCCGGGGGCGGAGCTGATCTGCGTCGGCAAGCGGTCGGGCAAGCATTCCCACCCGCAGGAGGCCATCAACGCGCTGATCGAGGCGCAGGCCCGCAGCGGGCGGCGCACCGTCCGGCTGAAGGGTGGCGATCCGATGATCTTCGGCCGGGCCGGCGAGGAGATCGAGCATCTGGAGCGTGTCGGAATCAGCGTGTCGGTGATCCCCGGCATCACCGCGGCGCTCGGCTGCGCGTCCAGCGCCGGGCTGTCGCTGACCAAGCGCGGCGTGTCGCGCGCCGTCACCTTCGTCACCGCCCACGCCCGCGAAGGCGACGCGACCGAGCCGGACTGGGCGCGGCTGGCCGACCCGAAGGGCACGCTGGCGATCTACATGGGCCGCGAGGCCGCCCGCCGGGTCGGGCGCGGCCTGACGGCCGGCGGGCTGTCCCCCGACACGCCGGTGCTGGCGGTGGAGAACGGCTGCCGTCCCGACGAGCGCCATTATCGCACGACGCTGGGCGTCATGGCCGAGCAAGGCGTGGCGGCGGGCGACGGGCCGACGCTGCTCCTGATCGGCTGGGCGCTAGAAAACCGGCCGGCGGACGCCGGTGATGCCTTCAGCGCGGGCGGCCACGTCGGCCAGGGGCTCGGTCACGACTGACATGGTGAAGACGGTGGCGTGCAGCAGCGTGGCGCCGTCCAGCATGATGCCGACATGGCCGGGGAAGAACACGATGTCGCCGCGGCGGTAGTCGATCCCCTGCCCGTCCGGCCCAAAACCATCTTGGGACAGCATCGGCCCCAGCCGGTCGTCGTTGCGCTGCATCCCGCTGCTGTGGTGGGTGGTGATCCCCGCCGCGCGCAGCGCCACCTGGACGAGGCCGGAGCAGTCGATGCCGAAGGCGCTCCGCCCGCCCCAGACATAGGGTGTCTCCAGGAAGCGCAGCGCCGTCTCCACCGGGACGCGGTTCAACGGCACGGCGACCGGCTCCAGCTGCTTGCCGAACGTCCACAGCCCATTGTCCAGCCGGACCCAGCCCCCTGGACACTGGGCGTCCGCCTGCTCTGTCACCGTCACGAGGCTGCCGAAGCTCAGCGCCGCCACCGGCACCGCCTTGTGGGTGGGCGCCGGGTGCAGGTTCGCCACGCGCCCGGACACGCGGTGGGTCGGGGCGACCGGGGTTGAGGTCTCCGTTCCGGGGGGAAGCCAGCCGACATGGCCGTCCGTGTGGTTTTCCACCTTCACCCAGTCGCCGTCGCGGTCGAGCGGCGTACATGTTTCACCGAACAGCATCTCGCTGGTTTGCGGGACGCCGTGCCTCGGCTGTTCCAGAAGAACGGCCTGCGGGGCGGCGAGCCGGCGGATCGGGGTGGTCTGTGCATCGGTCATGCCGGTCACGCTAGAGCCCGCCCCGCCGGAATGCAAGCCAGAGGACCGTTCCGGACAATCCTCCGGGAGATGGGGATTTGCTATGGATTTGACGCTTTTCGACAGGAGAGTGCGATGGCGGACCGTGTGAGACGTCTGGGGCTCGCGGCGGCGGTGGGCTTATGTCTGCTGGCCGGTGCAGCCGCCGCGCAGACGGCGACCGAAGGCCCCCTGCGGCTCGTGCCGAAGTCCATTCCCTCTCCGGCGGTGGAGCAGCCCCCTGCCCCGCCGGTTCCCGTTCCACCGCAGCCGTCCCCGGCGGCCACGGTGGTCCGGCCGGGTCAGCCCGCGGCCACCCCTGCGCCCATCCCGCAGCCCGCCGCGATCGCTGACCCGGCCCAAATCCATCCGCCCACGCCGCGCGCTCAACCGACCGACGGGGTCGCGGCGGTGCGCGCCTTCTATGAGGCTTTGGGGCAGGCCGATGCCGCGCGGGCCAACACCTACGTCGTTCCCGAAAAGCGGGGCAGCGGGGCCTACGACATCGCGTCGATGAACCGCTTCTACGGCAACATGAGCGTCCCCGTCCGCCTGCTGGCCGCGGAGCCCATCGGCCGGGACGCCGTGCGCGTGCGCTACCACTACGTCTATGTGAACGGCCGCACCTGCGACGGCGCCGCCGAGGTCGCGCTGGCGGAGCGCGACGGGTTGGCGCTGATCGAACGCATCAAGGCGCTCAACGACTGCTGAGCCCTGTTCCCTCTCCCCTCTGGGGAGAGGGTTAGGGTGAGGGGGGTGCGCATTTGCCGAACACACCGACACGCGCATCCCCCTCACCCTCCCCACCCTCTCCCCGGAGGGGCGAGGGCTACCTCGCCCGTCCCGTCGGCTTGCCGGCCTTTGCCGGCGTGCGGCGGCCCTTGCCCGCCTGCTGGGTGTAGAAGGTCTTGCCCGCCTTGGGCTTGTCCGCTTTGCCCACGCCCCCCGTCGTCTGCCAGGCCGGAACGAGCTGGTGCTCGCCCGGCCCGATCAGGTCGCTGCGGCCCATCGCCTTCAGCGCGTCGCGCAGCACCGGCCAGTTCTCCGGGTCGTGGTAGCGCAGGAAGGCCTTGTGCAGGCGGCGCTGCTTCAGCCCCTTGGCGGAGAACACCGTCTCCGAGCCCTCGCGGCGGATCGGGCGCAGCGGGTTGCGGTCGCTGTGATACATCGCCGTGGCGAGTGCCATGGGGGAGGGCAGGTAGGTCTGCACCTGATCGGCCTTGAAGCCGTTCCGCTTCAGCCACAAGGCGAGGTTCATCATGTCCTCGTCCGTGGTGCCGGGATGGGCGGCGATGAAGTAGGGGATCAGGTAGAGCTTCTTGCCCGCCGCCTTGGCCGCCGCCTCGAACATCTCCTTGAAGCGGTCGTAGGTGCCGATGCCCGGCTTCATCATCTTGGACAGCGGGCCGGGCTCGGTGTGCTCCGGCGCGATCTTCAGATAGCCGCCGACATGGTGGGTCACCAGCTCCTTCACGTACTCCGGGCTGCGGACGGCGAGGTCGTAGCGCAGGCCCGAGGCGATGTTGATCTTCTTCACGCCGGGGATGGCGCGCGCCTTGCGGTAGAGCTGGATCAGGTCGCTGTGGTCGGTGTTCAGGTTCTTGCAGATGTCCGGGAAGACGCAGGACGGGCGGCGGCAGACCTTCTCGATCTCCGGGTCCTTGCAGGCCATGCGGTACATGTTGGCGGTCGGCCCGCCCATGTCGGAGATGACCCCGGTGAAGCCCTTCACCTTGTCGCGGATCTCCTCGATCTCCTTGAGAATCGACCCCTCCGACCGGCTCTGGATGATGCGCCCCTCATGCTCGGTGATGGAGCAGAAGGAACAGCCGCCGAAGCAGCCGCGCATGATGTTCACCGAGAAGCGGATCATCTCCCAGGCCGGGATGCGCGCGTCGCCGTAAGACGGGTGGGGCGCGCGGGCGTAGGGCAGGCCGTAGACCCCGTCCATCTCCGCCGTGGACAGCGGGATCGGCGGCGTGGTCAGCCAGACCTCGCGGTCGCCGTGCCGCTGCACCAGCGCGCGGGCGTTGCCGGGGTTGCTCTCCTGGTGCAGCACGCGCGACGCGTGGGCGTAGAGCGCCTTGTCGGCGGTGACCTGCTCGAAGGAGGGCAGGCGGACCACCGTGCGGTCGGCGCCGGCGGCGCGCGGGGCGGCGGCGGTCAGCTCGTCGATGCTGCTGCTGTCGATGACGGTCCAGCCGTCCGGCACGCGGCTGCGGACGATGGAGGTGCCGCGGATGTCGTCGATCTCCCGCGCCTTCTCACCGGCGGCGATGCGGTGTGCGACGTCGATGATCGCGCGCTCGGCGTTGCCGTAGCAGAGAATATCCGCCTTGGCGTCGACCAGGACGGAGCGGCGCACCTTCTCGCTCCAGTGGTCGTACTGGGCGATGCGGCGCAAGGACGCCTCGATGCCGCCGAGCACGATGGGCACGTCCTTGTAGGCTTCGCGGCAGCGCTGGCTGTAGACGATCACCGCGCGGTCGGGCCGCTTGCCGCCCTCGTCGTTGGGCGTGTAGCTGTCGTTGTGACGCAGGCGGCGGTCCGAGGTGTAGTGGTTCACCATCGAGTCCATGTTGCCGCCGGTCACCCCGAAGAACAGGTTCGGCTTGCCCAGCGCCTTGAACGGCTCGGCACTGCTCCAGTCCGGCTGGGCGATGATGCCGACGCGGAAGCCCTGCGCCTCCAGCAGCCGGCCGATGATCGCCATGCCGAAGCTGGGATGGTCCACATAGGCGTCGCCCGTCACCACCACGATGTCGCAGGAATCCCAGCCCAGCCGGTCCATCTCCGCCCGCGTCATCGGCAGGAAGGGCGCCGGGCGCCGGGCCTCCGTCCGGTGCCGGGGGAGGGAGAAGATGTCCCGCACCGCCGGAAGGGAGGCGGTGGGCGTGGGTTCGTTGAGCATGACGCTCTCCGTTCGGGCCGCCGGTGCGCAGGCGCGCTGCCGGGGCGGGGTGCTTGATGGTCGGGTGCCGGTTCATGCCGGTCTTGTCCGACATGGTCCACCGCGCGAGTCCCTACGGAAGTGCCGCGGCGCGGTCAAGGATTGCCTGACCGTCGGGGTCAACTTTATACGCGATCATGACGCCGTGATGTGTGCAGCCGGGTCGCCGTCGGCAAGGGGCCTGTTGCAACAGCTGTCCCGGCACCCTGTTGGGAAGGGCTGAAACACAAACCTCCCCCATGGACAGGAGTGGACCATGAGCACCGATAAGCGTTACGGCGACCAGCGCGACGAGCCGCTCGACATCAGGAACACCCGCGCCGACCCCGCCATCGACGAGGAGAAGATGGGCTTCCAGAACATCGAAGGACCGGGCGCCGAGACTGGTAAGGATAAGGCGTCGAGCACGGACGATTCTCCGGACAGCGCACCCCGACCGTGACGGGGACCCCGCGGGCGCGGTGGGCGTTGTTCGCTGGGACCACAACAGACCGGAGGTTCGCCATGGCTGATGAGAAGACACCCCACAACCCACCCGAGGCGGGGAAGGACTCCCCGTTGGAGGACAAGACCAAGACGCCCGGCGATGGGACGCTCCAGGACGCCGTTCCCGCCGGAACCACGTCCGACGAGCTGCGGAGGCGGGCCGAAGAGGATGACGGGTCCGTCCAGCCGGGCACCGGCTGAGGTGTTGGAAACGTCGCCGGTTTCATCATACGACGTCGTATGAGAGCTACCGGGTAACGCTGTCGGTCGCGGGCGCGGCCAATCCGACCATGGCATAGCTGCTGCGGATGGCCGCGTCCAGCGTCGGGGGCAGGGGCTGGATGCGCTGCTCGCGCGCGGTGCGGCGGGCAAAGTCGGGGTCCGCCGCGAGTACCCGCGTGGCCGCCGCCTTGGCCTCGTCCATCCGGCCCATCTGCACGAAGGCGACGGCGAGAGCGGCTTGGGCCGGAGCGGCGGCGGTCACCTCGAACTCCAGCTTCGTGCTGTCCGGGTGGCCATGGCGTTGGAGGGCGAGGCTGTAGGCGGACAGGAGCCGTTCCCGTTGCGCGGGGTCGCGCTCCATCGCCTGTTCCAGCAACGGCAGACCTTTCGCGGATTGCCCGGCCTCGACATGCCACAGACCGAGGTCACCCAGCACATGAGCGTCTCCGGGGGATGCCTGCAAGGCGCGATGCCCGGCGGCGAAACAGGGAGAGTATTCCCCACGCAGGCAATAGGCGGTGTAGAGCGCCGTCAACGGGCGCAGGGAGGCCGGCTGCAGCTCCGCGGCGCGCAGGGCAGCGGCCAAGGCATCGTTCAAGGCAGCGTCGTTCCGTTCCGTCCGATAAGCGTCCGACTGCAGCAGGGACAGCGCCGACCAGAGGCGGGCGGCCTCGCCCGCGCTGGTCGTCAGCGCGCTGGCCGCGGAGGTCAGGCAATCGTTCAAGGCAACCCGCTCGACCGCCGGGATTTCATGCCGTCCGGTGGCGAGGAAGGCGCATTCACGGGGCGATAGGCTGGATGTTGGTTTGGTGCGCAGGCGCGCGCTGGCCGAGGAAAGGAGGGGGCCTTGCGGAGCGGCGACCGGATCGACGATTCCGGCCGCCAAGGCTTGCGGCGTGGCCGCGCCCTCCGGTCCGGCCGACCGGTCCAAGCTGGTGGACCAGAGCACCGTCCCGGTGGCGAGGTCGGTCAGATTCACGACCAGACGGACCGAGGCGTCGTGTCCCTGAAGGCTTCCGGACAGGCGAAATCCTTGATGGGGCAGGCGAGCGCTCTGCGGCGGGTCGATCCGCACCGGGAGATCGGTCCGGTTGGCGAGGCCGCTGGCGATCTCATCGGTCAGCATGGCGGCGAGGGCGCCGTCCTCCGTCGATTGGCCGGTGGTGCGGAAGGGGCCGACGACGATGGTCATCGACGCGTCGGCCGCCGCGGAGGGGGCGGTGGTCCAGGCCGTCGCCGGCTCGCTTCCCCTCGGCTCCGCGCTGGACATGGTCGGATGGGAGCCGAGCGCCAGCGCTTCCTCCACCTCGATGGGAGTGGCGAGGTTTCGGCCGATCAGCAACCCCATCAGCCCGACCGCGATCAGCACCACGGCGGCAAACCCGGCGATGCGCAGGGAAACGGGCCGTTGAATTGCTTCCGCCGCCGGAACGGTGTGAGGGGCGGGGAGCGGGGCATCGCTCACCCGTTCGAAGCGGGGAGCGTAGCCGCCCTTCGGCACGACGATGCGGATCGGGTCGCTGCGGCCCGCGGTCAGATAGTAATGCTCAAGGCTGCGGCGCAGCCGACCGGCTTCCAGCCGCACGATGGGATCGGATTGCGGATCGAAGCTCGGCTCCCGGTTGAAGACGCTGACGGCGATGCAGTAGGCCTTGATCTGCTGCGCCCGCCCCTCAAGGCACTCCTCGACCACATAGCGCAGGAAGCGGCGGTTCCGGTCCGACGCGTCGAAATGGTCGCTCGCCAAAATCCGCTCAAGCTGCGTCCTGACGGCGCGATCATCCAATGCCCACCCCTGCGCGGGCGGAGTTTCCCCGGTCATTTCTGACATCTCCCGAAAGTTGAGCAAGACGACGTGCGATCTTTCTCAAAAGAGGTGGGTCGATGTGTTGCCGGCATTCTTCCATCGGGAAAAACTGATGTCCATTGGCCCTGTGCTTTTAGGTCGGGCGATATTCCCGAAGTCCGCGCATTTCTCATTTCGTTGGGGTGAGGCGCTCAACCAAAGGCTGGCGTTGCCAAGCCGAAGGCGGTGGGCGCTACCCCCGCCGAACGGGGCGTAAACTACCGTATGCTACTCGCGGCGACGGAACCGACGAAGCGGCGACGGGTTCTCCCGCCGCCGGACAGGGGACTCGGCGCGGGAGGACCCGAACAATGGCTGAAGGCTCCTCCCATCCCCGCGGCACGCCCGGCTCACCGACGCGCATCCCCCGCCGTCGATAAGGCGTGCCGACATTTTCCGGTTTTCCCTGTTCTCGGCTTCGGTAACGCAACGCACCGGTGGTTCCATGCCTTTTTTGTCTTCGTCTTTCTTGTCCACGCTGAATGTTCCGTCCCGCCGCTGCCCCGCTCCCTCCCTTCAAACGTCGTCACCAAAAGCCAAGCTGGACCAGCCCTCAGGGTCTGGAATGACACGCCGCGGCATTTTCGGGCTGGGGGCCGCCGTGGCGGTCGGCGTCTGCAACAGCCGCACCGCCGCGGCGTGGGAGCCGGCGCCGGAGCGCACCCTGCGGATTTACAACTGCCTGACGGGGGAGAGCTTCGACGGCGTCTATTGGGCGGAAGGGCGCCCGGTGGCGGAGGCGATGGCCCGCATCGACTGGGTGCTGCGCGACCATCGCAGCGACGATTGCCACCGCATCGATCTCGCCCTGCTGAACCGTCTGTCGGAGATGCAGGAGAAGCTGGACAGCCAGCATCCGTTCGAAGTGCTGTCGGCCTTCCGGTCCCAGGAGACTAACCGCCGCGTCAAGGGGGCGGCAACGGGCAGCCTGCATCTGCAAGGGCGTGCGGTCGACCTGCGCCTGCAGGGACGGCGCGCGGTGGACCTCTACCGCTGCGCCCTGTCCTTTGGCGACGGCGGAACGGGTTGCTACGCGAAGCGGAACTTCGTCCATGTGGACACCGGGCCGACGCGGCGCTGGGTGGGAGCCTGAAGCGTGGAAGGGCCGGAATCGGGACTTTTCGTCGCAGAACCTTTTGCCAGGGAGCATCGGGCGAAGGGCATTACGCCGATGGATGGATTGTGCGCAGGACGGAGGAAGCGCACCATAGCCCGAAAAAGAAGGCCGAATGATCCGGCCAATGCTCTTTGGGAGGAGCCCATGCTAACCCCAACCGACCTTGCGGCCCCCCGAGGCCGCAGCTTATCGGCGCACCGTCATCCGTTGACGGACCCCGCCCGGATGGCCCAGGCCCGCACGCTGGCGGGCTGGATCGCCGTGATCGCCGAAGACCGCGGCCTGGACGAACGGGGCGTTGCCGCGGCGACCGGCCTGGATATCGAGGATGTCCGGGCGGTTCTGGATGGCACCGTGTTCATGATGCCCGTGAGCACGCTTGACCGGGCGCTGCGCCGTCTGGAAGGCCGCCCGAACTGAGGAGCCGCAAATCCCGCCTTTCCTCTCCGCCCGTCGGCACAGGAGGACCGCATGACCCACCACGTCCGCAAACGGAGCAGCGCCATGGACCGAACGGAGAAACGCGACGCCATCACCCGCATCCGCCACGCCGCCGAACAGCAGGGGCTGGACGCCGGCGATCTGGCCCGGATGACGGGGCTGGCGCCGGGGCACGCCCGCGCGATCCTGTCCGGCTTCGGCTCGACGGTTCCGCGCGATACCCTGGACCGCACCGTCACCGTTCTGCCGGAGTGACAGCTTGCTCGTGACGGCACGCTGAAATGGAAACGGCGGCGCATCGGATGCGCCGCCGTGTTTCCGATCCCTGCGGAGTGCCGCGGTTCAGGCGACCGAGAGCACGTCCAGATAGACGTTTGCCGGTTCGGTCAGGTGAATCCGGTACAGCATGCCCGTCTGGTCGATGATGATGCCGGCGACGGGGTTCCTGGCCGCCATGTCGGTGACAGCGGCGCGCACGTTGCGCGGCAGGCTGTCGAGTTCGACGTCGCGGTAACCGTTCTTGTCGGAGAACTTGATGGTCTTCTGGCCCATGGTCAGGCGCCCTGCGTGCATGCTCTGTTTTCGGTGGGCGGACCATGATCCTGTCGGGTTAAGGAAGCACTAACCAAAAACGGCGCAAACGCAGGACTGATGAGCGGCGGCTGCATCGGTGTCTTTGGAATAATTCGAGCGGCGGTTGCCCTCACTCATTCCCTACCCATGGAAATGCTCGAACACCCGCCGGGCCAGCGCCGCGCTGATGCCGGGGGTGGCCTCCAGGTCCTTCAGCCCCGCCGAGGCCACCGCGGTGGAACTGCCGAAATGGTGCAGCAGGGCCTTCTTGCGCGACGGGCCGACGCCGGGGATGCCGTCGATGCGGGTGTGGTCCATCGCCTTCAGGCGTCGGGTGCGGTGGGCGTCGATGGCCGTCCGGTGGGCCTCGTCGCGCAGCCGTTGCAGGAAGTACAGAACCGGGTCGTTGGGCTCCAGCCGGAAGGGCTCGCGGTCCGGCAGGAAGAAGCGCTCGCGCCCGGCGTCGCGGTCCGGCCCCTTGGCGATGGCGGCCAGCGGCACGCCCGCGATGCCCAGCCCGTCCAGCACCGCGCGGGCGGTGTTCAATTGGCCCAGGCCGCCGTCGATCAGCACCAGATCGGGCCACTGGCCGCCGCCGCGCTGCGGGTTCTCGCGCAGCGCGCGCCCGAAGCGGCGGGTCAGCACTTCGCGCAGCATCGCGCAGTCGTCGCCCGCGGCGGCGGGGTCCTTGATGTGGAAGCGGCGCCCCGCGTTGCGCTGGATGCCCTCCGGCCCGGCGACCACCATGGCGCCGACGGGGAAGGCGCCCTGGATGTGCGAGTTGTCGTAGATTTCGATACGGGCCGGTGTTTGGGACAAGCCGAAGACGCGGGCCACCCCGGCCAGCAGCTTGCCTTGCGCGGAGCGTTCGGCCATGCGGCGCCCGTGCGCCTCGCGCGCGTTGGTCAGGGCGTGTTCGACGACGCGGCGCTTGGGGCCGCGCTGGGGCACCTCCACCTCCACCCGCCGTCCGGCGGCGAGCGTCAGCGCCTCGGCCAGCAGGGCGCGCTCCGGGATGGCGTGGCTGAGCAGCAGGTGGCGGGGCGGCGGCGTCCCTTCGTAGAGTTGCGCGGCGAAGGCGGCGAGGATCGCGGCGGGCTCCTCCTCGCCGTCGTGCCTGGGGAAGAAGGCGCGGGTGCCCTGGTTGCGCCCGCCGCGGAAGAAGAAGGCCTGGACGCAGGCGGTTCCGCCCTCGGCGTGGACGGCCAGCACGTCGGCGTCCTCCAGCACGCCCTCCAGATTGATGTCCTGGCGGCTTTGCAGGGCGGTCAGGGCGCGGATGCGGTCGCGCCAGCGGGCGGCGTCCTCGTAGGCCAGCCGGTCGGAGCAGTCGATCATGTGGCGGGCGAACTCCGCCTGGACGGCGGCGCTGCGCCCGGACAGCACGTCGCGCACACCTTGCATCTGCGCGGCGTATTCCTCCGCCGAGACGCGGCCGACGCAGGGGGCGGAGCAGCGCTTGATCTGGTGCTGGAGGCAGGGCCGCGTGCGCGCGGTGAAGGTGGCGTCGTCGCAGTTGCGCAGCAGGAAGGCGCGCTGCAACGCCCCGATGGTCATGCCGACCAGGGCGGGGGAGGCGTAGGGGCCGAACAGGTCGCGCTTCTTGCCATGCCGGTCGGCGCTGCCGCGGTGGTGCATCAGGCGCGGGAAGTCATGCCCCTCTCCCAGTGCAATATAAGAGAAGGACCGGTCGTCCTTCACCAGCACGTTGAAGGGCGGCAGCAGGCGGCGGATCAGGTTCGCCTCCAGCAGGAGGGCCTCCGCCTCGGTGTGGGTGGTGACAAACTCCATGGAGCGGGTCAGCGTCACCATGCGGCGGGTGCGGTTGGGCAGCCCGTCCGTCCGGGTGTAGCTGGCCACCCGGCGTTTCAGGTTCTTCGCCTTGCCGACATACAGGATGCGCCCGTCCGCCCCGATCATCCGGTAGACGCCGGGCGTGTCCGGCAGCGTCGGCAGGGTGGCGCGGATCACCGCCGCTCCATCTACAGCCAAGCCGGCCATAATCCCTAACCCGGTGTGCTAATCACGATGGAGCGGAAGGAAGCAGGGGAACGAACCATGGACAAGGGACAATCGTCAGCCCTGTCCGTCAGACCAGGATTCACCCCGCCCTTTGCCGCTCCACGCCCGCGGCGGCGTCGGGACGGGTGCTGTCGCGGACGACCAGCTCGCAATCCAGCCCGTGATGCGGCTGGGCCACCGTGGTGCCGTTCAGCCGGGCCAGGATCTGGCCGGCGGCCAGCTCCCCGATCTCGCGCTGCGGCGGGCGCACGGTGGACAGCGGCGGCAGGCAGGCGGCGCTGAAGGTCAGGTCGCCGAAGCCGATCACCGCCAGATCGTCGGGCACGCTCAGCCCGCGCCGGTTCGCCTCGAACAGCACGCCCAGCGCCATGGCGTCGTTGGAGCAGACCACTCCGTCGATGTCCGGATGCAGAGCGAACACCTCGTCGATCAGCCAGATGCCGACGGGGGTGGAGGCGGTGTCGGGGGCGGTGAAGGCGATCGGCTCGTGCAGGCCGCGGCGGCGCACCTCGTCCTCATAGCCGTCGGTGCGGCTGCGCACGCGCATGTCCTGGTGCACGGCGGCGCCGATGTAGGCGACCTTGCGGCTGCCCTGGTCGTAGAGATGGGCGGTCTGCCGCCGCCCCACCTCGAAGTGGGAGAAGCCGACCGTCATGTCCACCGCCGGGGTCTGGGCGGATGGGATGTCCCACATCTCCACAACGGGCACGCCGGAGGAGCGCAGCATGGCGCGTGTCCGCTCGGTGTGGTGCAGGCCGGTGACCACCACCGCCGCGGGGGACCAGGCGAGGAAGGCGCGGATCAGCTCCTCCTCGCGCTCCGGATCGAACTCGCTGACCCCCAGAAGCGTCTGGTAATGGGCGGTCTGGAAGGCGCTTTGCAGCGTGTTGTAGGTCTCCGCGAAGAAGGAGTTGGTGATGGAGGGCAGAATCACCCCCACCGTCCGGCTTTTCGCCGCGGCGAGGCTGCCTGCCACGAGGTTGGGGACGTAGCCGAGCTGGTCGATCACCGTCCGCACGCGGGTCGCCAACTCCTCCGACACCGCCTCCGGCTTGCGCAGATAGAGGGAGACGGTGCTGGGCGACACGCCGGCGGCGCTGGCCACGTCCGTCATGGTCAGCCGCTCCGTGGCGCGGCGGGTCTTCTTGCGCGTGGGTTTGGCGGGTTTCGGCGGAAACGGCTTGGCGGGCGGCTGTGCGGTCATTCTCGTCCTTCCCTGCGGCGAACCCCGCCGCGCGGCGAGGCGGCATCATAGCACGCCGTTGGAAAAGCGGGGGAAAGAGCGGGAGCGTCACCGGGGCAATCGCCTGAACGCAGGGAGCAGGAGATGCGGGCAAGATTCGACACGGATTTCACGGATCACCGCACGGATTTCTCGGATTGTTTCCATGCCGAGATCACGTCATGCCGCAAAGGACATCAAGTCGAATGGTTCCGTGAAATCTGGTCAAAATCCGTGAAATCCGTGTCAATTTTTGTCCCCAACGGAGCGACTATTTTCGAGTCCGCGAGCGCGGCGCGGGCCTGCTCCGCGAAGAAGTCGATGAAGACGCGGATCTTCGCGGGCAGAAGGTTGCGGTGCGGGTAGAGCACGGCGAGCGTCACCGGCTCCGGCGGGCAATGCGGCAGCACGACGCGCAAGGCCCCGCTGCGCAGATGGTCGGCCACCTCCCACAACGGTTTCAGCACGATTCCCTCCCCGGCCAGCGCCCAGCCGGTCAGCACGTCGCCGTCGTCGGCGTCGAACTGGCCGGACACCGGCAGGGTCATCGGACCCTGCGGGGTGTTCAGCGTCCATTGGAACTGCTGCGATCCGGGAAAGCGCAGCAGCAGGCAGTGGTGGGACAGCAGTTCCTCGGGCCGGGCCGGCACGCCCCGCCGCTCCAGGTAGGCAGGCGCAGAGCAGAGCACCCGCGGCAGGTCGGCGATCTTGCGCGCGACGAAGCTGGAATCCTTCAGCGGCGCCATGCGGATGGCGACGTCGGTCGCCTCGCGCAGCAGGTCCAGCAGATGGTCGGACAGGCGCAGCCGCAAATCCACCTGGGGGTAGGCGGCGCGGAAGCGCGGCACCATCGGGGCGAGGATGCGCCGCCCGAAGCCCAGCGGCGCCGTCACCCGCAGGCTGCCCACCGGCGCCCCGCCGATGGCGCCGACGCTGCTCTCCGCCCGCTCCGCGGCTTCCAGAACTTCAAGGCAATGTTCGAAGAAGACCTTTCCGGCCTCGGTGAACTGCACCTGCCGGGTGGTGCGGTTGAGCAGGCGGGCGTTCAGATGCTCCTCCAGGCTCTGCAGCCGGTGGCTGACCACGGCGGGCGACAGGCGCAGGCTCCGCCCGGCGGCGGACAGGCTGCCCAGCTCCACCACCCGCACGAACACCCGCATGTTCTCCAGCAGCGCCACGCTTGGCCCTTTCCCCACACGCCATGGAGAATCCTCCCACCTTTGCGTTTTTTTTGAAAGTGCTGGCGCACGCATCCGCTTCCCCGCTGCGCTGCGGCAACCGTAGAGTTCAGGGTGAGGATCACCGAACGAAAGAGGCCGCGACGCATGGAGCCGATCATCTGGGAGTGGGTCAACGTTCTGGTGCGCTGGCTGCACGTCGTCACGGCCATCGCCTGGATCGGGTCGAGCTTCTATTTCATCCACCTGGACCTGTCCCTGCGGCGGCGCGATGGCCTGCCCCCCGGCGTGGCGGGGGAGGCGTGGCAGGTCCACGGCGGCGGCTTCTACAATATGATGAAATACACGGTCGCCCCGGCGGAACTGCCGGAGAAGCTGACCTGGTTCAAATGGGAAGCCTACGCCACCTGGCTCAGCGGCTTCGCGCTGCTGTCGGTGCTCTACTACCACGGCGCCGCACTCTACATGATCGACCCGGCGGTGCTGGACATCCCCTGGTGGGGCGCGGTGCTGCTCAGCCTGGGCGCCCTGGGGCTGGGCTGGCACGGTTATGACCGGCTGTGCAAGTCGCCGCTGGGCAAGGACGACGTGAAGCTGGCGGCGGCGGGCTTCGTCTTCCTGGTGCTGGTCGCCTGGGGCCTCAGCCATCTCTTCAGCGGGCGGGCGGCGATGCTGCATGTGGGCGCGCTGATCGGCACGATGATGTCGGCCAACGTCTTCCGCATCATCATCCCCAACCAGACCAAAGCCGTCGCCGCGATGAAGGCGGGGCAGGTGCCCGACCCGGTGCTGGGCAAGCAGGCCAAGCAGCGCTCGCTGCACAACAACTACCTGACCCTGCCGGTCGTCTTCCTGATGATCTCCAACCACTACCCGCTGGCCTTCGGCACGCGCTACAGCTGGGTGATCGTGGCGGTGGTTCTGGTGGTGGGGGCGGTGATCCGCCACTTCTTCAACAGCCGCCACGCCGGCAAGCCGACGCCCTGGTGGACCTGGGCGGTGGCCGCCGCGGGCGTCGCCGCCATCGTGGGCTTGAGCGCCGCCGGGACGCGGACCGAGAGCGCCGCCGCCGCCGAACCGGCCAGGGTCGAGTTCGCGCAGGTGGAGGAGGTGGTGCTGTCCCGCTGCTCCATGTGCCACGCGGCGCAGCCGGTGTGGGAGGGGATCGGCGTGCCGCCGCGCGGCGTGATGCTGGACAGCGCGGAGGCGATCAGCCGCCACGCGCCCCAGATCCGCAACTGGGCGGCGCTGTCCGACGCGATGCCCCCCGGCAACGTCACCGGGATCACGCCGGAGGAGCGCCGCCTGCTCGCCGCCTGGGCCGATCAGCTTCCCCGGTAGGTCGAGTAGCTGTAGGGGGAGACGAGCAGCGGCACGTGATAATGCTGGTCCGCGTTGGCGACGCCGAAGCGGATCGGCACCACGTCGAGAAAGGCGGGTTCGACGATCTCCAGGCCGGAGGCGCGGAAATAGTCGCCGGCCTCGAACACCAGCTCATAGACACCCGGCGTCAGGTCGGCCCCGGCGAGGAGCGGCGCGTCGCAGCGCCCGTCGGCGTTGGTGCGCGTCCCGGTCAGCCGCTCCCGCCGTTCCCCGTCGATGCGGTAGAGGGTGACGGCGATCCCCGCGCCGGGCCGTCCGTGCGTCGTGTCGAGAACATGGGTGGTCAGGCGCCCGCTTCCGGCCATGGGTCTCTCTCCTCTCTTTAAATTCCCTCGCCCCTCTGGGGAGAAGGGATAAGTGACTTTATACCGCACCGCCGCGCGGTCCGAACGGGGCCTGCGCAAAAAGACTTTCAAACGGATCGAAAAAGCGGACCTCGGCGATTGCGGTTATGCTGCGTGGCAGAGGACCGATCAGGGAAGGCCGGGATGCGACCGAGCGAGATGGACCGTGCAAGTTTCGTCGCCCGATTCGGCGGCGTGTTCGAACATTCGCCCTGGGTCGCCGAAGGCGCCTGGGATGCCGGCAATCAGGGGGGAAACCTGCCCGACGACGCGGACGGGCTGCACGCCGCGATGGTCGCCGTCCTGCGCGCCGCCGGCCATGACCGGAAGCTGGCGCTGCTGAACGCCCACCCCGATCTGGCGGGTCGGCTGGCGCTGCGCGGCGAGCTGACCGCCGACAGCACGGCCGAGCAGGCCAGCGCCGGGCTGGACCGCTGCACGCCCGAGGAGTTCGCCCGCTTCACCGAACTGAACGACGCCTACAAGGCGCGCTTCGGCTTTCCCTTCATCCTGGCGGTCAAGGGCCGCAGCCGCGCCGACATCCTGGAAGCGTTCGAAACGCGCCTGTCCAACGGCCTGGAAGAGGAGTTCGCCACGGCGCTCGCCCAGGTCGAGCGCATCACCTGGCTGCGCCTCAAGGATCTGCTTCCCAAGGACATCGAGTCATGACCGGCTTCGGCGCGGACCTGATGGCGCGGCTGGACGCCTTTGCCGGCTTCACGGAGGAGCCGGGGCTGCTGACCCGCCTGTTCCTGACCCCGCAGCACCGCGCCGCCGCGGACTGGCTGATGGAGTTGAT
The DNA here is from genome assembly GCF_016632405.1 of Azospirillum aestuarii. Classification (NCBI taxonomy): domain Bacteria; kingdom Pseudomonadati; phylum Pseudomonadota; class Alphaproteobacteria; order Rhodospirillales; family Azospirillaceae; genus Azospirillum; species Azospirillum aestuarii. Next base: position 66,589 of record NZ_JAEPIV010000008.1, read on the forward strand.
GGGCAAGGCCGGGATGAGCGCCCGGCTCGACCCGGCGGGAACGGTGGTCGGCCGCTACGAGGGGAGCGTGCCGGGCGCGCCGGCCTTGCTGATCGGTTCCCACATCGACACGGTGCGCAACGCCGGACGGTATGACGGGAATCTGGGCGTGCTGGCCGCCGTCGCCGCGGTGGCGGAGCTGGACCGGCGCGGTGAGCGCCTGCCCTTCGCCATCGAGGTGCTGGGCTTCGGCGACGAGGAGGGGGTGCGCTTCCCCGTGACCCTGACCGGCAGCCGCGCCGTGGCCGGCCGCTTCGACCGGGTGGCGTTGGAGACGCGCGACCGCGACGGCGTGCGCATGGCCGACGCGCTGCGCGCCTTCGGCGGCGACCCCGAGGCCATCGCCGAGGCCGCCCGCAAGCCGGGGGAGGCGCTGGCCTTTCTGGAGGTCCACATCGAACAGGGGCCGGTGCTGGAGGCCGAAGGGCTGCCGGTCGGCGTCGTCACCGCGATCAACGGCGCCACGCGCTTCGCCGTCCGGCTGCGCGGCATGGCCGGCCACGCCGGCACGGTGCCCATGGCGCTGCGCCGCGACGCGCTGGCCGCCGCCGCCGAGATGACTCTGGCGGCGGAGCGGGTGGCCGCGGCTTCCGACGCCGGGCTGGTGGCGACGGTGGGCCGGATCGAGGCGAAGCCGGGGGCGGTCAACGTCATCCCTGGCGAGGTCGTCTTCACCCTCGACGTCCGCGCGCCGGAGGACGCCGTGCGGCGCGACGCCTGCGCCGCCATTCTCGGCGACTTCGAGGCGATCGCCACCCGCCGCGGCGTGGAGCTGGCGGTGGAGACCACCCACGACGCGGCGGCGGCCCCCTGTTCCCCCGGCATCCGGCGGCAGATCGAAGCCGCCGTGATCCGCGCCGGCGTCCGCCCCTTGTCGCTGCCCAGCGGCGCCGGGCATGATGCCATGGCCTTCGCCGGCGTGCTGCCGATGGGCATGCTGTTCGTCCGCTGTGCGGGCGGCATCAGCCACAACCCCGCCGAATCCATCACCGCGGAGGACGCCGACCTGTCGGTGCAGATCCTCCTGGACATCATCCGCCACTTCGAGCACGAGACCCCGACACCATGACCGACACCGCCCAAAAGGCCATCCGCGCTTTCCTGGAGCAGACCCGCGACGAGCAGGTCCGCTTCCTGGCCGAACTGGTCAAGGTGCCCTCCGACAACCCGCCCGGCGACTGCGCTCCCCACGCCGAGCGCGCCGCCGCGCTGCTGGAGGCCATGGGCCTGACGGTCGAACGCCACCCGGTCCCGGCGGAGCTGGTGCGGGCCAACGGCATGATCTCCGCCACCAACCTGATCGTGCGCCGCCGCTTCGGCGACGGGCCGACCGTGGCGCTGAACGCCCACGGCGACGTGGTGCCGCCGGGCGAGGGCTGGAGCCGCGATCCCTACGGGGCGGAGGTGGTGGACGGCTGGATGTACGGGCGCGGCGTCGCCGTCTCGAAGTCCGACTTCGTCACCTACGCCTATGCGCTGCTGGCGCTGGAGAAGGCCGGGCTCGACCGCGGCACGGTGGAGCTTCACCTGACCTACGACGAGGAGGCCGGCGGCGAAATCGGGCCGAAATGGCTGCTGGACGAGGGGCTGACCAAGCCGGACTTCGCCATCGCCGCGGGCTTCAGCTACGGCGTCGTCACCGCGCACAACGGCTGCCTGCATCTGGAGGTCGAGGTCACCGGCAAGTCCGCCCACGCCGCCCTGCCGATGACCGGCATCGACGCGCTGGAGGCGACGACCGCGATTCTCGGCGCGCTCTACGAACACCGCAAGGGCTACGCGGACACCGTGTCGGCGGTGGGCGGCATCGGCTCGCCGCAGTTGACGGTCGGGCTGATCAAGGGGGGCATCAACACCAACGTCGTCCCCGACCGCGTGACTCTGCGCCTCGACCGCCGAATGATCCCGGAGGAGGCGCCGGAGACGGTGGAGGCCGATTTGCGCGCTGTCATCGCCGACGCGGCCACGGCCTTCCCGAAGGCCCGCGTCGAGGTCCGCCGCATCCTGCTGGCCCGCCCGCTGACCCCGCTGCCCGGCACCGACCGGCTGGCCGCCGTCCTCTGCGCCCACGCCAGCCGCGTGATGGGCGAGCCGGTGGAGACCAAGGGCGTGCCGCTCTACACCGACGCGCGCCATTACTCCGACGCGGGCGTGCCCATCGCGCTGTTCGGCGCCGGTCCCCACACCATCGAGGAGGCCAACGCCCACCGCGCCGACGAGCGTCTGCCGCTGTCCGACCTGTTCAAGGCGACGGAGGTTGTGGCGCTGTCGCTGTTGGAGGTGTTGGGCGAGGGGTGAGGCTGCACTGGTGCTGACCTTGCCCCCACCCTAACCCTCCCCCGCTGCGCAGGGGAGGGGACTTCATTCTCCCTCCCCTGCGACAGAGGGGGAGGGCCGGGGAGGGGGCAATGGCCCTTCTCCACAATGACAAGGACGACCCGCCGGTGATCATCGAGAACGATCTGAAGCTGGACTTCAAGGATGTGCTGATCCGCCCGAAGCGCAGCACCCTGGAAAGCCGCAACGACGTGGACATCGAGCGGACCTTCCGCTTCGTCCACAGCGGGCTGGAATGGACGGGCTTCCCGCTGATCGCGGCCAACATGGACGTCGTCGGCACCATGGCCGTCGCCCGCGCCCTGTCGCGCTTCGGCGCGCTGACCGCGCTGCACAAGCACTACCCGGCCGAAGCCCTGATCCCCTTCTTCCGCGACGAGGACACGGCCAACGTCTTCTACTCGCTGGGCACGACGGAGGCCGACTACGACAAGTTCCAGGCGGTGAAGGCCAAGGCTCCGGTGGGCAAGCTCTGCCTGGACGTCGCCAACGGCTACACGGAGCGCTTCGTGCGCGTCATCGCCCGGTTGCGGAAGGAGAACCCGGACATGGTCATCATGGCCGGCAACGTGGTGACCGGCGACATGACCGAGGCGCTGGTGCTCGCCGGGGCCGACATCATCAAGGTCGGCATCGGGCCGGGGTCGGTCTGCACCACGCGCAAGATGACCGGCGTCGGCTATCCGCAGCTTTCCGCCATCATCGAATGCGCCGATGCCGCCCACGGGCTGAAGGGGCAGGTCTGCGGCGACGGCGGCTGCACGGTGCCGGGCGACATCTCCAAGGCCTACGGCGCCGGGTCGGACTTCGTGATGCTCGGCGGCATGCTGGCCGGCCACGACGAGTGCGAGGGCGACATCCGCTACGAGGAGCGCGGCGGGCAGAGGGTGCCGGTGGCGATGACCTTCTACGGCATGTCGTCCGACACGGCGATGCACAAATACGCGGGCGGCGTCGCTTCCTACCGCGCGTCGGAGGGCAAGACCGTGGAGGTCCCCTACCGCGGACCGATCGACGGCACGATGCAGGAGATCATGGGCGGCGTGCGCAGCATGATGACCTACATCGGCGCCACCAAGCTGAAGGAGGTGTCGAAGCGGACCACCTTCGTCCGCGTCGGCGCGCAGCTGAACACCGTCTTCGGGGGGTGATGCCACGGGAGGTACCCTGCATCGGTACCTCCTTCTCGACAGTCTTCCTCCGGAACCACCGGCGGCTTCCACCGTTCGCAGGATGTGCGGACGGGTGGGGCGCCGGACGGCTTGCCCCGCTCGTCCGCCTTTTGGCGGGACGAGGAAGGCAGAGCTTATGCGTGATTTCGATGGAGCCGCTCCAGCCTATGTGGGGCGGACGGACGGGCCGGCGGTTTTCGATTATCTGATCGTCGGGGCGGGCTTCGCCGGCAGCGTGCTGGCGGAACGGCTGGCGGCGGGGCTGGACAAGCGTGTCCTGCTGATCGACCGGCGCCCGCACATCGGCGGCAACGCCTACGACCATCACGACGACGCGGGCGTGCTGATCCATCGCTACGGCCCGCACATCTTCCACACCAATTCGCAGCCGGTGGCGGACTATCTGTCCCGCTTCACCAAGTGGCGCCCCTACGAGCACCGGGTGCTCGCCCATGTCGACGGGCAGCTGGTTCCCATCCCGATCAACCGGACGACAGTCAACCGCCTCTACGGGCTGGACCTCGACGAGGCCGGAGTCGCCGCCTTCCTGAAGAGCCGGGCGGAACCGGTCGCCGATATCCGCACCTCGGAGGACGTGGTGGTCGGCGCGGTCGGGCGGGAGCTGTACGAGAAGTTCTTCCGCGGCTACACCCGCAAGCAATGGGGCCTCGACCCGTCGCAGCTCGACAAGGCGGTGACGGCGCGGGTGCCGACGCGGACCAACGACGACGACCGCTATTTCGGCGACAGCTTCCAGAACATGCCGCTGCACGGCTACACGCGGATGTTCGAGAACATGCTCGACCACCCGAACATCACAATCCGCCTGGGCGCCGATTTCCGCGACGTGGTGCGCGACGTGCGTTACCGCAACCTGATCTTCACCGGCCCGGTTGACGAGTATTTCGGCCACCGCTTCGGCAAGCTGCCCTACCGCTCCCTGACCTTCCGGCACGAGACGGTCGATCAGGAATGGTTCCAGCCCGTCGCCGTGGTGAACTACCCCGGCGAGGAGGTGCCGCACACCCGCATCACCGAATACAAGCACCTGACCGGCCAAACCAACCCACGCACCAGCCTGACCTACGAATACCCGTCGGCGGAGGGCGACCCCTACTACCCGATCCCCCGCGCGGAGAACGCGGCCCTCTACCGCAAGTACCAGGAGTTGGCCGACGCCACGCCGAACGTCCATTTCGTCGGGCGGCTGGCGACCTACCGTTACTACAACATGGATCAGGTGGTGGCGCAGGCGCTGGCGCTCTACACCCGCATCGCCAAGGCCGAAGGCGCCGTGGCGGAGGGGGCGCGCGGCATTTCCGGGATCGGCGCCTCCCCGCAGTCCGCTCCATCGTCCGCTCCGGTCCACAGCAGGAGGGAAGCGTCATGAAAGCGTTCGGAATGGCCCTGGCCACCGCGGTCGTCCTCGCCATCGGCGCCAGCGTGATCCTGGAAGGCACGCTGGGCCGCACCGCCGACGAGACCTTCGCCGCCCCCTCGGTCCGGCTGAGCGAGGACAACACGGTGCACCACCGCAACTTCATGGGGCACTGAGGACCTGCGTTCCGGGGGAGGGGCTGTGACTCCTCCCTACATATCCAACCCGACGTCAAAATTCGGCGCGCTGTGGGTCAGCCAGCCGACCGAGATCATGTCGACGCCCGCCTCCGCGATGGCCCGCACGGTGGACAGCGTGACGTTGCCGGACGCCTCCGTCACCATGCGGCCGTCCACCATGGCGACGGCGCGGCGCAGCGTCTGCGGGTCCATGTTGTCGAGCAGGACGACATCGACCGGCAGGGTCAGCAACTCCTCCAACTGGGCAAGTGTGTCCACCTCGACCTCCACCTTCACCATGTGGCCGATGGCGGCGCGGACGCGCTCGACCGCCGGGCGGATGCCGCCGGCCACGGCGATGTGGTTGTCCTTGACCAGAACCGCGTCGTCGAGCCCGAAGCGGTGGTTGAAGCCGCCGCCCAGCCGCACCGCCTGCTTTTCCAGGACGCGCAGGCCTGGGGTGGTCTTTCGGGTGCAGACGATGCGGGCGCGGGTCCCCTCGACCTCGCGCACCAGCGCGCGGGTGGCGGTGGCGATGCCGGACAGGCGGCCCAGCAGGTTCAGCGCCGTGCGCTCCGCCGTCAGCAGGGCGCGGGCGCGGGCCGTCACGGTGGCGATGGTGGCGCCGGGGGGCACGTCGTCGCCGTCGTCGTGCTCCACCCGCAGCTCCGCCGCCGGGTCGAGGATGCGGAAGGCGGACAGGGCGACCTCCAGCCCGGCGACCCGGCCGTCCCTGCGCGCGGCCACCCGCGCCGTCGCCATGGCGTCCGCCGGGACGATGCTGTCGGTGGTGATGTCGCCAGCCCGCCCGAGATCCTCCGCCAGGGCGGCGCGGACGATCGGTTCATAGGTCAGAGGATGGAGCATGCGGCGTCTCCGGTCAGGGGGCCGGCGGCCCCGGTCAGGTCGGTGAGGGTGAAGCGGTGGCGCTGCGCCGCCGGGTCTTCCCGCGGGAAATCGGTGCGGAAATGCGCCCCGCGGCTTTCGCTGCGGGCGAGGGCGGCGTGGACGATCAGCCGCCCGGCAAGCAGGCGGTTGCGCGCCTCGCCCCAGCGGCGGACGGCGGCAAGGTCGGCCGTGCCGCCGTCGCACAGTGCGTCGAGCGCCACGGCGAGCCGGTCCAGCTTGCGCCGGGCGGCCAGCAGCCCCACCCCGTCACGGACCAGCCCGGCGCCCTGGTAGAGCGTGCGGCGGGATTCGTCGGTGATGGCGTCGAGCAGCCCGGCTCCGACCTCCCCGGCGACGGCAGGCGCTTCGGGCAGGGCGAAGGGCGGCAGGGGAGGGAGGTCCCGCCCGGCCACGTCGCGGGCGACCCGCGCGCCGAACACCAGCGCCTCCAGCAGGGAGTTGCTGGCCAGCCGGTTGGCGCCGTGCACGCCGGTACAGGCGACCTCGCCGCAGGCCCACAGCCCGTCCAGGCTGGTCCGCCCGGCGTGGTCGGTGACCACCCCGCCCATGTGGTAGTGCGCCGCCGGGGCGACCGGCACCGGCTCCCGCCACGGGTCGAGCCCATGGGCGGCGCAGAGCGCCAGAACGGTGGGAAAGCCGTCCGGCTTGGCGGCCAGCGCCGGGCGCAGATCGAGCCGCACCGGCTCCCCCGCCGCGACGCGCGCGCCGATGGCGCGGGCCACCACGTCGCGCGGCGCCAACTCCGCCAGCGGGTGTTCCGCTGCCATGAAGCGGGTGCCGCGCCGGTCGAGCAGCAGCGCCCCGGCGCCGCGCAGCGCCTCGGTCAGCAGCGGGGCGGGGTCGGCGTCCACGGCGAGCGCCGTCGGGTGGAACTGCACGAACTCCACGTCGGCGAGCAGCGCCCCGGCCCGCGCGGCCAGCGCCAGTCCGTCGCCGGTCGCCTCCGGCGGGTTGGTGGTGCGGGCATAGGCCCCGCCGACCCCGCCGGTCGCCAGCACCACGCGCGGCGCGCGGTGGAACACCCAGCCTTCCGGATGGCAGGCGAGCACGCCGCAGACCCGCCCGTGGCGCACCGCCAGATCGACGGCGAAGGCGTTGCTTTCCACCCGGATCGACGAGGTGGCGCGCACCCGCTCGGCCAGCGCCGCGACCAGGGTCGCCCCGGTGGCGTCGCCCCCGGCATGGACGATGCGCGCCGCCCCGTGCGCCGCCTCCCGCCCCAGCAGGGGCGCGCCGTCGGCGTCGCGGTCGAAGGGCAGACCGGCGAGGAGCAGCGCCCGCACCCGCTCCGCCCCCTCGCGGGTCAGCAGCAGGGCGCGGCCTGGGTCCACGAAACCGGCGCCGGCGGCCACCGTGTCGGCGGCGTGCGCCTCCGGCCCGTCGCCTGGACCGATGGCGGCGGCGATGCCGCCCTGGGCGTGGTTGCTGGAGCCGCCCGGCAGGTCCGGCGTCTTGGTCAGCAACGTGACGGCGCGCGGCGCCAGATGCAGGGCGGCGGTCAGCCCGGCCATGCCGGAGCCGATGACGACCACCTCCGAATCGCGGACCGTGTAGGGGGTGGGCATGAGAGGCCTCCCGGAGAGAGGATCGTTCTAACCCTCTCCCCTCTGAGGAGAGGGTGGCCCAAAGGGCCGGTGAGGGGGTTGCGCGTGGCGGAGGGTTCGGCACAAGCGCAACCCCCTCACCCTAACCCTCTCCCCAGAGGGGAGAGGGGACACACTCAGCGGGGCTTCACCGCCAGCATTCGCTCCACCGAACGGCGGGCGCGGTCGGCCACCTCCGGCGCGATGGTCACTTGCGGTTCCAGCGTGCGCAGGCTGTCCAGGATGTTCGCCAGCGTGATCTTCTTCATGTGCGGGCACAGGTTGCAGGGCCGCACGAACTCCGTCTCCGGCGAGGCGGCGGCGACGTTGTCGCTCATCGAGCATTCGGTGACCATCAGCACCCGCGGCGGGCGGCGGTCCGCCACGAAATCGACCATGCGCGCGGTGGAGCCCACGAAGTCGGCGGCCTCCAGAACGTCGGGCGGGCATTCCGGGTGGGCGATGACGATCAACTCGTCGAAGCGCCCGCGGAATTCGCGGATCTCGTCGCCGGTGAAGCGCTCGTGCACCTCGCAATGGCCCTTCCAGGCGATGATCTCGACGCTGGTCTGGGTGGCGACGTATTTCGCCAGATACTCGTCGGGCAGCATGATGACGCGCGGCGCGCCCAGCGATTCCACCACCTCCACCGCGTTGCCGGAGGTGCAGCAGATGTCCACCTCCGCCTTGACGTCGGCCGAGGTGTTGACGTAGGCGACCACCGGCACGCCCGGATAGCGTTCGCGCAGCAGCCGCACGTCGGCGGCGGTGATCGATTCGGCCAGCGAGCAGCCCGCCCCGGTGTCGGGGATCAGCACCGTCTTGGCCGGGTTCAGCAGCTTCGCCGTCTCCGCCATGAAATGCACGCCGGCGAGCACGATCACGTCGGCGTCGGTCTCCGTTGCCCGTGCGGCGAGCGCCAAGCTGTCGCCCACGATGTCGGCCACGCCGTGGAAGATCTCCGGCGTCTGGTAGTTGTGGGCGAGGATCACCGCGTTGCGTTCCCGCTTCAGGCGGTTGATCTCATGGACCAGCGGGGCGTGGAACGGCCATTCGACGGCGGGGATCACGCGCTTCACACGCTCGTAGATCGGCTGCGTCGCCGCGGCGATGTCGGGCGTGTAGGCAAGGCCGGTGGTATCGCGCATGGCGCATTCCTTTAATGCTCGCTATGAGCAAAACCATAAATGCTCGATCAGAGCATATCAAGCGGAAAAGGATGCGCCATGCGGAGTGTCGGTGATTCGCCCTACTTGGCTTCCTGGCTGGTGAGGTCGGATGGGTTCTCGGAGCGGGTCGGCTCGTGCCCCATGTCGGGTTCGCTGGCCCACTGGTTCGGGCGCGGCACCGGGTTGCCCTGCAGGTCGGGCGGCGCCCGTCGCAAGTCGGCCAGCGCCTGCTGCAGCTCCGCCCCCTGGGTTTCGCCGCTGGTGCTGGACTTGGGCGCGCGGACGCCCTGCTGGTTGGGCGGCGGCTCCTGGCTTTGCTGCACCTTGATGTCGTTGGACAGCGACTCCTTGGTGGTTTCCTGGGCGATGACGTTGCCGGTCATCAGCAGCCCGGCGACAAGGCCGGAGGAAATCAGTGCGGCGAGCAAGGCTGCGGACTCCTTTGGGATGAAGGGATGACAAGGCCGTCCCCCACCAACAGGCGTGGGCACCAACCCTCCCGTTCGCGCGTTATCAGGGATATGGACCCGACCGACACCCCGACGCTGCCGCCCATCTTCCGCCCTTGGCCCACCGAGGCGGGCGGCCCCTTCGCAACCGCCTGCCGCTTCGCCGCGGAAGGGGCGGCGCCCGGCACGCTCGTCCACAGCGGCCGGCGCGACCGGCTGGACGTGGCGGTGGTGCTGGTCCCCGACCGTCCGGATGCGGGGGATGGCCTCGCCGCCGTGACGCTGGTCGCGTTGGCCGACGCGCTGGAGGCGCTGGGGCCGCCCAACCTGAGCATCCGCTTCGACGGCGCGGGCCGCCTGCTGCTGAACGGTGCGGTGGCCGGCGGGGTGACCGTCGCCCTTGGCCCCGGTGCCGAGGACGGGCTTCCCGCCTGGGCCGTGGTCGGCGCGGAGCTGGAGGTCCTGGGCGATCCCAACGACCCCGACCCCGGACGCCGCCCCGACCGCACGGCGCTGCGCGAGGAGGGCTTCGGCGACACCGACGCTGTGGCGGTGCTGGAGAGCTTCACCCGGCATTTCCTGACCTGGATCGACCGGTGGATGGACGCGGGCTTCGAGCCGGTGCGGCGGGTCTGGGAACAGCGGCTGATCCCCACGGCAGAGGAGACGCGGTCATGACCGGACAGGCCGAACGGCGCGGCGTCGGCATCACGGTGGAGCGCCAGCGGATCGACAACCCGTGGGTGGACGCGCGCTGGCGGGTGACCGGCGCCCTGCCGGAGCTGCCCGACCGTGCGCCCTGGACCGTGCTGGCTCAGGATGGCGAGCGCACCGGCTATTACGCGGGCGCCACGAAGATCGTGCTCCATCCCGGCGAGACGGAGAATTATGTCGAGAATCTGAAGGGCGGCCACCCGATGCTCTACGTCATCCTGCGCCGCTGTGCGGAGGAGCCGGGGCTGCGGCTGCTCGCCGTCACCGTCGATCCCGGCGAGGTCGACGCCCATTCCGACGCCGGCGACGACCTGATCGAAGCGATCCCCCTGCCGCCCGATCTCGCGGCGTGGATGAGTGATTTCGTGGCCCGCCACCACACCGAACGCCCCTTCTACAAGCGCCAGCGCGACCGCGCCGACCCTGAGGCGTTGGCCCGCCGCGCCCCGGTTGCTCATCCTGGAAAGGATCAGAGCCATGGATGACGGGTCCGAAGGTTTCCTGTCCCGCTGGTCGCGGCGCAAGCAGGAGGCGCGCACGACGCCCGTCGAGACCCCCGAACCGCAGGAGGAGCGGGATACGGCGGAGGAGCCGCAGGCCATCGCCGCTCCGCCGCCGGAACCCTTCGACCCGGAGAGCCTGCCGCCGGTGGAGAGCCTGGGCGCGGACAGCGACTACACCGGCTTCCTCGCCAGCAACGTCCCGCAGGAACTGAAACGGCTGGCCCTGCGCAAGGCCTGGACCAGCGACCCGGTGATCGCGGGCTTCCGCGGCTTCGCCGAGTATGACTGGGACTGCAATGCCCCCGGTTACGGCAAGCTGCTCGCCACCGACCGCATCGCCGACCTGCTGGACCGCATCGCCACCGACGAGAAACCGCCGGAGGAGGTTGTGGTCGCTGACACGACTAAGTCTGAGGAAAGTGAGGGTCTTGCCCCCACCGACAGTCTTGCCCCCACCGACAGTCTTGCCCCCACCGACAGTCTTGCCCCCACCGACAGTCTTGCCCCCACCCCAACCCTCCCCCGCTGGGCGGGGGAGGGAGATGATCGCGATGCGGCGGCAGTTCCCTCCCCTGCGAAAGCGGGGGAGGGCTAGGGTGGGGGCAGCACGGAGGCAGGGAGGCAAGATCATCGCCTGTCCTGGACTGCGCAACCTTTGGGCAATCCCGCTGTTGTCGCTGATGAGCCGGACCTTAACCGGCCAGGGAAAAGGCGAAGCGGGGCAAGGGCATGGCGGAAACGGCCATCATCGACGACGCGGATCGGCTGCGGGCGCAGGCGTACGGCCTGCTGGCCCACCTGTTGGCGCGCCCGCCGTCGCGCGACTTGCTGGCCACGATCGGCGCGATGGCCGGGGACGGTTCACCACTGGGCCGGGCCATCAGCGATCTGGCCGTACGCGCCCGTACGCTCGCCGACGACCCGGACGGCGAACACCGCGCCGAGCGCGAGTATCATGAGCTGTTCCTCGGGGTGACGCGGGGCGAACTGGTTCCCTTCGCCTCCTACTACCGCACCGGCTTCCTGATCGACCGGCCGCTGGCCCGCTTGCGCGAAGACATGCAGGCGCTGGGCATCGAGCGCACCCCCGGCGTCAGCGAGCCGGAGGACCACATCGCCGCCATCGCCGAGATCATGGGCGCGCTGGCCGCCGGAACCGTCGGCACGGCGGACGGCGAGCCGGACCTGCCGTTCCAGAAGCGCTTCTTCGAGCGCCACCTCGTCCCCTGGGCGGGCCGCTTCTTCCAGGATCTGGAGGAGGCGTCGGCGGCGCATCTCTACCGGCCCCTGGGGACCTTCGGGCGGCTGTTCCTGGACATCGAGACCAACGCCTTCGCGATGATCGCGCCCGCCCCTCCGGGTGCGGCTCGCGGGGCCGACCAGCGGGAGGGCACGATCCATGCACCGTGACGACACCCCGAAAGCCGGCAAGACCGGACTGGAACGCCGCAGTCTCCTGAAGGGCCTCGGGCTGGGTGCGGCGGGAGCCGCCGCGGCGGCCGCCACCCTGCGCGCCGCCCCGGCGGAGGCGATGGAATCGCGGCAGGAGCAGGTCAAGTCCCGCTACCGCGAAACCGACCATGTGAAGCGTTTCTACGCGCTGAACCGACTCTGACCGCGACTTTGATCCAGAGGGCCGCCCCATGCTCGTCAAGCGCAACGCCGGAACCGCCGCCACCCGCGCCTCCCTCGCCCGCCGCCTGAACGGATTGTCGGCGGGCACCGCCGGGCTGGGAGAAACCGTCGACCGCCGCGGCTTCCTGAAGACCTCCGGCCTCGCCGCCGGGGGCATGGCGGCGCTGGGCGCGCTGCCCGCCGCGATGATCCAAAAGGCCGAGGCCGGGCCGACCCTGCCCAACGTCGAGATCGTCACCCGCAAGAACGTCTGCACCCACTGCTCCGTCGGCTGCACCGTGATCGCGGAGGTGCAGAACGGCGTCTGGACCGGGCAGGAGCCGGGCTGGGAAAGCCCGATCAGCCAGGGCGCGCATTGTGCGAAGGGTGCCTCGGTCCGCGAACTGACCAAGGGTGAACGGCGGGTGAAATACCCGATGAAGCTGGTCGACGGCCAGTGGCAGCGCATCTCCTGGGACCAGGCCATCGAGGAGATCGGCAACAAGCTGCTGGAGATCCGCCAGCAGTCCGGGCCGGACGCCACCTTCTGGCTGGGCTCGGCCAAATTCTCCAACGAGGGCGCCTATCTCTTCCGCAAGCTGGCGGCCTTCTGGGGAACCAACAACGTCGATCATCAGGCGCGCATCTGCCACAGCACCACGGTCGCCGGGGTGGCGAACACCTGGGGCTATGGCGCGATGACCAACAGCTACAACGACATCCAAAATTCCAAGGCGCTGCTGATCATCGGCGGCAACCCGGCGGAGGCCCACCCCGTCTCGCTGCCGCACATGCTGCGCGGCAAGGAGCACAACCGCGCCCCCTTCATCGTCATCGACCCGCGCTTCACCCGCACCGCCGCCCACGCCACCGACTATGTGCGCATCCGTCCCGGCACCGACATCCCGGTCACCTGGGGCATCCTCTGGCACATCTTCGAGAACGGCTGGGAGGACAAGGAGTACATCCGCCAGCGCGTCTACGGCATGGACGAGATCCGCGCCGAGGTGAAGAAGTGGGACCCCGCCACGGTGGAGCGGGTCAGCGGCGTGCCGGGCGAGCAGCTCCACCGCGTGGCGGAGGCGCTGGCGAAGAACCGGCCGTCCACCGTCATCTGGTGCATGGGCATCACCCAGAAGACCACCGGAACCGCCAACGTCCGCGCCCTGTCGATCCTGCAACTGGCGCTCGGCAACATCGGGGTGGCCGGCGGCGGGGCCAACATCTACCGCGGCCACTGCAACGTGCAGGGCGCCACCGACTTCGGGCTCGACGTCTCCACCTTGCCCTCCTACTACGGGCTGGCCGAGGGGGCGTGGAAGCATTTCTGCCGCGTCTGGGACGTCGATTACGACTGGATGAAGGCCAGATTCGGTTCCAAGGAGCTGATGGAGGCCAAGGGCATCCCGACCACCCGCTGGTTCGACGGCGTCACCTACAAGCCGGAGGAGATCCAGCAGCCGTCGCCGCTGAAGGCGATGGTCGTCTTCGGCCATGGCGGCAACACCGTCACCCGCATGCCGGAGATGCTGAAGGGGCTGGAGCAGCTGTCCCTGCTGGTCATCGCCGACCCGCACCCGACCACCTTCGCCGCCTTCAAGGAGCGCCGGAACGGCACCTACATCCTGCCCGCCTGCACCCAGTTCGAGACGGACGGCTCGCGCACCTGCTCCAACCGGTCGATGCAGTGGGGCGAGAAGGTCGTGGAGCCGATCTTCGAGTCCAAGGACGACTACACGATCATCTATCTGCTGGCCCGCAAGTTCGGCTTCGCCGACGAGATGTTCAAGCACATCACGGTGGAGGAGACCCGCCCGGTGCCCGAGGACATCCTGCGCGAGATCAACCGCGGCTGCCTGTCCACCGGCTACACCGGCCAGTCGCCGGAACGGCTGAAGATGCACATGAAGCATCAGGCAGACTTCGACAAGATCACCATGCAGGCGACCAGCGGCCCGCTGAAGGGCGAGTATTACGGCCTGCCCTGGCCCTGCTGGGGCCATCCGGAGCTTCGCCACCCCGGCTGCGCCGTTCTCTACGACACTTCCAAGCATGTGATGGAGGGCGGCGGCGTCTTCCGCGCCCGCTTCGGGGTGGAGCGCAACGGCGTCAGCCTGCTCGCCGACGGCTCCTATTCCAAGGGGTCGGAGATCGAGGACGGCTATCCCGAATTCACCATGGCGATGCTGAGGAAGCTGGGTTGGGACAAGGACCTGACGGCGGAGGAGATGCGGGTCATCCAGGCCATCGGCGGCGACAAGACCGACGAGGTGAGCTGGCAGACCGACCTGTCGATGGGCATCATCCGCGTCGCGCTGAAGCATGGATGCTCACCGCACGGCAACGCCAAGGCCCGCGCCGTCGCCTGGAACCTGCCCGACCCGGTGCCGCTCCACCGCGAGCCGATCTACTCCCCGCGGCCGGAACTGGTGAAGGAGTATCCGGCAATCGAGGACCGGCGCGACTTCCGCCTGCCGCAGTTGGCCCGCTCGCTCCAGTTCAAGATCGCGGACAGCGACATCCGCCAGCGCTTCCCCTTCATCCTCACCTCCGGACGGCTGGTCGAGTATGAGGGCGGCGGCGAGGAGACCCGCTCCAACCCCTGGCTGGCCGAGCTGCAGCAGTCGATGTTCGTGGAGATCAACCCCAAGGACGCCGAGCGGCTGGGCATCCGCGACGGCGGCATGGTCTGGGTCTACGGGCCGGAGGACAGCGCGAAGGCGCGGATGCGCGCGCTGGTGACCGAACGCATCGGCGCCGGCACCGTCTTCATGCCCTTCCACTTTTCCGGCTACTGGCAGGGCAACAGCCTGCGGGAGAACTACCCGCCGGGCACCGACCCCATCGTCCTGGGCGAGCCGGCCAACGGGGTGACGACCTACGGCTACGACCCCATGACCTTCATGCAGGAAACCAAGGTGACGCTGTGCCGCGTCGAACCGGCCTGACGCGCCCCAGGGAGGATAGACATTCATGGCCCGCATGAAATTCCTGTGCGACGCGGAACGCTGCATCGAATGCAACGCCTGCGTCACCGCCTGCAAGAACGAGCACGACATCCCCTGGGGCATCAACCGCCGCCGGGTCATCACGCTGAAGGACGGCGTGCCGGGCGAGCGCTCCATCTCCATGGCCTGCATGCATTGCAACGACCCGCCCTGCGCCGCGGTCTGCCCGGTGGACTGCTTCTACCAGACGGCGGACGGGGTGGTGCTGCATTCCAAGGACCTGTGCATCGGCTGCGGCTACTGCTTCTACGCCTGCCCCTTCGGCGCGCCGCAGTACCCCCAGGCGACCAACTTCGGCGGGCGCGGCAAGATGGACAAATGCACCTTCTGCACCGGCGGTCCGGAAGCGGACAACACGATGGAGGAGTACCAGAAATACGGCACCAACCGGCTGGCCGAGGGCAAGCTGCCGCTCTGCGCGGAGATGTGCTCCACCCGCGCGCTGATGGCCGGTGACGGCGACGTTCTGGCCGACATCTACAAGGAGCGGACGGTGCGCCGCGGCTACGGTTCCGGCGCCTGGGGCTGGTCCACCGCCTATGGCCAGAACGACCGCGGCGACGCCTTCGGGCCGGGCCGCGAGGGCACCGGCGGGAGCTGAGTGGGTGGGGGAGTGATGACCCCCACCCTAACCCTCCCCCGCTGCCGCAGGGGAGGGGACAATTCTCTCTCCCTTGCGAAGCGGGGGAGGGCCGGGGTGGGGGCAAGGGTGTCCCGAGGCAGCACCCCGCAAAGCGCACACTCTCTAGGGAAGGACGCGACATGACGAAGCTCCTGCGCCCCCTGCTGGTCCTGTTCGTTCTGCTGCTCGCCGCCCCGGCGGTGCAGGCGCAATTTTACCAGACGCCGGGGCCGAACTCGCCGACCTCGAAGGACGAGGTGCAGCTCTACCAGACACCGGACGGCAAGCTCTCCGGGCGGGTCAGCATCCCCGACGCAAAGCTGGGCGTCCTGGTCCAGCCGGAGGGGCGGGAGTGGCGCGAGTTCCGCATGGTCTGGCTGAAGATCATCGCGGGGGCGCTGATCCTGGGGCCGATCGCGGTTTTGGCGATCTTCTACCTGATCCGCGGCACCATCCGCATCCAGGGCGGCCGGTCGGGGCGTCCGGTGCCGCGCTTCAGCGGCATGGACCGCTTCGCCCACTGGACGACGGCGGTCAGCTTCCTGCTGATGGCGCTGACCGGGCTGATCCTGACCTTCGGGCGCATGCTGCTGATTCCGCTGATCGGCCACCCGAACTTCACGATGCTGGCCGAGGCCAGCAAGTACATGCACAATTTCTTCAGCGTGCCGTTCGTCCTCGGGCTGGTGCTGATCTTCGTGCTGTGGGTGCGCGACAACATCCCGGAGAAGGCCGATCTCGTCTGGCTGAAGACACTCGGCGGCGTGCTGAGCAAGTCCGGCGAGCATCCGGAGGCCGGGCGCTTCAACGCCGGCCAGAAGGGCGTCTTCTGGGCGGTGGTGTTCGGCGGTTTCGCGCTGTCGCTCACCGGCTTCCTGCTGATGATGCCCTTCGCCGTCACCGGGATCGGCGGCATGCAGATCCTGCATGTGGCGCACGGGGTGGTGGCCGCGCTGATGATCGCGCTGATCATCGGGCACATCTACATCGGCACCATCGGCATGGAGGGCGCCTTCGACGCCATGGGCAGCGGCGTGGTGGACGAGAATTGGGCCAAGGACCATCACCGCCGCTGGTACGAGGAGCAGCTCCGCAACGGCCGGGCCAACGAGGACGAACGGCTGCGGCATCGCGCGGCGGAGTGAGGCGCGGAACACCTCTCGACAGGCGGGCCGGCATGACCGATCCTTCCGCGCAACGAATTGTGCGTAGGGGGGAAGCATGCCGCTCGACCACCGGGAGTCGCTGTTCCGCCGGATCGCGGAACGGCGCGACGACCTCGTCGCGCTGACCCGCGACCTGATCCGCATTCCCACCGTGAACCCGCCCGGCGACGTCTACACCGACTGCGCGGAATTCCTCGGGCGGCGGCTGGCCGGGCGCGGCTTCGCCGTGGAGTATGTGCGGGCGGAGGGGGCGCCCGGCGACAGCGACCGCTACCCGCGCACCAACGTCATCGCCCGGATCGAGGGGCGCGAGCCCGGTCCCTGCGTGCATTTCAACGGCCACATCGACGTGGTGCCCGCCGGCCAGGGCTGGACGGTCGATCCCTTCGAAGGGGTGGTGAAGGAAGGGCGCGTCTACGGCCGCGGCGCCTGCGACATGAAGGGCGGGATCGCCGCGTCGATCATCGCCGTGGAGGCGATCCTGGAGGAGGGCATTCCCTTCCCCGGCGCGCTGGAAATCTCCGGCACGGTGGACGAGGAGTCCGGCGGCTACGGCGGGGTCGGGCATCTCGCCAAGCTCGGCTACTTCTCCCGCCCTCGGGTCGACCACGTCATCATCCCGGAACCGCTGAACGTTGACCGGGTGTGCATCGGCCACCGCGGCGTCTGGTGGGCGGAGATCGAGACGAAGGGCCGCGTCGCCCACGGGTCCATGCCCTTCCTCGGCAACTGCGCGGTGCGCCACATGGGGGCCGTGCTGCACCGGATCGAGACGGAGCTGATCCCCCGGCTGGCCGCCAAGCGCACCGCCATGCCGGTGGTCCCGGAAGGCGCGCGGCAGTCCACCCTGAACATCAACGCCATCCATGGCGGCCAGCCGGAGGACCATGGCGGACTGCCGAGCCCGATGGTGCCCGACCGCTGCCGCATGGTCATCGACCGCCGGTATCTGATCGAGGAGGACCCGGAGGAGGTGCGGGCGGAGATCGTCGGCATCCTGGAGGATCTGCGCCGCGAGCGCCCCGGCTTCGATTACGAGCTGCGCGAGGTTCTGGCCTTTCTGCCCACCCTGACCGACGCCGACGCGCCGGTGGTGCGGGCGGTGGGGGCGGCCATCGAGACGGTGCTGGGCCGCCCGGCGGCGCAGGTGGTGTCCCCCGGCACCTACGACCAGAAGCACATCGCGCGGGTCGGGCATCTGAAGGACTGCATCGCCTACGGCCCCGGCATCCTCGATCTCGCCCACCAGCCGGACGAGTATGTGGACATCGACGACATGGTCCATGCCGCACAGGTCATGGCGATGGCCGCCCTGTCGCTGCTGCGGCGGGAGGTGTAGGGGCCGTCTTGTAGGGGACTCTTACTTCCAGGTGACCCGGCCGCCGACCTCCTCGGCGATGAAGTCCGCCCAGCGTTCGCGTTCGCCCAGGAGGTTCGCCGGGAAATAGTCGTTCAGCTCCACGGAATGCCAACGGTAACCGGGGCGGTTGAAGAGGTCGCTGCCTTCCGCCAGGAAGCGGGGCACGTCGATGCCGTCGAGGATGTCCTCGCGGTTCAGCTCCTGGTGCGAGAAGCTCCGGATCTTGTGCCGGATGGCGGCGTCGTCGCCGATGTAGGAAAAATGCCAGCCCGCGTGGGGCAGGATGTCCACGTAGGCGGGCCGGGTCTCGGGGGTGTAGCGGTCCAGCGTGCCGCGGCTTTCGCGGATCTGTTGCGGCGTGGTCATCCGGGCCATCAGCCCGCGGACGGCGACGGGGAAGACCGAGAAGTTCTCGCCCTCCACGTTCATGAAATTGACCTTGAAGTAGAA
Organism: Azospirillum aestuarii; assembly: GCF_016632405.1. Taxonomy (NCBI): domain Bacteria; kingdom Pseudomonadati; phylum Pseudomonadota; class Alphaproteobacteria; order Rhodospirillales; family Azospirillaceae; genus Azospirillum; species Azospirillum aestuarii. The sequence continues at coordinate 85,241 of NZ_JAEPIV010000008.1, forward strand.
CAGCGGCACGCGGAACCCCGCGATCATCGCCGGGCTGTCGCGCAGCGACGCGACCGAGCGGGCGCGCAAGATCTCGTCCACGTCGGAGACGACGACGAGGTCGTCCGACTCCACCTTGTCCAGCCCGAGCGCGATGGCGTTGCGCTGCGCCCGCTCGCGCACCCAGGGATTGTCGGTCTCCGGGAAATCCGGGGCGACGATCAGCTTCACCTTGTCCAGGAAAGGCAGGAAGCGGTCGCGCTCCTCCATGAAGTGCAGCGGCTTCGGCGCGCCGGTGAACGTCTGCTTGGCCTCGACGATCACGAACTGGTCGACCGTGTCGTACAGCTCGCGGAAGCGCAGCTCCAGAAGGTCGAGCTCGTTGTGGAAGGTGAAGCAGTCGTAGATCTTCGGCTGGCGGCGCTGCGGTGACGCCACCGCCGGCCAGCGCGACCCCGGCCCCGCCGTCGTCTGCACGGCATCGGCCAGGGCCAGCACATAGTCCCGCTGCACGCCGGTCGTCCATTCGGTGATCTGGGACCGCAGGAATGTCTCGTCCCGCCGTGCCACCAGCTTGCGGACCATGGAGGCGAAGGGAGCCTTGCGTCCGGACAGCGCGAGGCTGGTCATCAGGTCTGTGTATTCCCGCCGGTCCAGAAGCGGGCCGTCCATGACCTCGATCCGTTCCTCCAGCGCGCGGTCCCCCAGCACTTTGCCGAAGTTGAACAGGCCGTGGAAGCCGAAGGCCGGTCTCGGCACCGGTGTCCGTTCGAAGGCGAAGCGGTCGGCCATGGCCTCCGGGGCGAAGCGGATGCCGGCCTTTTCCAGCGCCGGGCGCTCGGTCCGGCAAATCACGTGGTCCTCGGGGATGCCGGCTTCGAAGGGCAGGTCGCGCAGCCGGTCGAGCAGGGCGGCGGAGCGCAGGGAGAAGCCACCGTTCCCCACCGTCATGCCGTCCTCGTACCAGCCCCAGCGGGCGCCGATGTAGTCGAAGGCGCGGAACTCCTCCGTCCAGGCCTGCGGATCGGCGACGAAGCCGTCCCACTGGGCGATCAGGACATGGCCCGTCGTCACGAGCCGGCGCAGGCGGACGTTGATCGTGTCCGAATAGTCGTCGATGTCGTGGATCGGGGCGATGCGGTGGAAATCGACGCCGGGGATCTTCGGATCGCGGTCGGAGAGCAGCAGCACCCTGGAGAAGCGGCAGGCGGCGATGCTGTCCCGGATAGCCATCTCGACCAGGGCGTGGTTCGCCGTGTCGGCGAACACCAGCGTGCAGTCCTCGATCCTCACCATGCCGTTCCCCATTCTGCCGCCGGCGTCAGCCGCCCGCGGGCGCGGATCGTATCACGGCGGTTGTGGGGCTGCCACGGGCGGAGCGCCGGTCATCCTTGACGGGCGGGGGCCGGTCCCTTAGCTTGCGAATGTTCCCTGGGGGGCCTCGCTAGGAGGCTGAGACTCCGCCGGTCCGGCGCTTTCATCCGGACAACGCGGTGACCCATCGAACCTGATCCGGGTCATACCGGCGTAGGGACGGGACTGAAGGGCGGCACGGCGTACCCCCATTCCATCCAGACACCGCTTGCTCCGGCAACAGTTTGTTGGCGTTGCAAAAGGTGTGCGGACGTGACCGAAGCCCGACTTGTCGAAGAGCTGCTGGCCTTCATCGCCGCCGGAGAGGCGGACGAGGAGGCGTTCAACCGCATGGCGCTGGCCGTCTTCGCCCACCAGTTCGAGACCAACGCCCCCTACCGCCGCTTCGCCACCCAGCGGGCGCGCACCCTGCGCACGGTGAAGAGCTGGCGCGACGTGCCCGCCGTGCCGATCAGCGCCTTCAAGGACCTGACGCTGAGTGGACGGCCGCCGGAGGAATGCCCGCACGTCTTCATGACCAGCGGCACGACCAAGGGCGTGCGGGGCAAGAGCCACCATCCGACGCTGGCGGTCTACGACCGCTCCATGACCGTCAATTTCCGCCGCCGTTTCATGGCGGGCTATGACCGGCTGCGCATGGGCATCCTGTTCCCGACCGAGCAGGCAATGCCCAACTCCTCGCTCGCCCATTATCTGGCGCTGGCCAAGAGCGAATTCGGGATGGCGGAGAGCCGCTACTTCGTGTCCGACGCCGGGCTGGACGTGGACGGGGCCATCGAGGCGCTGTCGCGGGCGGAGGCGACCGGCGAACCCTATGCCCTGCTGGGGGCGAGCTTCAGCGTCGTGCATCTGATGGACGCGCTGGCCGAGCAGGGGCGGAGCTTCGCCCTGCCGGCGGGCAGCCGCATCCTCGACACCGGCGGCTTCAAGGGCCAGTCGCGGGAGATGGCGGCGGAGGAGTTCTACGGCCGCCTGTCCGCGACCTTCGGCGTGCCGCGCCGCCTGTGCATCAACATGTACGGCATGACGGAGCTGAGCACCCAGTTCTACGACGACGGCAACGAGGTGTGCCCGTCGGTGAAGTCCGGACCGCACTGGATACGCAGCCGGGTCATCAACCCGCTGACCGGGCAGGAGGTGCCGCGCGGCAGCGTCGGCGTGCTGGTCCATCACGATCTGGCCCATTTCAACTGCGCGTCGGCCATCCTGACCGAGGACGCCGGGGTTGAGGTGGACGGCGGCTTCCAGCTTCTCGGCCGGGCCGACGGGGCGGATGCCAAGGGCTGCTCCATGGCGGTCGAGGACTTCCTCAAAGCGGCGCGGGCGACTTGATGGAGCGGGCCGGGCATCTGCCGGGGCTGTCCGCCGACGCGGTGGACTGGCGGACGCTGACCTTCCGGCGCGGCGCCGAGACGCTCGACGTGGCGGTGCCGGTGCTGAGCGAGGCGCAGATCGCTGAATTGGCAACGCGGGTGCGGACCAACGCGCGGACTTACTTGAGAAGCCGCACCGTCGCGGAGATCGCCGCCACCATCGACCGCGCCGTCGCCCGGCTGCTCGACCGCGACGACCCGTGGCGGCGGAAGGCGGAACGGCTGCTGCCGCTGGTCACCGGCTACGACGCCGAGATGGTCCGGTTGGGGCTGACCGGCTATCTGAAGACCTTCCGCGGGCCGGAGCTGCGGAAATTCGTCGCGGAGGATTTCGCCAACCCGGCGGTGCTCGACGATTTCCAGCCGATGCCCAAGGGCGGCTTCGCCCGCGCCTTCGGGCCGGAGCTTCTGCTGCATGTCTGGGCGGGCAACGTGCCGGGCCTGCCGTTGTGGAGCCTGATCTCTGGCCTGCTGGTGAAGGCCGGCACGGTCGGCAAGCTGCCGAGCGCCGAGCCGCTGTTCGCCGGATGGTTCGCCCAGATCCTGGCGGAGATCGACCCGGAACTGGCCGACTGCATCGCCATCGTCTGGTGGAAGGGTGGCGACGCGGCGGCGGAACGGGCGTGGCTGACCCGCGCCGACACGGTGGTCGCCTATGGCGGAAACGACGCGCTGGAGGCCATCCGGGCGCGGGTGCCGATCACCACGCGCTTCCTGCCCTACGGGCACAAGATCAGTTTCGGCATGGTCGCCCGCTCCGCGCTCGACGCCGGGAAGGCGGGGGCGGTGGCGCGGCAGGCGGCCTACGACGTGGCGCGCTACGACCAGCAGGGCTGCTACTCGCCGCAGACCGTGTTCGTGGAGCGCGGCGGGCGGGTGTCGCCGCGCGAGTTCGCCGGCTATCTGGCGCACGAACTGGACGCCCTCGGCAGCAAGTTCCCGCGCCGCCCCCTGTCGATGGGCGAGGCGGGCAGCGTCGCGTCCTGGCGCAACGCGGAGGAGACGAAGGGCTTTGCCGACCCCAGCCGCGCCCTGCTGGGCGATCCGGCGGGAAGCTGGGCGGTCGCCTACACCGACGCGGCGGACGGCCTGAGCCCTTGCGGGCTGAACCGCACGGTGACGGTGGTGGCGGTGGACCGGCTGGCCGAGGCGGTGCCGGGGCTGGCGCCCCACCGCGCCTTCCTCCAGACCGTGGGCATCGCCGCCGCACCGGAGGAGCTGTTCGCGTTGGCCGGGGCGCTGGGGGCGGTCGGGGTGACGCGCCTCTGCGCGCTGGGGCGGATGACCGCGCCAGAGGCGGGCTGGCACCATGACGGGCGGTTCAACCTGCTGGACCTCGTGACCATGACCGAGATCGAAGGCTCGGCGGAACGGGCGGCGGACACCTTCGCCCCCTACACGGATTGAGGCGCCCGGCCATGAGCTTCGTCAGCATCGAACAGGCCGGCTACGGCGTCCCGAGCGGCGGCACCATCCTGGACCGCATCGACTGGACCATCGGGGAGGGCGAGTTCCACGCGCTGGTCGGGCGCAGCGGTTGCGGCAAGACGACCCTGCTGAAGCTGGTCGCCGGGCTGCTCGCCCCCTCGACCGGAACCGTCCGCATCCAGGGGGAGCCGGTGCGGGGGCCGGGCGCCCAGGTCGGCTTCGTCTTCCAGGCGCCGACGCTGCTGGACTGGCGGACGGTGCTCGACAACCTGCTGCTTCCGGTGTCGCTGACGCGCCGTCCGCAGCCGGCGGACCGCCGCAAGGCGGAGGAGCTGCTGGACCTCGTCGGCCTGACCGGACTCGAAGGGCGCTTCCCCAGCCAATTGTCGGGCGGGCAGCAGAGCCGCGTCGCGCTGGCCCGCGCGCTGGTCACCGAGCCGCCGCTGCTCCTGCTTGACGAGCCCTTCGCCGCGCTCGACGCCATCACGCGGGAGGAGTTGCAGGACGACCTGCTGAAGCTCTGCGCCCGGCACCGCACCACCGTGCTGTTCGTCACCCACGACATCGCGGAGGCGGTCTATCTGGCCGACCGGGTGGCGGTGATGGAGGGCGGGCACCTGCGCCACGCCCTGCCGGTGCCGCTGGCCCGCCCGCGCGGGCGCGACGTCCGCTACAGCCCGCGCTTCAACGCCCTGTGCCTTGAGCTTCGCCGCGCCATGGACGGCGCGGAACCCGGCGTGGCGCTGGAGCGCGCGTCGTGATGGTCCGCCTCGCCTCGGCCCTGCTGCTCGTCCTGCTGCTGGCGGGGTGGGAGGTCTATTGCCGGGTGGCGGGGGTGTCCGCGCTGGTCGTGCCGCTGCCCTCGGCGGTGCTGCGCACGCTGTGGGACGGGCTGGCGGGGGGATACCTGCTGCCGCATCTCTGGGTCACCACGGCGGAGATGGCGATGGGCCTCGCCGCCGGCTGCACCATCGGCTTCCTCGCCGGGGTGCTGCTGGCCGAGGTGCCGGTGCTGCGCCGCCTGTTCTACCCCTACATCCTCGCCAGCCAAGTGGTGCCGAAGCTGGCGCTGGGGCCGCTGTTCATCGTCTGGTTCGGCTTCGGCATGACCTCCACCGTCGTCATCACGGCGCTGATCTGCTTCTTCCCGCTGCTGGAAAACACCATGACCGGCCTTCAGCAGGTCGATCCCAACAAGCGGGAGCTGTTCCGGATGCTGCGGGCGACCCGCCTGCAAACCCTCTTGCGCCTGAAGATCCCCTCCGGCCTGCCGGTGATCCTGGCGGGGCTGCGCGTCGCCGTCGTGCTGGCGCTGGTCGGCGCCGTCGTCGGCGAGTTCATCGGAGGCCGGCAGGGGCTGGGCGCCTCGATCATCGCGGCGCAGGGGATGATGGATTCGACCATGATGTTCGCCCTGTTCATCGTCATCACGGTGCTGGGCATGATCGTTTATCAGGCCGCCGCCGGGCTTGAGCGGTGGCTGCTGCGCCGTCCGTGGAAAGGATAATCACACGATGTTCGGGTTCCTGCGCACCCTGGGTGCCGTCGCCGTTTCCGCCCTGCTTCTGTCTTCTCCCGCGCTGGCGCTCGACAAGGTGACCGTGGCGGGCTGGAGCCAGCCGATCAGCGAGATCACCAACCTGCTGGCCGAGCCGGACAAGGGCTTCTTCAAGGCCAAGGGCATCGATCTCGGCTATGTGCCGGGGACCGGCGGCGGCTCGGCCATCCAGAACATGCTGACCGGGCAGGCCGACGTGGCCTTCACCGACCCGGCCTCCTTCTACCTCGCGCTCGACAAGGGCGAGAAGCTGATCGCCATCTACAACATCTACCCGCAGAACGTCTTCAACGTGGTGTCGCCGAAGGAGCGCAACATCACCAAGCCGGAAGACCTCAAGGGCAAGCGCATCGGCGTCTACAGCCTGTCCAGCGGCACCCGCCAGAACCTCCAGGTGCTGCTGCATCAGGTGGGGCTGAGCGAGAAGGACGTGACCATCGAGGTGACCGGCCTGCTGAACTTCGCCCCCGTGATCCAGGGGCAGGTGGACGCCACCGCGGCGACCGACACCGGCCTGCATGTCGGCATGCAGAAGGGGCTGAAGGACGTCAACGTCATCGAGGTCAAGGACACGCTGAACCTGCCCAGCGACATCTTCGTGGTGACGGAGGAGACCTACCGCACGAAGAAGGACGTTCTGAAGCGCTTCCTCGCCGCCTACCGTGACAGCGCCGCCTGGATGATCGCCGAGCCGGAGGAGGCCGCCCGCCTCGCCGTGACCCGCGCCATCAACGGCCGCGACGAGGCCACCAACCTCGCCATCATCAAGCTGCGCAACGCTTCCAGCGTGTCGGAGACGACCAGGGCGAAGGGCCTCGGCCATTTCGATCCGGAACTGATGCAGAAGGGTGCGGACACCTTCAAGCAGCTCGGCCTGATCGGGACCGACCTCGACATGTCCAAGCTGGTCCGGTCCGACCTGATCCCCGAGTAAGGAAGGCGCGCCGGGCCATGGATTTCCGCGACAAGACCGTCCTCGTCACCGGCGCCAGCCGCGGCATCGGCGCCGCCATCGCCAAGGCCTTCGCGGCGGAGGGGGCGGCGGTCGCCGTCAACTACCTGAGCAACGCGGACGCTGCCGAGGCGGTGGCGGCGGCCTGCCGGGAAGCCGGCGGCGACGCCTGGGCGGTGCAGGCCGACGTGACCGACGCTGACGCGGTGAACCGCATGGTGGAGCGCACGGCGGAGGAGTTCGGCAAGATCGACGTGGTGGTGAACAACGCCTTCCGCCCCTACGCCTTCGACCCGGAGAAGCGCAAGCTGTTCTGGGACACCGAGTGGGCGGACTACCGGGGGCAGGTGGACGGTGCGCTGCTCGGCACCTACAACGTCTGCCGGGCGGTGTTGCCGGTGATGCGGCGGCGGCCCGGCGGCAGCATCGTGAACATGGCGACCGATCTCGTCGCCCGGCCCACCGTGCCCTATCACGACTACACGACGGCCAAGGCGGCGCTGGTCGGCTTCAGCCGCAATCTGGCGGCGGAGCTGGGGCCGCTGGGCATCCGCGTCAACTGCGTGGCGCCGGGGCTGGTCTACCCCACCGACGCCAGTCGGGCGACGAAGGAGGACGTGAAGGACGCCATCATCGCCCAGACCCCGCTGCGCCGCATCGCCACGCCGGAGGACGTGACCGGCCCGGTGCTGTTCCTGGCGTCAGGCTGGAGCCGCTTCATGACGGGGCAGGTGCTGTATGTGGACGGGGGGTTGGTGATGGGGTGAGGTGCGGGCGCCGTTGCCCCCCTCCCGACCTCCCCCCGCTGCGCAGGGGGAGGAGTTTAGCCCTCCCCTGCGAAAGCGGGGGAGGGTTGGGTGGGGGCCCGTCGCTAGCGCCCCCCTACTCCAACGCGATCTCCCCCTTGATCTCATGCTCCAGCCCGATGCCCTCAATGGTCAGCACGACGCGGGCCTGGAGCGTTTCGTTGCCCTTCAGCTTTCCGGCCTCGATCGCTTCGCTCACGGCGCGCTCGATCTCGCGCTGCGAGGTGACGCCGACGACCTTCAGGTATTTCCGGATGCCCATGTTGAAGGTGTCGTGGTCCATGATGCTCCTCCCTCTCTGATCGCTCCCGAAGACAACCGTCGCGGCAACGCTTTGTCCCGCCACGTCAGTCGTCGTCATACAGACCACGGGCGGCGTCGCGGTGGCAGGCCTCGCAATTGGCCTTGGACATCACGTCCTTGCGCAGCCAGACCTCCGGGCGGAAGCGGTGCTCGCGCACCCACCAGCGCTGCTCGGTGATGCGCAGCAGCGCGGGGTCCCCGCGCCCGGCGGCGTTGCCGGTCAGATAGGCGCGGATCTCCGCCGCCGGGCCGGGCGGCAGGCTGGCCTTCTCGCCGAAATGGTCGTCCAGCCCGTCCATGATCCGGGTCCAGCTTCCCGCCGGCAGCAGGCCGGGCTGGAAGGCCATATGGCATTCCCCGCATTCCTTGCGGGTGGCGTCGTTGGTCACCGGCGGGACTCGCTCGAACTCGTTGGCCGATGCGGGCGCGCCGGACAGCAGAAGCAGGACGGTCGCGGCGGCGAGGCGGCGGGGCATGGCGGGACTCCTCATTGGCCGGCCTCATTGTCCGGCGAGGTAGGTGATGAGGTCGCCCTTCTCCTGTGCCGTGCAGGCGCGGCCGAGGACGTTGGGGCAATCGCGGTCGAAGCGCCTCTCCACCTCCGCGGGGTCGGTGAAGCGCTTGGGGTTGGCGGAAACGGCCATCGGCTCGATCCCGCGCCCGGTCCGCTGGTGGCGGCCCTGGGCGGTCGGGTCGGGGGTGTGGCAGGCGGCGCAGGCGTTGGTCTCCGGCTTGCCCCCGCCGTGCGGGCCAAGATAGAGCGCGCGCCCGCGCTCGGCGGAAAAGCCGGCGAAGGCGGGCGATTGCGCCTTCGCCTGGGCGGCGTAGCCGTCGAGGAGGGCGGTGCGCGCCGTGTTCGGGGCGGCGGCGATGGCCCCACCCACGGCGAAGATGGCCAATGTGGGCAGGATCAGGCGAATCGAAAGGGGCGTCATGGGGCGATGACCTCGTGTCGGGTGTTGGAGCGGGCGCGCCAGCCGGCGACCTTCTTCAGGCCGAGCAGCGCGACGACCAGGGCGACATGGGCCAGCACGACGGGCAGGGAAAACTCGCCAAGCGCCTCGTGCAGCTTTTCTATCGGGACGACGGCGTCGGCGACCGCCCCGCTGAGGGCGGCGGCGCCCACCACGGCCAGCAGCGCCAGCGCCATCCAGGCGAGCAGCGGGCTGCGCTGCCCCCAGGCCCGCGCGTCGCCCGAAGCCACCCGGCGAAGCCATTCCAATGTCGCGGCTAGGGAGGGGCGGGGCAGGCGCAGCGGCCCCACCGGCATCAGCACCCCGGCCAGAAGCCGCACCGCCAGCGCGGCCAGCGCCGTGTAGCCGGCGAACTGGTGCATGGCGTAGGTGTCCTCGTCCCCCGTCAGGTAGGCGACGATGAAGGCGCCCGACAGCGCGGCGTGGAAGGCGAACAGGAACAGCAGCCGACCCGGCGTGCGGCGCGTTTTCGTGGGGCGGGGTTCAGTCGATCCCATGATCGTTTCCCCCAACGGCGGCGGCCAGCGTCCAGGCGGCGCGGGTGACGCCGTCCCCGTTGGAGAAAGCCTGGAAGGCGAAGGCCGCCACGACGATGACGAGCGTCGCGGCGGCGGTGTGGGTCAGCATCCTGCGGATCATCGGTGGTCTCCAGGGCGGCGGGTTCGTTGCCACGGAGACTGCGCCGCCCACGCTGAACGGAGCCTGAGCGGCCCATTCAGGTGCCGTTCAGGCAGCGATGTGCTAACTGGGATTGTCTTCCCGTATGCCCGTCCGCCCGCCTGCCGGTTCCGACCATGAACGCCGTCCGCACCGCCCTGCTGTCCCTGATCCTCTTCACCGCCGCCCTCCCTGGCGCCACTCTGCCGGCGGGCGCCGACGACGACCGCGACCACGAGCGGGCGCGGGAGGCGTTCCGCTCGGGCCGGGCGCTGCCGCTGGAGGCCATCGTGGCCCGCGCGCAGGCCGATTTTCCCGGTGACATCCTGGACGTCGAGTTCGAGGATGAGGACGGGCAGATCGTCTACGAGATCAAGACCATCACCGCCGAAGGCCGCGTCCTGAAGCTGAAATACGACGCCGCGACCGGCGACCTGCTGCGGGTGCGCGGGCGCAACGGGAAAGGCGAGGGCGGCCATCATGGGAAGAGGTGAGCGCCATGCGCCTGCTCGTCGTCGAGGATGATCCGGCGCTCGCCCGCCAGCTCGCCGAGCGGCTGGAGGGGGAGGGCTACGCCGTGGACCGCGCCGCCGATGGGGAGGACGGCCAGTTCCTCGGCGAGACCGAACCTTACGACGCCATCGTGCTCGATCTCGGCCTGCCGCGGGTCGACGGGCTGACGGTGCTGCGCTCCTGGCGCACGGGCGGGATCACGGCACCGGTCATCATCCTGACCGCCCGCGGCGCCTGGACGGAGAAGGTCCAGGGCATCGACGCCGGGGCCGACGACTATCTGGCGAAGCCCTTCAGCATGGAGGAGCTTCTCGCCCGCATCCGCGCGCTGATCCGCCGTTCCAAGGGCCACGCCTCGGCGGAGATCGCCTGCGGCGGGGTGGTGCTGGACACTCGCTCGGGCCGGGTCACGCTGGACGGGCGGCCGGTGGACCTGACCGGGCACGAGTTCCGCGTGCTCGACTACCTGATGCACCGCAAGGGGCAGCTCGTCTCACGCACGGAGCTGACCGAGCACATCTACGCCCAGGATTTCGACCGCGATTCCAACACCATCGAGGTCTTCGTGGGCCGCCTGCGCCGCAAGCTGGGCGCCGACCTGATCAAGACCGTGCGCGGGCTCGGCTACAAGCTGGAGGCGCCGTGAGCGGGGGTGGGCGGCGGCTGACCGGGTCGCTGCGCTTCCGCCTGCTGGCCGGGGCGGCAGTGTGGATCGCGCTGGCCCTGGCGCTGGCCGGGCTGGTGCTGTCCGGCCTGTTCCGCGACCATGTGGCCCGCCGTTTCGAGGCGGAGCTGAGCAACCATCTGGACCAGCTCGCCGCGCTGACCGAGATGGGGGCGGACGGCGCGCCGGTGCTGCGCCAGCCGCTCAGCGACCCGCGCTTCCGCCGGCCGCTGTCGGGGTTGTACTGGCAGGTCGGGCCGGGGGACGCGCCGGTCCTGCGCTCCCGCTCCCTGTGGGACGAGGCGCTGCCCCTGCCGCCGGACGAGGTCGCGGACGGCGACATTCACCGCCACAGCGTCGTCGGCCCCGCCGGGCGCCAATTGCAGGTTCTGGAGCGCGCGGTGACCTTTCCCAACGGGACCGCGCCCCTGCGCATGGCGGTGGCCCAGGACGAGGCGGAGCTGCGGGCGGTGGTGGCGGATTTCAACCGGGTGCTCTGGCTGTCGCTGGGGGCGCTGGCGCTGGCGCTGATCGGTGCGGCGGTGGTCCAGGTGTCGGTGGGGCTGCGCCCGCTGGTGCGGCTGCGCGCCGAGCTGGCCGCGGTGCGGGCCGGGCGCCGGAAGCGCTTCGGCGGTGACTCCCCGCGCGAGGTGCAGCCGCTGCTCGACGACCTGAACGCCCTGCTTGACCATTCGGAGGAGGTGGTGGTGCGGGCGCGGCTCCAGGCCGGGAACCTCGCCCACGCGCTGAAGACGAACCTCGCCGTTCTGGCGAACGAGGTGGAAGGGGAGGCCATCGCCCGGCGGGTGGCGGAGATGCGCCGCCACATCGACCACCACATGGCCCGCGCCCGTGCCGCCGCCGCCCGCGGCCTGCCCGGCGTCGCCACACCGGTGGCCGACAGCGCCGGGGCGCTGGCGCGGGTGATGGAGAAGCTCCAGAGCGGTGGTCATGGCGGGGGCCGGGTGACCGTCACCGTCCGCGTCCCGCGCGAGCATGTCTTCGCCGGGGAGCGCGAGGATCTCGACGAGATGCTGGGCAACCTGCTGGACAACGCCATGAAGTGGGCGGGGTCGCGGGTGGAGGTCGCGTCGCGGCTGGAGGCGGGCGGGATGCTGGCGGTGGTGGTGGAGGACGACGGGCCGGGCCTGCCCGCCGACCGGCGGGACGCCGTGCTGGCCCCCGGCGTGCGGCTGGACGAAAGCACGCCGGGCAGCGGTCTCGGCCTCGCCGTCGTGCGCGACGTGGCCCGGCTCTACGGCGGCGACCTGCGGCTGGGCGATTCGCCGCTCGGCGGGTTGCGGGTGGAGCTGGTGCTGCCGGCGGCGCCGCCGTCCTGACCGGCGCAAGAATTCCGTCACATCTCCGCGCTGGCGGCGGACCGTCCCTTGTGGTCTGAATGGCGTCCCTTCGCGTGCTCCGGAGACGACGCATGACCCAGGCGGACAGCGCCAACGCACCCGGTGTGGACACCGCCGGCCACGGGGTGAGCCTGGGCGAGGCCACGCGGGTGTGGGCGCGGATCGCGGCGCTGAGCTTCGGCGGTCCGGCCGGCCAGATCGCCATGATGCACCGCATCGTGGTGGACGAGAAGAAATGGATCGGGGAGGAGCGGTTCCTCCACGCCCTGAACTACTGCATGCTGCTGCCGGGGCCGGAGGCGCAGCAGCTGGCCGTCTACATCGGCTGGCTGATGCACCGGACGGTGGGCGGGCTGATCGCCGGCGTCCTGTTCGTCCTGCCCGGCGCGCTGGCCATCATGGCGCTCAGCCTGCTCTACGCGACGCTGGGGCACACCGGGGCGGTGCAGGGGCTGTTCTTCGGGCTGAAGGCGGCGGTCCTCGCCGTCGTGCTGGAGGCGGTGGTCCGCGTCGGGCGGCGCACGCTGAAGAACGGGGCGATGATCGCCCTGTCGGCGGCGGCCTTCCTGGCGATCTTCGCCTTCAACGTCCCGTTCCCCCTCATCATCCTGACCGCCGCCCTGATCGGGCTGGCCGGGGCGCGGCTGGGTGTCTCCGCCTTCCGGCCTATGCCGCACGGGCCGGACCCGTCCGCCAACCGGACCAGCCTGCTGGGCGAGGGGACGCCGGACCACGCGCGCCCCTCAACCGCCTGGTCGCTGCGGGTCGGGGCGGTCTGCCTCGCCTTGTGGCTGGGGCCGGTGCTGGCGCTGCTGCTGACGCTGGGGCCGGACAACACGTTCACGGGCATCGCCGTCTTCTTCTCCAAGATGGCGGTGGTGACCTTCGGCGGCGCCTATGCCGTGCTGGCCTATGTGGCGCAGCAGGCGGTGGAGACCTACGGCTGGCTCCATCCCGGCGAGATGCTCGACGGGCTGGGCATGGCGGAGACGACGCCGGGGCCGCTGATCATGGTGGTGCAGTTCGTCGGCTTCCTCGGCGCGCTGCGCGATCCGGGGGCGCTGCCGCCGCTGCTGGCCGGGGTGCTGGGCGGGCTGCTGACCACCTGGGTCACCTTCGTGCCCTGCTTCCTGTGGATCTTCCTCGGCGCGCCCTATGTGGAGGCGCTGCGCGGCAACCGGATGCTCGGCGCCGCCCTGTCGGCGATCACCGCGGCGGTGGTCGGGGTGATCCTGAATCTGGCGCTGTGGTTCGCCCTCCACACGCTGTTCGCCCGCCTGGAAGCGGTGTCCTTCGCCGGCATGAGGCTGGATCTGCCGGTTCTCGCCAGCGTCAACCTGCCGGCCCTGGCGCTGACCGTGGCGGCGGTGCTGGCGGTGTTCCGCTTCAAGGCGGGGATGCTGCCCACCCTGGGTGCCTGCGCGCTGGCCGGCGTGGCGCTGCGCATGGCGGGGGTGGCGTAAGGGGACGGAACTCGTGCTCAGACACATCCGGAAGGTGCTGCACAGGCTTGGCGTTGCCACTGACCGTAGCGGGAACCATGAGTTTCATAAATGATCAGTAGCTGGCTCGCAGGCCCCGCCAATATTGGCGAGCTGCATCTGCTTCCTCGCCGAAGGGGTTTCCCTTTAAGGGTCCGATGGCGGACCCGATGCTGGCCAGGAAGTCGGTGTCGATGAAGCGGCCATCGGTACCGGAAACTGCCCCCGCCGCCGAAGGTGGTGCGGTTATCGGCTGAATGAGCGCCTGATCCAGTGAGAACTCGCGGTCCTTCGAGACCGTATGCGTCTGCGGGAGACCTGTACGCTCGGCCACAAGCGACGCGGCGTCACGTTCACCCATCGGGCGCAAGGCCTTGTCGATGGCCGACAAATCGACACCTGCGGCTTTCAGCTTGTAAACGGCGTCGGTTTCGCCGCGCGTCGACATCAGGCGGGATTCTCCTGGGTCAATCGGTTGGAACGGGTTGACGACGCCGCTCCCGCCAGCCAGTAACCGGGCGTTTGGTATCAATGCCTTAAGTTGGTCAGACAGTGCGGCGTAGTCGTCGGAGCCATCCTGCCCGCTCTGTAGCAATGCGGACAGTTTCTCCATCATTCCCGCCCGCTTTTCCGAAGCCGCGCGCAGCGCCTCCCGGAAATCGGAAGACGTCGCAGAACCGCTGGAGAAAAGATCGGCGTTATCATTATTGGCCATGCGGAAGGTTGCCGCATAGGCGCCGAGACGCGCCTCCTTGGTTCGTTGCTTCAAAGCATTGTGCACGTCCTCGCCAGAGAGAGCGCCGCTGTCGACGAGAGAGGAAAGCTGAGACCGTGTCTCAACCGACAATGCGTTGAAGGCGGTAAGAGATTCATCATGAAGGGCCGAAGCTAATGGGCTGAATGACACCCGGTCTGTCGGCGCCGGAGTTCCAGAAACCATCTTTGATGATGCGGATATCGCTTGGGAGACGGAGTTGAGGCTCTGTACCGAGCTGTTCGTCAAATTTGATGTTCCCAGCACGTTCATCGTTACATCCTCCTTCGCCGTGTCCAACTTGGGCACATCTCAGCGCACCCACACTCAGCATCATAAGAATGAAAGAAGAAAGACCAGATCTGTCATCACTCGACTGATATCCCGCAAGCTGGAGTCCGCCTGCACTGCAGGCTCCAGCTACGGCGGATGGTCAGTTGTTAAAAAATTTCGGTTGATGATCGGCCAATTTAGGCGAATTGCACATCCCAGCTGTTGAATATTGCGGCGTCCCAGGTGGTGATCTGACCGCCGTCGAGTACGGCATACTCAATTGTACCCACTCCTGGATTGCCCTGATTCGTCAGCATGCCGCGGATGGCAATGCCATTATCGAAGGTGCCATCGTCCCACTCACCCGGTTGGAAAATGTACAAAGTCGAACGGTCCCCAGCCCAGTAGAGGTTGAGCGTCGTCGCATTGTACATGAACAGGGCGTCAGCGTTTCCAATTTGGTCGCCAGACATGTCGTCGATTACGGTCACGCCACCAAGCGCAAAGTTGTGGAAGTAATAATCATTGCCGGACCCGCCGTAGAGGTGGTCGGCGTAGTTTGCAAAATCACCAGTTCCAGAGTTACCGCCACCGAAGAGTGTGTCATTGCCGTTATTGCCGTAAAGCACGTCGCTCCCAGCGCCACCATCCAATACATCGTTGCCGTCGTCGCTCCAGAGTCTGTCGTTACCCCCCGAAGCCCTCAAGGGTATCATTGCCCTGCAACCCAACGATGGTGTCGTCCCCCGCGGAACCCTGCAGGGAATCATTGCCGGCAGTCCCAATGACGGTGCTCATCAGATGCTCCATTAATTTTATAGTTGTGAAAACCGTTACCATGCACCCTCATAAAATGCATATTTGCATCAATGAGTCTATAAAAAAGATAGAATCATTCAACTGGTAACCATTAGATTGTGAATTGTTTTGCGGCGTAACGAATTCGCACATTCGCGAGGTGAATTTCCAACGGCGGCGATCCGTGATCTGCTTTCCAATCGTCACGGGGAAATGATCTGCGCCTCATGGCGCGGCAGGGGGAATCAAGGGCGGGTGACGGATCCACCGGCCCACGCTTTCGACAAAGGGCGGCCGGAAACCGCGCGGCTCGTAACTGGGCCCAGTCAGAAAATTCACCGGGTCGGCGGCTCAACAAGGAAACCCATGGCCACCCACGGTTGGCCGAGCCGCCAAGCCTGTGCTGTTCCTTCCAAACGTGTCCGAGCACAAGCGGCAGCCTGTCGCCGCAGGCCGCGCCGGGGACGGCGCGGCCCCTGCCGGTGTCAGGTCATCTCCTGAACCTGGGCGATGCGTTCGGTGATGCGGTCGAGGCGGCGGGACAGCTGGTCCTCGTCCTCCGGCGCGATCTGGCCCTTGCGTTGGGCAAGCCGCAGGGCCGCCTGCGCCTCCTCCAGGCAATCGAGCGTGTGACGCACGTAGTCGTGTTGGGCCATGCCCCCATCCTCCTCTGCCGTTCTGCAACCAAAGCGAAACAGACCGGTACGGACGGGGTTCCGTCTTCCGGCGGGGCCTATCCCGGCCGGACAGATCGGTTCAGAAATCCAGGTCGGCGTAATGGCGGGGCGGCGGGCAGCCGGGGACGCTGTCGGACAGCAGGCCGCGGAAGCTGGGGCGCGACTTGATGCGGGCGTACCAGTCCTTGGCCTCCGGCACCTTGTCCCACGGCACGTTGTCCACGTAATCGACACAGGACAGCGCCGCCGCCGCCGCGATGTCGGCCACCGTGAAGCTGGAGCCGGCCAGCCACGGGCGGCGCTCCGACAGGAAGGCGATGTATTCCATGTGGTACTGGATGTTCGCCAGACCGGCGCGGATCGCCGGGGCGTAGGGGTGGCCCTGGCCCGACAGCCGCTTGATCAGCTTCTCGCCGACCAGATTCTCGGTCACCTCGCGGTCGAAGGTCCGGGTGAACCAGTCGACGATCCGGCGCACCTCGGCGCGGGCCGCCACCTCCCGCGGCATCAGGGCCACGTCGGGATAGGCCTCCTCCAGATACTCCAGAACGGGCAGCCCGCCGGCCACGACGGTTCCGTCCTCCTCCACCAGCACCGGCGGCTCGCCGGCGGGGTTCAGCATCAGGAAATCCTCGCGCCGTTCCCACGGCTTCTCGATGACCGATTCGAAGGGAAGTCCCTTCTCGGCCAGCATCACCCGCGCGACGCGGGACAAGGGATGGAGGGGGTGGTGATGGAGTGTCCGCATGCCGGGCCGGACTGTAGCGTATGGGGAGCGTGGAAAACAGTCTGCGCTTTGGCCTGTGACGCCGCTCCTTCGGCTTATGGATCAGCCGCGCCGAGGGGGTGTCAAAGGGCGGATTTGCGGTAGACCACCAGGGGTTCCGCATCCCCTCCGGTTTCGGCGGCGGGAACGGGGGTCCAGCCGTTGTGCTCGTAGAAGGCGCGGGCCGCCGCGTTGCGCGAGGCGCAGGCGAGTTCCGCCGAGCCGCGCAGCAGGGCCAGCGCCTCGCGCAGCAGCGCGCTGCCGATGCCCCGCCCGCGCCACAGCGGGGCGATGAACAGGTTGTGGATGAAGCGGTCCGCCACATCGACGGAGATGAAGCCGACCACGCCGCCGCCGGCTTCCGCCACCAGCACCTCTTCCCCGTCCACGCAATCGTAATAGTCGTCCAGGCCGAAGCGGTCCTCGGGTTGCCAGGAAAAGGCGGCGCGGCGCCCATGCAGGAAGATGTCGGCGCAGCGCGGCCCGTCGGCCGCCGTGGCGAAGCGAATGCTGATGCGCAAGCCGTCCTCTGCCGGCATGACGCCCTCCCGTGTGGTTGCGGATGCCCCCAGGCGGTCCTAACAACCCGCGCCACACCAGATTATTCCAAGAACCCGCACCCTGAAAAGGACGCCCGCGCCGCCGTCGGCGTGAAAAACGGCGGCCCGGTTGCCCTGGACCGCCGTTCGCATACGCACAACCCACTTGGGACTTACTGCTTGGGTCCTACTCCGCCGAAATGGCCTTCGGCAGATGGACCGGCACGTCCAGGCGATTCAGCATTTCCTTCGGAACCACCTGCCAGAACTTGGTCACCTCACGCGCCCAGTCGTTGAGGATCTCGGCGGCGAAGCGGCTCTGCGACTCCGCCACATGCTCCTCGATCAGGTGCTTGAGCTGGCTTTCGTAATGGCCGACCTCGATGCGCTGGAAGATCACGCTCTCGTCGTTGATGTAGAGCGGCAGGCTGTCGTCCAGGTCGTAGACATAGGCCATGCCGCCCGTCATGCCGGCGGCGAAGTTGTCGCCGACGCGGCCGAGGATGACCGCCGTGCCGCCCGTCATGTACTCGCAGCCGTTGGAGCCGCAGCCCTCGACCACCACGGTGGCGCCGGAGTTGCGGACGGCGAAGCGCTCGCCGGCCTGGCCCGCGGCGAACAGCTTGCCCGCCGTCGCACCGTAGAGGACCGTGTTGCCGATGATCGTGTTCTTGTTGGTTTCCAGCGGGCTGGAGGTCGTCGGACGGACGACGATGGTGCCGCCCGACAGGCCCTTGCCGACATAGTCGTTGGCGTCGCCCATCACCTCCAGCTTGATGCCCTGCACCGCGAAGGCGCCCAGCGACTGGCCGGCGGTGCCGCGCAGGCGGATGGTGATGTGGCCGGGCTGCAGCCCGAACATCCCGAACTTGCGCGTCACCATCGAGGACAGCCGCGTGCCGATGGCGCGCTGCGTGTTGCGGGCGTTGTAGGCGAGCTGCATCTTCTCGCCCTCCTCGAACAGCGGGCGGGCGTCGGCGACAATGCGGGCGTCCAGCGTGTCCGGCACCTCGTTGCGGCCCTGGAGCGTGCAGTAGCGGGCGTTCTCGCCGGGATCGACCTGGGCCAGCAGCGGGTTCAGGTCGAGGTCATCGAGATGCTCGGCGCCGCGGCTGACCTGATGGAGCAGGTCGGTGCGGCCGATCACCTCGTTCAGCGAGCGGAAGCCCAGGCCGGCCAGGATCTCGCGCACTTCCTCGGCGAGGAAGGTGAAAAGGTTGACCACCTTCTCCGGCGTGCCGACGAACTTCTGGCGCAGCTTGTCGTCCTGCACGCAGACGCCGACCGGGCAGGTGTTGCTGTGGCACTGGCGGACCATGATGCAGCCCATGGCGATCAGGCTGGCCGTGCCGATGCCGAACTCCTCCGCACCCAGCATGGCGGCGATCACGATGTCGCGGCCGGTCTTCAGGCCGCCGTCGGTGCGCAGCCGCACGCGGTGGCGCAGGCGGTTCAGCGTCAGGACCTGATGCACCTCCGACAGGCCCATCTCCCAGGGCAGGCCGGCGAACTTGATCGAGGTCTGCGGGCTGGCGCCCGTGCCGCCGCTGTTGCCGGAGATCAGGATGATGTCGGCGTTGGCCTTCGCCACACCCGCGGCAATCGTTCCGATGCCGGAACGGCTGACCAGCTTCACCGTCACTTTCGCATCCGGATTGATCTGCTTCAGGTCATAGATGAGCTGGGCGAGATCCTCGATCGAATAGATGTCGTGGTGCGGCGGCGGGCTGATGAGCATCACGCCCGGCGTCGAGTGACGCAGCCGCGCGATCATCTCGGTCACCTTGAAGCCGGGGAGCTGGCCGCCCTCGCCGGGCTTGGCGCCCTGGGCGACCTTGATCTCCAGCTCGCGGCACTGGTTCAGATACTCGGCGGTGACGCCGAAGCGGCCCGAAGCGACCTGCTTGATGGCGCTGTTCCAGTTGTCGCCGTTCTTGTCCGGGCGGAAGCGCGCCGGGTCCTCGCCGCCCTCGCCGCTGTCGGACTTGGCGCCGATGCGGTTCATGGCGACGTTCAGCGTGCCGTGGGCCTCGGGCGACAGGGCGCCCATGGACATGCCCGGCGTGATGAAGCGCTTGCGGATCGCGGTGATGCTCTCCACCTCGTCCACCGGCACCGGGGCCTTGGTGGAGCGCAGCTCCAGCAGGTCGCGGAGCTGCATCGGCGGGCGCTTGTTCACCTGCTCGCTGTACTTCTTGAAGGTGGTGTAGCTGTCGTTGGTCACCGCCTGCTGCAGCGTGTGGATCACGCCGCCTTCCCAGCCGTGGCGGTCGCCCGACTTGCGGAAGCGGTAGAAGCCGCCGACCGGCAGGGCCACGACCTCCTCGTTGTAGGCGGTGGCGTGCTGCTCCAGCACCTTCTTCTGGATGCCGTTCAGGCCGATGCCGGAGATGCGGCTGACCATCGCCGGGAAATGCTCGGCGACGAGCGCGCGCGACAGGCCGATGGCCTCGAAGTTGCCGCCGCCGCGGTAGCTGCTGATGACCGAGATGCCCATCTTGGACATGATCTTCAGCAGGCCGTCGTCGATGGCCTTCTTGTAGTTGGCCATGCCCTTTTCCAGCGGCATGGAACCGAACAGGCCGCGGCGGTGACGCTCGGCGATGGCCTCCTGCGCCAGATAGGCGTTGACCGTGGTGGCGCCGACGCCGATCAGCACGGCGAAGTAGTGGGTGTCCAGACCCTCCGCCGTGCGCACGTTCAGCGAGGTGAAGGTGCGCAGGTTGGAGCGGATCAGGTGCGTGTGCACCGCACCGGTGGCGAGGATCGCCGGGATGGCGGCGCGCGCCGGGCCCATCGCCTCGTCGGTCAGGATGACGTGGGTGGCGCCGCCGCGCACGGCGTCCTCCGCCTCCTGGCGGATGCGGCGCAGCGCATCGCGCAGCGCGTCGGGGCCGCCATCCACCGGGAAGGTCGCGTCGATCTCGGCCGCCGTGTCGCCCATGTAGTCGCGCATGGCGCGGAACTCGGCGGTCGTCAGGACCGGCGATTCGAGCTGCAGCAGGCGGGTCTGCGTCTCGTCCTCGTCCAGGATGTTGCCGAGGTTGCCGAGCCGCGTCTTCAGGCTCATCACTCGACGCTCACGGAGCGAGTCGATGGGCGGGTTGGTGACCTGCGAGAAGTTCTGGCGGAAGAAGTGGTGCAGGCCGCGGTACTTGTCGGACAGCACGGCGATGGGGCTGTCGTCGCCCATCGAGCCGATGGCCTCCTTCCCGTCCTCCACCATCGGGTGCAGGATCAGCTCCATGTCTTCCATGGTCAGGCCGAAGGCCTGCTGGCGGCGGCGCAGGCCGGCCTTGTCCATGTCCGACGGCTCGCCCTTCAGCGAGGCGGTCTTCACCAGCTCGTCCAGGTGGGTGGTGTTCTGCACCCACTTGTCCCACGGCTTCAGCGTGGCGAGATGGTCCTTCAGCTCGCGGTCGCGGTACAGCTTGCCGGCCTGGAGGTCGACGGCGATCATCTCGCCCGGACCGAGGCGGCCCTTCTCGATGACCTGGGCCTCGTCGATCTTCACCATGCCCGTCTCGGACCCGCCGATGATCAGGCCGTCGGTGGTGATCGTGTAGCGCATCGGGCGCAGGCCGTTGCGGTCCATGCCGCCAACGACCCAGCGGCCGTCGGTCATGGCCAGCGCCGCCGGGCCGTCCCACGGCTCCATGACGGAGTTGCAGTACTGGATCAGCGCCTTGTGGTTGTCCGGCGTGGTCTGCGAGCTGGTCAGCGCCTGCGGCACCAGCATCATCTTGACCATCGGGGCGGTGCGGCCGGCGCGGACCATCACCTCGAACACGGTGTCGAGCGAACCGGAGTCCGACAGGCCGACGCCGATCACCGGCTTCAGGTCCTGCATGTGGGTGCCGAAGGCCGGATGCTCCATCCGGGTCTCGTGCGCCTTCATCCAGTTGACGTTGCCCTTCACCGTGTTGATCTCGCCGTTGTGGGCGAGCATGCGGAAGGGCTGGGCCAGCGGCCAAGTCGGGAAGGTGTTGGTCGAATAGCGCTGGTGGTAGATGGCGAAGTCGGACTCGAACCGCTCGTCCAGCAGGTCCGGGTAGAAGGTGGTCAGCTGCTCCGCCAGGAACATGCCCTTGTAGATGATCGAGCGGGCGGACAGCGAGCAGATGTAGAAGTCGTTGATCTGCTCGCCCTTCACCGCCTTCTCGATGCGGCGGCGGATGATGTAGAGGTCCAGCTCGAACTGCTCGTCGGACACGCCCTTGTTGTTGCCGACGATGATCTGCTCGATCTCCGGACGGGTCGCGTTGGCCTTCTCGCCGATGATGTCGACGTTGATCGGCACCTGACGCCAGCCGTAGATGTAGTAGCCGAAGGCCAGGATCTCGGTCTCGACGATGCAGCGGCAGGCTTCCTGCGCGTCCAGGCTGATGCGCGGCAGGAAGACCTGGCCGACGGCCAGCTTGTTGTCCGGCGCGCGGTGGCCGATGACCTTCACATGGTCCTTGAAGAACTTCTGCGGCACGGC
Source organism: Azospirillum aestuarii (assembly GCF_016632405.1). Classification (NCBI taxonomy): domain Bacteria; kingdom Pseudomonadati; phylum Pseudomonadota; class Alphaproteobacteria; order Rhodospirillales; family Azospirillaceae; genus Azospirillum; species Azospirillum aestuarii. The sequence continues at coordinate 106,954 of NZ_JAEPIV010000008.1, forward strand.
GACGTGGATGCCGGCGCCGTCGCCCGTCTTGCCGTCGGCGTCCACGGCGCCGCGGTGCCAGACGGCCTTCAGCGCCTCGATGCCTTTCTCGACCACCGAGCGGCGGGGCTTGCCGTCGATCGCGGCGATGAAGCCGACGCCGCAGGCGTCGTGCTCATCCTCCGGGTTGTAGGCGTTGGCAGTGGTCAGCGCCGCGGCGTTGGCGCGGAAGTCGGCGACGAACTGCTCACCCTGGTTCAACTCGGTGGTCATCGGTGGACCCTTTCAATCAGTCTGTTCGGAAGGGGGACTTCGCCCCTTCACCCCCGCCAGGGGCCGAAATGGACCCCTGGAACCCGCGGAATTATGGATTGCTTGGCTTATTCAGCCGCGACGGCAACCGGCGCCTCGGCCTTCGCCTTGGCGTAGGCGTGGATGCCCTCCGCCGCGTCGCGGCCGTCGCGGATGGCCCACACCACCAGCGAGGCGCCGCGCACGATGTCGCCGGCGGCGAAGACGCCCTCCAGGTTGGTCATCTTGCTGCGGTGGTCGACCAGCAGCGTGCCCCAGCGGGTGACCTTCAGCTCCGTCTCGCCGAACAGGGCGGGCAGGTCCTCCGGCTCGAAGCCGAGCGCCTTGATGACCAGATCGGCCTGGACCGTGAACTCCGACCCCTCGATCACCTGCGGGGTCTGGCGGCCCGTGGCGTCGGCCACGCCCAGATGGATGCGCACGGCGCGCACGCCGGTCACCACCGTATCGCCGGTGAAGCCTTCCGGAGCGGCCTGCCAGATGAACTCCACGCCCTCTTCCTCGGCGTGGGCGACCTCGCGCTGCGAACCCGGCATGTTCTTGCGGTCGCGGCGGTACAGACACTTGACCGACGCGGCACCCTGGCGGATGGCCGTGCGCACGCAGTCCATGGCGGTGTCGCCGCCGCCCAGCACCACCACATGCTTGCCCGCGGCGTTCAGGGAGCCGTTCTCGTACGCCTCCACCGTGTCGCCCAGGCTGACCTTGTTGGAGGTGGTCAGATAGTCCAGCGCCGCCACGATGTTGCCGAGCCCCGAGCCCGGCGCCTTGATGTCGCGCGCCTTGTAGACGCCGGTGGCAACCAGCACGGCGACGTGCCTGCGGCGCAGCTCCGGCAGGGAGGCGTCGCGGCCCACCTCGAAGTTCGGGTGGTAGATGACCCCGGCGTCGGCCAGCAGCTGCACGCGGCGCTCGACCACCGACTTCTCCAGCTTGAAGCCGGGGATGCCGTAGACCAGCAGGCCGCCCATGCGGTCGTGGCGGTCGTAGACATGCACCTCGTAGCCCTTGGCGCGCAGCTCCTCCGCGGCTGCGAGGCCGGCGGGGCCGGCGCCGATGATGCCGACCGACAGGCCCAGCTCGCGCGACGGCGTGCGCGGCTTCACCCACCCCTGATCCCAGGCTGTGTCGTTGATGTACTTCTCCACCGACCCGATGGTGACGGCGCCGTGGGTGGACTGCTCGATGACGCAGTTGCCCTCGCACAGGCGGTCCTGCGGGCAGATGCGGCCGCAGATCTCCGGGAAGTTGTTGGTCGCCTGGGAGACCTCGTAAGCCTCCTCCAGCCGGCCTTCGGAGGTCAGCTTCAGCCAGTCGGGGATGTTGTTGGAAACCGGGCAGTGCACCTGGCAGAAGGGAACGCCGCACTGCGAGCAGCGGTTGGCCTGCTCGTTGGCGCGCTCGTCGGAGAAGCGGGCGTAGATCTCGGCGAAATCCTGGCGGCGCTCCGCGGCCGGGCGTTTGTCGGGCATCCGCTGCGCGGTGTGCACGAAGCCCAACATCCTCTGGTTCGCCATAACGCCTGCTCCTTCTTCCCGTGTCCCGTGCATGGGGACGGCGCCGGCGGCCGGGCGACCCTTTTCCATGCCGGTGGGGCATGCGAAGGGGCGTGGCCGCAGTGAAAACGAAAGCCCGCGGTCACGCGGTCTGAACGTCATATACCGCAAGAGAAGCCGCCGCGCGAGCATATTTTCGCCGTTAGGACAGCATAGCTGACCAAACCGTGACGCGATGTCGCGGATGCCTCCGCAAAGGTCGGGAGTGCCTGAAAAACAAGCAAGAAAATTAGGACCGATCCGGGACTATCGCCCAATTCGGGGTATCGCCCCATGGGTCGTCGCCTTCGCCATGTTGCGCTGCTATAAGCCGGACATTGCCACCGCAATCCTGCCAGAGGCCCCGCGCCGCATGTTGATCGACCAATATCTGGACGCCGCTCTGCTCGGCCTGATCGAAGGGCTGACCGAATTCCTGCCGGTCTCGTCCACCGGCCACCTGATCATTTTCGACACCCTGCTGGGCTTCGAAGGCCCGCCGGGCAAGGTGTTCGAGGTGGTGATCCAGCTCGGCGCGATCCTGGCGATCTGCACGGTCTATTTCGCCCGGCTGTGGAAGGTGGTCACCGGATTGAAGGACGACCCGGGCGCCCGCCACTTCGCCGTGGCGGTGATCCTGGCCTTCCTGCCGGCGATGGTGCTGGGGGCGGCGCTGCACGGCGTGATCAAGGCGGTGCTGTTCAACCCGACGGTGGTCAGCATCGCGCTGATCCTGGGCGGCGTGGCGATCCTGATGGCGGAGCGGCTGGTGCCGGTCCCGCGCTACCACCAGATCGAGCGCTTCCCGGCGCCGCTCGCGCTGAAGATCGGCCTGTGCCAGTGCCTGGCGCTGGTGCCGGGCGTGTCGCGGTCGGGTGCCACGATCCTCGGTTCGCTGCTGATGGGGGTGGACCGGCGGACCGCCGCGGAATTCTCTTTCTTCCTGGCGATCCCGACCATGGCCGGCGCCACGGTCTATGACCTCTACAAGAATTGGAGCCTGATGAGCGTCGACTCCGCTCTGCTGATCGGGGTCGGCTTCGTCACCGCCTTCATCGCGGCGGCGCTGGTGGTCAAGGTGCTGGTGGACTTCGTCGGGCGCTACGGCTTCGCGCCCTTCGCCTGGTACCGCATCGCCATCGGGTCGGGGATGCTGGCGTTTCTTTACCTGTAAAGAGCCGGTTTCCCGCACGCCTCAGCCCTGCTGGGCGACGGCGCGCGAGGAGGCCGCGGCGATGACCAGCGCCAGCGCGGCGACCAGGGCGAAGGAAAAGCCCACCGTGCTGGCCTCCGCCACGAAGCCGAGCAGGGCCGGGCCGGTCAGGACGCCGGCATAGCCGAGGGTCGCCACCGCGGCGATGGCCTGGCCGGCGTCCCCCTCCGCCTTGGCGCCGGCGGCGCTGAACAGCACCGGCACCACGTTCGACAGGCCGAGTCCGGTCAGCCCGAACCCGGCGACCGCCACCACCGGCCCGCCTCCGGTCAGCGCGACCGCCAGACCGGCGAAGGCCAACACGGCGCCGGCGCGGACCAGAACCGGCCCGCCGAAACGCTGGCGCAGCCGATCGCCGCAGAAGCGGCCCACCGCCATGGCGCCGGAAAAGACGGCGAAGCCCAGCGCCGCGATCGACGCCGCACCCCCCAGATCCTCGCGCAGATAGACGGCGCTCCAGTCCAGGATCGCGCCCTCGCTCATGAAGGCCAGGAAGGTCAGCGCACCCAGCAGCAGCGTGCCGCGGTCGGGCAGGGCGAGGCCCGACGGCTCCGCCCGCCGGTCAGCGCTTCCCGGCAGGAAGCGGCGGTGCAGCGCGAAGAACAGGACGAGCAGCGCCGCCGCGAGGATGGAGGCCTGGACCGGCGGCGGCAGGATCTGCAGCAGCAGGCCGCCAACCCCGGCGCCGAACAGGCCGCCCAGGCTCCACATGCCGTGCAGCGACGACATGATGGGCCGCCCGAGATGGCGTTCCACCAAGGCGCCGTGGGCGTTCATCGCCACGTCCATGGTGCCGCCCGCCGCCCCGAACAGGAACAGCACCGCGCACAGCGACAGCAGGTCGGGCATCAGCGCCGGCAGCGGCAGGATCAGGGCGAAGGCTACGGCGGTGAGCCGGATCACCGGGGCGCTGCCGACGCGGCCGAGCAGAGGACCCGTGCCGACCATCGCCGTCAGCGCGCCGGCGGCGAGGCAGAGCAGGGCGACGCCGAGCACGCCGGGGCTGAGGTCCAGATGGTCCTTGATCGCCGGGATCTGGGTGGCCCAGACGCCGAAGACCGACCCGTTGACGAAGAAGGCCGCCAGGGAGGCCAGCCGGGCGCCCGGCGCGCGGTCGGCGAATTCCCGTATGGTGAAATCCTGCGTTGCGGCCTGCATGACTCTCCGCGCCCCTTCCCTCGCCCCGATGAAGGGGCCAGATGCGGCAAGGGCGCGCCGGAATCAAGGCCGCGCGCCGCAGGGCACCCTTGCGCGGGTTCGCAGGAACCGAAAACGGCGAAAGCCCCGGCGGCGGGCCGGGGCTTTCGTGTCGATGGCGCGGGCCTGTGGGTTCAGTGCGCGCCGGAGTGGTTGTTGGCGTCAGGCGACATCGTGCTGTAGCGGCCCCCGACGATGAAACGCGACAGATAGGTCGGCAGGACCACCTCGCAGCTCGACAGGCTGGTGATGCCCAGATCCTTGAAGCCCGGGGCGCCCGGCGCGGCGACGTTGTCGGTCCTCAGCATCTCCACCTGATCGCGGGTCAGCGGCGGGGCGACGATCGGCGGCACCTTCTCCAGCAGGCCGCCCAGCGTCTCCGCCACGCTCCAGGGAACCGGGACGAGGAAGCGCTTGCGGCGGATCTCCTTGAGCATGAGCTGCATCAGCTCCTTGAAGCTGTAGACCCGCGGGCCGCCCAGCTCGTAGGTCCTGCCGGCGGCGCCGTCCAGGGTGGCGGCCGCGGCGATGGCTTCGGCCAGATCGCCGACATAGACCGGCTGGAACTTCGTCGCTCCGCCGATCAGCGGCAGCGCCGGGGAGATCTGCGCCATGGCGGCGAACTTGTTGAAGAAGCCGTCCTCCGGCCCGAAGACGATGCTGGGGCGGATGATGACGGCCTCCGGAAAGGCCTGCCGGACGGCCTGCTCGCCCGCCGCCTTGGACCGGGCGTAGCCGGAGGCGGACTTGGCGTCCGCGCCGATGGCGGAGACATGGACCAGATGGCGCACGCCGCTGGCCTTGGCGATGCGGGCGATGCGCGCCGGAGCGTCGACGTGCACGGTCTGGAAGTTCCAGCCCCCGCGCTCGTACAGGACGCCGATCAGATTGATGACGGTGTCGGCGCCCTGGATGGCCCGCGCGACGGACTGGTCGTCCTTCACGTCGGCGGCCATCGGCACGATCTGGCCGACCGAGCCGGCGGTCTTCAGGAAATTGGCCTGATTCGGGTGGCGCGACACCACGCGCACGATGGCGCCGGTCTTGGCGAGGCGGCGAATGAGGTGGCGGCCGACGAATCCCGAACCGCCGAACACCGTGACCACTTCAGAGCGATAGGACATCGACCTTCTCCCGTGCCGTTGGGCCCGCAAATTCTTCCCGACCGGGCCGCTTGCCAGCGGGGCGAGGCGACCGGATCGGGGGTTGCTTATATAGAAACCTCCCGGAAGAGGCTAGGGCCTGACGCGCCGCCCACGGCCCATTTCGCGCCCGGCGACGGTTTCGGCGCGAAAGTGAAAAAAAGCTGTTGACGGGTCTCCGCCGGACGGCTACATAAGCGGCCCACACCGAGCCCAGGTGGCGGAATTGGTAGACGCGCAGGTTTCAGGTACCTGTGGCAGAAATGTCGTGGAAGTTCGAGTCTTCTCCTGGGCACCATATCTACCCGGCTGCGCCGCATGCTACGACCCTCCCCCAGCGGGACGGACAGGTAGCAGAGCGGCGTTCGTCGTTTCTGGGGTCCGTGGCCGGGGGCCGTCCTATTGAGCGGGAAGCCACCCAATGCCCATCGACCTCCATGACGGCGACCTGCCGGACGGTCTCGACCTGAAATCCCTCGCCCGCGGCGGCGCCGTGGCCATCGACACCGAGACCATGGGGCTGAACCCCCACCGCGACCGGCTGTGCCTGGTCCAACTTTCCCCCGGCGACGGCACGGTCCATCTGGTCCAGTTCCGCAAGGGCCAGTACGAGGCGCCGAACCTGAAGCGCCTGCTGGCCGATCCCGACGTCACCAAGCTGTTCCACTTCGCCCGCTTCGACGTGGCGGTGATGCGGGCCTATCTGGGCGTCGCCTGTCAGCCGGTCTACTGCACCAAGGTCGCGTCCAAGCTGGTCCGCACCTTCACCGACAAGCACGGGCTGAAGGATCTGGTGAAGGACCTGCTGGGGGTGGAACTGTCCAAGCAGCAGCAGTCCTCCGACTGGGGCGCCGCGGAACTGACGCCGGAGCAGATGAAATACGCCGCCTCCGACGTGCTGCACCTGCATGACCTCAAGGAAAAGCTCGATGTCATGCTGGCGCGCGAGGGGCGGACTCATCTCGCCAAGGCCTGCTTCGACTTCCTGCCGGCCCGCGGGGAACTGGACCTCGGCGGCTGGGAGCAGCCGGATATTCTGGCGCATTGACCGCTGCCGCATCGACGTCCTGCGCCGTGAAGAACGGTCCGGTGGAATAGGCCGGGCGTTCCGGACGTTGATTTGACCGGACGCGCGCGGGTGGGCATACTGCCCGCGCGGCGGCAGGCTCGTTGTTGCGTCTAGGCGCGACCCCTGCCGGAGTACCCGCTTTCGCCCGCACGGGCCAAACTGAAGAGGCATGCGCCGCCTTGTCGAGCCTGACCGCCCCCAGCCTGATCCCGGCAAGCCCGCTCAGCAGCCCGCTCAGCGGCCAAGCCGACGGTGCGTCCGATGCCGCAGCCGGCCGCGACCTCGCCAGCGCCCGGCGCGTCCTGCGGATGGAGGCCGACGCCCTGACCGCGCTGGCGGACGGGCTGGATGGCGCCTTCGTCCGCGCGCTGGACCGGCTGGCCGGAATCGCGGGGCGCGTCGTCGTCTCCGGCATGGGCAAATCCGGCCATGTGGCGCGCAAGATCGCCGCGACCCTGGCCTCCACCGGAACGCCGGCCTTCTTCGTCCATCCGGGCGAGGCGAGCCACGGCGACCTCGGCATGATCGCCCGGCAGGACGCGGTCATCGCCCTGTCCAACTCCGGCGAGACGCACGAGCTGTCGGACATCGTCGCCTACACCCGCCGCTTCGACATTCCTCTGATCGGCATCACCCGGCGCGCCGGCTCCTCCCTGGCCGAGCAGTCGGACGTGGCGCTGGTGCTGCCGCCGGCCCCGGAGGCCTGCCCGCTGGGGCTGGCCCCGACCACGTCGAGCACGATGATGCTGGCGCTGGGCGACGCCCTGGCGGTGGCGCTGCTGGAGCGGCGCGGCTTCACGGCGGCGGATTTCAAGCAGTTCCACCCCGGCGGCCAGCTCGGCCGGGCGCTGCTGAAGGTGACCGACGTGATGCACAAGGGCGACGATATGCCCCTGTGCGCCTTGGATACGCCGCTTTCCACCGTCATATTCGAGATGACGGCCAAGCGGTTGGGCTGCGTCGGCGTGGTCGACGCCACGGGCGCGCTGGCCGGGGTGATCACGGACGGCGACCTCCGCCGCCACCTGACGCCGGAGTTGTGGGCGGAGCGCGCCGACAGCATCATGTCGCCGCGGCCCAAGACCATCCGCCCCAAGGCGCTGGTCGAGGAGGCGTTGCGGGAAATGAACGCGAAGCAGATCACCAGCCTGTTCGTGGTGGAGGCGGACCGGCCGCTCGGTGTTGTGCACATTCACGATTGCCTGCGCGCCGGGGCGGCGTGACGGGCAGCCGGAGGACGGTTGACGCCATGGACAGCGACCTGAAGGATCGGACGGTGAACACGGAGGAGCGGCGCGCCGACGCGCCTTCCCTCGCCGAGCGGCTCATGGCCGTGCCGGGGGCGACGCAAGGACCGGCGCCGGATGGCGAGGCGGTCAAGCGCATCCACCGGCGCCGGGATATCCGCCCGGTCAGCCGGGTCTACAGCCGCTTCGTCACCGGGATGAAGTTCGCGCTTCCGGCGCTGGCGCTGGCGGTGATGGCGCTGATCGCGGTGTGGCCTTCGCTGACCGAACTGCCGACCCTGCGCATTTCCGCCGACAAGGGCCAGCTTGAGATGATCAAGCCGCGCTACATCGCGGTGGACGAAGACAACCAGCCCTTCTCGCTGGTGGCGGTCAAGGCCGACCGCATCGCCGACCAGCCGGACATCGTCCTGCTCGACCAGCCGGAGGCCGAGATGACCCAGACCGACGGCACCTGGGTGACCATGCGGTCCGACAAGGGCTGGTACAACCAGGTCACCGGCATCCTGAAGATGCGCGGCCATGTCCGCGTCATGCGCGACGACGGCAACGAATTCACCACCGAGGAAGCGGATTCCGACATCCGCAAGGGCACCGCCTGGGGCGATGTCCATGTCGTGGGTCAGGGGCCGCAGGGCGTCATCAACGCCGAGGGCTTCCGCCTGTCCGACCGCGGCAAGACGATGGTGTTCCTGAACCAGTCCAAGGCCGACGTCCAGGCCGCCGAAAGCCCGGGAGGAAAGACGCGTTGAGTGCAGCCACCTTTGCGGCCCCGTTCATGGCCGCGTTCCTCCTGCTGTCGGGGGCCTCCGTCCCGGCGGCGGCCCAGGGGCTGCCCGGCCTCGGCGGCGGCCCCAACCCGGTCGAGGTCAACGCCGATCAGGCCATCGAATGGCATCAGGACGTGCGCGCCTATGTGGCGCGCGGCAACGCCTCGGCCAAGCGCACCGACAGCACCGTCTACGCCGACGTGCTGACCGCCTACTACCGCGAGGTGCCCGGCAAGGGGAACGAGGTGTTCCAGCTTCTCGCCGAAGGCAACGTGCGCATCGTCAGCCCGACCCAGGAGGTCTTCGGCGAGCGCGGCGTCTACGACGTGGACAAGCAGGTGGCGGTGGTCACCGGGCGCAACCTGAAGCTGGTCACCCGCACCGACATCGTGACGGCGCGCGACACGCTGGAATATTACGAAGCCAGGAACATGACGGTGGCCCGCGGCGACGCCGTGGCCGTGCGCATCGCCAACGGCGACCGGCTGCGCGCCGACATCCTGATCGGCCAGCTCAAGAAGATGCCGGACGGCTCGACCCAGATGGAGCGCATCGACGGCGCCGGCAGCGTGGTGGTGACCACCGCGACCGACGTGGCGCTGTCGGACAAGCTGGTCTATTCGGTGGCCGACGAAACCGCGGTGCTGCTCGGCAACGTCAAGATCACCCGCAGCGACAACCAGCTCAACGGCGACGCCGCCGAGATGAACATGAGGACCAAGGTCAACCGGGTGATCGCCGGTCCCGCCACCGGCGGGCGGGTGATGGGCCTGCTGGTCCCCGGCCAGGAGCCGGGCGCTCCGGGTGGCGCGGCTCCCGCCGGCCAGCCCACCGCCCAACCGGGCGGCCAGCCCGCCGCGAAGCCCTGACGGACCCGGCAGCGAATCAATGACCATGGACATCGAAGACCGGAACCTCGGCGGTCCGACCCTTTCCGCCCCGAACACGTCCGGCCATCCGGCGGACCACCCCGGCAGCAACGTGCGCCCGACCGAAGGGCTGGTGGCCCTGCATCTTGGCAAGGCGTACAGGAAGCGTCCGGTCGTCCGCGACGTGACCGTGACGGTCCAGCGCGGCGAGGCGGTCGGCCTGCTCGGCCCCAACGGGGCGGGCAAGACGACCTGCTTCTACATGATCACCGGGCTGATCGCCGCCGACTCCGGCACCATCCTGCTCGATGGGCAGGACATCACGTCGCTGCCCATGTACCGCCGGGCGCGGCTGGGCATCGGCTATCTGCCGCAGGAGGCGTCGATCTTCCGCGGCATGTCGGTGGAGAACAACATCCGTTCCGTGCTGGAGGTGGTCGAGCCCAACCGCGACACGCGCGAGCAGATGCTGGACGAGCTGCTGGCGGAGTTCTCGATCACCCACCTGCGCCGCGCCCCGGCGCTGGCGCTGTCGGGCGGCGAGCGGCGGCGCGTGGAAATCGCCCGCGCGCTGGCCTCCCAGCCGCACTTCATCCTGCTCGACGAGCCGCTGGCCGGCATCGACCCGATCGCGGTAAACGACATCCGCGAACTGGTCAGCCACCTGCGCGACCGCGGCATCGGCGTGCTCATCACCGACCACAACGTGCGTGAAACGCTCGATCTCGTCGATCGGGCATACATCTTGCACGATGGTGTGGTACTAATGGAGGGAGAGCCGGCCGAGATCGTGGCGCACGAGGATGTGCGCCGGGTCTACCTCGGGGACCGGTTCAGCCTCTAGTGCGGTTTCCCTGCCCATGGCGCTCAGCCAACGCCTCGATCTTCGTCAGACCCAGTCCCTGGTGATGACTCCGCAGCTGCAGCAGGCCATCAAGCTGCTGCAGCTGTCGAACATCGAACTGTCGGACTTCGTGGATCGCGAGATCGAGCAGAACCCCCTGCTGGAGCGCGACGGCGGCTCCGGCGAAGGAGGGGGCGAGGGCGGCGGCGAGGCCGGGGGCGACGGTGCCGGTGAGAGCCGGGGCGAGCCGGGCGCGGTGGACCTCGCCGCGCCGGAGGAACGCCAGCCGCCGATGACCGACGGGCGCACCCGCGACACGGTGGAGATGACGTCGTCGGAGACGATGGGATCTGCCTCCGACGCGCCGCTCGACACCGATTTCGAGAATGTCTATTCCGACGACCGCTTTTCCGACGGAACGGACGGGTCGAGCGACGTCTACGGCTCCTGGCAGGAGCGCGGCGGGCGCGGCGGGTTCGAGGACGACGAGTCCAATCTGGAAGCCACCCTGACCGGCCAGAAGAGCCTGCGCGACCATCTGACCGAGCAGCTGAAGATCGACCTGCCGGACCTCGGCGACCAGCTCATCGGTCTGGCGCTGATCGACATGCTGGACGAGGCCGGCTGGATCACCGGGCTGGAGGTCGAGAGTCTGGCGGGGCAGCTCGGCTGCGCGCCGGAGCGGGTGGAGCGGGTGCTCGCCGCCTGCCAGCGCTTCGACCCGCCGGGCATCTTCGCCCGCTCACTGAAGGAATGCCTGGCGATCCAGCTGCGCGAGAAGAACCGCTTCGACCCGGCGATGGCGGCGCTGCTCGACCATCTGGAACTGCTGGCGGCGCGCAACCTGCCGGCGCTGATGAAGGTCTGCGGCGTGGACGCCGAGGACGTCACCGACATGGTGGCGGAGATCCGCAAGCTGAACCCAAAGCCGGCGCTCAGCTTCGACCACACGCCCGCCCAGCTCGTCACCCCCGACATCCTGATGCGCGCCAATCCCGGTGGCGGCTGGCTGATCGACCTGAACCCGGACACGTTGCCGCGGGTGCTGGTCAACCACCGCTATTTCGCGCGCATCTCCGGCACCGCCCGCAACAAGGCGGACAAGGAATACATCACCGAGCGCTTCCAGTCGGCCAACTGGCTGGTCAAGTCGCTGCACCAGCGCGCCACCACGATCCTGAAGGTGGCCAGCGAGATCATCCGGCAGCAGGACGCCTTCTTCATCCACGGCGTCTCGCATTTGAAGCCGCTGATCCTGCGCGACATCGCCGAGGCGATCGGCATGCACGAGAGCACGGTCAGCCGCGTCACAACCAACAAGTTCATGGCGACGTCGCGCGGCGTGTTCGAGCTGAAATATTTCTTCACCTCCGCCATCCAGGGGGCCGACGGGCAGGCGGCCCACTCGGCGGAAGCCGTGCGCTACCGCATCAAGGCGATGATCGACGCCGAGAAACCCGAGGACGTGCTGTCGGACGATAAAATCGTCGAAATCCTTCGTGGTGAAGGGATCGACATTGCGCGCCGGACGGTCGCGAAGTATCGTGAAGCGATGCGCATTCCGTCATCGGTGCAGCGACGCCGTGCCAAGATGTCACGCATGTAACCGGGCCGGGAGGGGGCCGTCCTCGATTGACAGCCCATACCGCCGTCACTATGGTCCCCGTCCGCACGCGGCGGCCTTCCGTCGTCCTATGTCTATCGCGGACCAGATTGGAAACATCCCAAAATGCAACTGACCGTCAAAGGCAAGCAGCTTGACGTTGGCGACGCTCTGCGCACCCACGTCGCGGACAGCCTGAACACCATCGTCGGCAAGTATTTCAACAAGCCGATCGAGGCCAACGTCGTCCTGACGCGCGAAGCGCATCTGTTCAAGGCCGACATTCAGGTCCATGTCGGTCGTGGGATCGTCCTTCAGAGCGCGTCCGACGCCACCGAGCCGTACCCCGCCTTCGACACCGCGTGCGAGAAGCTGGCCAAGCGCCTGCGTCGCTACAAGCGTCGCCTGCGTGACCACCACAGCGTCGAAGCCCCCGCGCAGGAAGCCTTCCCGGCCCGTTACCAGATCCTGGAAGCGGAGACGGACGAGGCCCATGTGGAGAGCGAAGAGGCCGCTGCCGAGGCGGCGCAGCCCATGGTGATCGCCGAAATGGAAACCACCATCGCGACCCTGGCGGTCAGCGAGGCGGTGATGCGCATGGAACTCGCCGACGCCCCGGCCCTGATGTTCCGCAACGGCGCCCATGGCCGTCTGAATCTGGTCTACCGCCGCGCCGATGGCAACATCGGTTGGGTGGACCCGGCGGAGAAGGCCGGCGCCTGAGTCCGGTTTCCGTTCCAACCACATTCATAGCGTCATGCTCGATCTCATCACGCCGCACGCCATTCTCCCGAACCTCAAGGCCGGCAGCAAAAAGCAGGCCCTGCAGGACTTGGCGCGCAAGGCGTCCGAGCTGACCGGCCAGCACGAACGGGCGATCTTCGACGTCCTCCTGGAGCGCGAGCGGTTGGGCACAACCGGCGTGGGGCATGGCATCGCCATCCCGCACGGCAAGCTGCCCAACCTCGACCGCGTCCACGGCGTCTTCGCCCGGCTGGAGCGGCCCATCGACTTCGATGCGATCGATGAGCAGCCGGTCGATCTGATTTTCCTGCTGTTGGCTCCGGATCATGCCGGCGCCGACCATCTGAAGGCGTTGGCCCGCGTGTCACGCCTGCTGCGCGACCAGTCCATGTGCGAGAAGCTGCGCGGTTCGGACTCGGCGGACGCGATCTACGCGCTGCTGACCCAGCACGAAGCCAGCCACGCGGCGTAGGACGCATTTCCTGCGAACAGGAAAAACGGGAGAGCCGATGGCTCTCCCGTTTTTCGTTGTGCCGCATCCGATGCCGCCGCCTCTTCCGCCAGCACCGGCAAGCGTACGTATGTACGCCCGTACGCTTTGCCGATGCCCTGTACGTTCAGGCCCGCTCGGCCCAGCCCATGTAGTTCACGTCGAGATCGCGCGGGTTCAGGCGGAACTCGTCGGACAGCGGGTTGTAGGTGATGCCGGTCAGGTCGCGGATCGCCATCCCCTCCGCGCGCACGGCGGCGGCCAGCTCGCCGGGGCGCAGGAACTGGCGCCAGTTGTGGGTGCCGCGGGGCAGCCAGCGCAGGATGTACTCCGCCCCGACGATGGCCAGCGCGAAGGACTTCGGCGTGCGGTTCAGCGTCGCCAGGAACAGCGCGCCGCCCGGCGCGGTCAGTTCCGCGCAGGACTTCACGAACAGCGGCACGTCGGCGACATGCTCGATCACCTCCATCGCCAGGACGGCGTCGAAGCGCTCGCCGGTTGCCGCCAGGGCCTCGGCGGTGGTGGCGCGGTACTCGACGGGGGTGCCGGTCTCCGCGGCGTGGGCGGCGGCGGTGCGGACGTTGCGCTCGGCCGCGTCCACGCCGACCACGGTGGCGCCCATGCGGGCCACGGGCTCCGACAGCAGGCCGCCGCCGCAGCCGATGTCGACGATGCGCAGGCCCTTCAGCGGCTCCGTTGCCAGCGGGTCGCGGCCGAAGCGGCGGCACAGCGTGTCGCGGATGTAGGCCAGCCGCAGCGGGTTCAGCCGGTGCAAGGGCCGGAACTTGCCCGCGGGGTCCCACCATTCCGCGGCGATGGCCGAAAAGCGGGCGATGTCCTGGGGGTCTACAGTGCCAGAGGTGCCTGCGGTTCCGGCGGTCGCGGTCATGAAGGAAATCCCGTATGCTTGGATTGCGAGAACAATTGCGGGGCGAACTTGCCTCGCTGTGATCGACAGAGTATGGATACGCCGCCCCGCGCCGGCAACGGTAGAGCGGGGGCGCGGACTGCCGGCTTTTGTGCCGGCCCAGACATGGTGTGAGGTATGGCGCGGATCGTCCTCAAGTTCGGCGGCACGTCGGTCGGCGACATCGACCGCATCAAGAACGTGGCCCGAAAGGTCGAGCAGGAAGTCAAGGCGGGGCATCAGGTCGCCGTCGTCGTGTCGGCGATGTCCGGCGTGACCAACCAGCTCGTGAAATACTGCAACGACATCGACAAGCTGCACGACGCGCGCGAGTACGACGCCATCGTCGCTTCGGGCGAGCAGGTGACCTCCGGTCTCCTCGCCATCGCGCTGCAGTCGCTCGGCATCCAGGCGCGGTCCTGGCTCGGGTGGCAGATTCCGATCTACAGCGACGAGACGCACGGCAAGGCGCGCATCGTGTCGATCGACACGGCGGAGCTGGACAAGCGGATGAACACCGGCGAGGTCGCCGTGGTCGCCGGGTTCCAGGGCGTGACCGAAAGCGGCCGCATCACCACGCTGGGCCGCGGCGGCTCCGACACCTCGGCGGTCGCCCTGGCGGCGGCGCTGAAGGCCGACCGCTGCGACATCTACACCGACGTGGACGGCGTCTACACCACCGACCCGCGAATCGTCACCAAGGCGCGCAAGCTCTCCAAGATCACCTATGAGGAGATGCTGGAGCTGGCGTCGCAGGGGGCGAAGGTCCTGCAGACCCGCTCGGTCGAGATGGCGATGAACCACCGCGTGCGCGTGCAGGTTCTGTCGAGCTTCGAGGAGGCCGCCGGCAGCGCGCTTCCCGGTACCCTTGTTGTTGACGAGGACGAGATCGTGGAAAAGGAAGTTGTGAGCGGCATCGCCTACAGCCGCGACGAGGCGAAGATCACCCTCATCGGCGTCGCCGACCGTCCGGGCGTGGCGGCCAGCATCTTCGGTCCGCTGACCGACGCCGCCGTCAATGTCGACATGATCGTCCAGAACGTGTCGGAAGACGGCAAGTCCACCGATATGACCTTCACGGTCGGCAAGGCCGACATCGCCCGCGGCGTGAAGGTGCTGGAGGACGCCAAGGCCGAGCTGAACTACAAGCGCATCGTCTCCGACGCCAACGTGGTGAAGGTGTCGGTGATCGGCGTCGGCATGCGCAGCCACGCCGGCGTCGCGCAGCGCATGTTCAAGGCGCTGGCCGACAAGGGCATCAACATCCAGGTCATCTCCACCTCCGAGATCAAGATCTCCGTCCTGATCGCCGAGGAGTATGCGGAGCTGGCGCTGCGCGCGCTGCACACCGCCTACGGGCTGGACGCGGCCTGAGTCGCGGTGAAGGGGGAGGGGCGGCGATGACCGACGCCAGGTCCGACGCGGTCGCAGACGCCCGACTCGACCGGCTGTGGGAGCGTGGCTGCGCCTTCCTCGGCACGCGCACCGCCATCATGGGCGGCGCGATGAGCTGGGTGTCGGAACGCCGCCTCGTCTCCGCCATCTCCAACGCCGGCGGCTTTGGCGTTCTCGCCTGCGGCTCGATGCCGCCGGACCTGCTGGCGGCGGAGATCGCCGCCACGCAGGCGCTGACGGCGAAGCCCTTTGGCGTCAACCTCATCAACATGCACCCGGACCTCGGCCGTCTGATCGACGTCTGCCGGGAGCTGGCGGTGAGCCACGTGGTGATCGCCGGGGGCTTCCCCAGCGGCGCCACCATCAAGCGGATCAAGGACGGCGGCGCCCGCGCCATGACCTTCGCCCCGACGCTGGTCAGCGGCAGGCGGATGGTCAAGCTCGGCATCGACGCCCTGGTGATCGAGGGCACGGAGGCCGGCGGCCACATCGGCCCCGTCTCCACCACCGTCCTGGCGCAGGAGATCCTGCCCGACCTGCGCGAGGTCCCGGTCTTCGTGGCCGGTGGCATCGGGCGCGGCGAGGCCATCCTGTCCTATCTGGAGCAGGGGGCGGCGGGCGTGCAGATCGGCACCCGCTTCGTCTGCGCCACCGAATCCATCGCGCACCAGCGCTTCAAGCAGGTCTTCATCAAGGCCTCGGCGCGCGACGCCCAGGCGTCGGTGCAGATCGACCCGCGCTTTCCGGTGATCCCGGTGCGGGCGCTGACCAACGCCGGGTCGAAGCGCTTCATGGAGCTTCAGCGCGAGGTCATCGCCCGCGTGGACCGCGGCGAGAAGACGCGCGACGAAGGCATTCTGGAGATCGAGCATTTCTGGGCCGGCGCGCTGCGCCGCGCGGTGATCGACGGCGACGTTGAAAGCGGCTCGCTGATGGCCGGGCAGAGCGTCGGGCTGGTCACGCGCGAGCAGCCGGTGGCCGAGATCATCGGCGACCTGATCGCCCAGGCCGAAGCGGCGCTGGCCGCCCGCTGCCCGCCGTCCTCCGACCGATCCTCCGACCGGTCGCCCGCGGTGGGCGGGCAGCCGGTGATCGGTCAATCGGCCATCCTGGGAGCGGCCTGATGACCGGCGTCCTGGGCGACATCCCCGCCGGTTCGCCGGGCTTCGACGGCGCCGCGTCGCGCCGCCTGCTGGCGCGGCTGCGCGACGTCATGGCGGGGTCCGGCTCCGGCCAGGAGCGGCTGGACAAGATCGTCACGCTGATCGGCATGGAGATGGGGGCGGACGTCTGCTCCTGCTACGTCATGCGGGCGGGCGAGGTGCTGGAGCTGTTCTCCACCGTCGGCCTGAACCAGGACGCCGTGCACAACACCCGCCTGCGCGTAGGCGAGGGCATCGTCGGCGACATCGCCGGCCACGCGCGGCCCATCGCGCTGGACAACGCGCCGTCACACCCCAGCTTCGTCTACCGCCCGGAAACCGGGGAGGACCCCTTCCTGTCGCTGGCCGGCGTGCCGATCCTGCGCGGCGGCAAGGTCCGCGGCGTCCTGGTCATCCAGCACAAGGACCGCCGCCGCTACACCGAGGTCGAGGTCGAGACGCTCCAGACCATCGCCATGGTGGTGGCCGAGCTGGTTGCCCAGGGCGAACTGGTCAACCCGCAGGAGGTCGCCTCCACCGGCGATCCGGCCCTGCTGCCGGCCCGCCTGTCGGGCACGTCGCTGGCCAGTGGTCTGGCGATGGGTCTGGCGGTGATCCACCGCCCGCAGCTGACCATCCGCCAGATGGTGTCGGAGGACGCGGAGAGCGAGCTGGCCCGGCTGAACGCCGCCATCGCCACCATGCACAGCGCCATCGACGACCTGTTGAACGCGGCGGCGCTGGCGGGACTGAGCGAGCCCAAGGACATTCTGGAAACCTACCGCATGTTCGCGGAGGACCGCGGGTGGCTGTCGCGCATCCGCGAGGCGATCCGCATGGGGCTGACGGCGGAAGGGGCGGTGCAGCAGGTGCAGAACGACACCCGCGCCCGCATGAGCCACCTGACGGACCCCTACATCCGCGAACGGCTGCTCGACCTGGAGGATCTGACCAACCGGCTGCTCCAGCATCTCGCCGGGCGCAAGTCGGAGGCCGACGGCGGCACGCTGCCGGAGGACATCGTCCTGGTCGCGCGGTCCATGGGGCCGGCGGAGCTTCTCGACTACGACCAGCGCCGCCTGCGCGGCGTGATCCTGGAGGAAGGCTCGCCGTCCAGCCACGTCTGCATCGTGGCCCGCGCGCTGAACATTCCGGTGGTGCAGGCGCCCGACGCGCTGAACCGGATCGAGCCGCTGGACCCGGTGATCGTGGACGGCGACCACGGGCAGGCCTTCGTCCGCCCGGCGGAGGACATCCAGATGGCCTTCGCGGAGGCCGTGGCCCTGCGCGCCCGCAAGGAGCAGATGTACGAGGCGATCCGCGCGCTGCCCTCGGTGACGCGGGACGGCGTGCCGATCTCCATCCAGCTGAACTGCGGCCTGCTGATCGACCTGCCGCATCTGAAGGCCAGCGGGGCGGAGGGGATCGGCCTCTACCGCACCGAAATCCCCTTCATGGTGCGCTCCACCTACCCGGACGTCCACGCGCAGACCGACCTCTATTCCCGCATCCTCGACCAGACCGACGACAAGCCGGTGGTCTTCCGCACGCTCGACGTCGGCGGTGACAAGATGCTGCCCTACATCGCGGCCAGCGAGGGGGAGGAGAATCCGGCGCTCGGCTGGCGGGCCATCCGCATCGGACTGGACCACCCGTCGCTGCTGCGCCAGCAGCTGCGCGCGCTGCTGCGGGCGTCCGCCGGGCGTCCGCTGTCGGTGATGTTCCCGATGATCGCCGAGGTGGCGGAATTCGACGCCGCCCGCCGCCTGCTCGACCTGGAGATCACCCGGCTGGCGAGCCAGGGCGGCGAGCCGCCCAGCCGCGTGCGCGTCGGCACGATGATCGAGGTGCCGGCGCTGCTGTGGCAGTTGCCGGCCCTGCTGCCACGGGTGGATTTCCTGTCGGTCGGCTCCAACGACCTGACCCAGTACATCTTCGCCAGCGACCGCGGCAACCCGCGCACCTCCGGCCGCTACGACCCGCTGTCGCCGGCCATGCTCAGCCTGCTGCGGCGGCTGGTCGAGGCCTGCGGCGACGCCAACGTCCCGGTCAGCATCTGCGGCGAGATGGCCGGCCGGCCGCTCGACGCCATGGCGCTGATCGGCATCGGCTTCCGCACCCTGTCGATGTCGCCGCCCTCGGTCGGGCCGGTGAAGACGATGCTGCGCTCCCTGGACGTGGCGGCGCTGCGCCAGTACATGAACGGGCTCTATCTGCGCGGCGACCACAGCCTGCGCGACAAGTTGCGCAGCTTCGCCAAGGACCACGGCGTCATCATCTGAGGCCGCGCCGACCCTTCCGGAATCATGTCCGGTATCGGCGTTTTGTTACAGCGGTCCGGACGAAGGGCGTATACAAGATGGCAGGATCACGGTCGTTCCCGGTTGCGCCGATCCCGCGGCTGGCGTACCCATGCCGGGGGTGCGACCATAAGTCATCCGAGGCGACGGTACGGTTGAGATGATGGGCAAGCGCAAGGTTTTCGGCTCCTACGACCCCGCGCAGGACGGCCCGGCGCAGACCGGCCCCAGCGTGTCCGACACCCTGCGCGAGACGCGCGAGAGCCTCGGCTACGACCTGCGCGAGGTCGCGACGATGCTGCGCATCCGCTACCCCTACCTCCAGGCCATCGAGGCGGGCCGGTTCGAGGACCTGCCGGGCACCACCTACGCCGCGGGCTTCCTGCGCTCCTACGCGGAATGCCTGGGGCTCGACCCGGACACCATCCTCACCCGCTACAAGGACGAGGCGGCGGGCCGCACGCGCAGCCAGCAGCTCTATTTCCCGACCCCGGTGCCGGAAGGCCGCATCCCCGGCGGCACGGTCCTGCTCGGCACGATGGTGCTGGCCGGCATCGTCTATGGCGGCTGGTACTATCTGTCGGCGACCGACCGGACGATGGTCGATCTGGTCCCGACCCTGCCCGACCGGCTGGTCTCGCTGCTCGACACGCTGCCCTTCAACGCCAGCCAGAACGGTGGCGGACAGAACGCCACGGTGCCGGCGCCCGCCGAGTCGCCCGCCGCCCCGGCGTCCGTTCCGACCGTGATGGCGGAGGCCCCGTCCGCTTCGGCGGTTCCCCCGGTGTCCGTCCCGCCCGCGGCCGGTGGCGCGTCCACGGCGGTGCCTGTTCCGGCGGCCCCGGCTCCCGCCGCCCCGGCCTCAACCGCCCCGGCCCCGACTGCCCAGGTCCCGACCGCCCAGGTCCCGACCGCCCAGGCCCCAGCCTCTTCGGCTCCGGCGAAGCCCGCCCCGGCCCCCGCTGCGGTGGTCGCCCAGCCGGCGCCGGCCGCTTCCGCCAAGCCGAACGCTCCCACGGCGGCCCCGGCTCCGGCCCCCGCGCCCTCGGCCCTGGTGAACGTCCCGCCGCCTCCGGCCGAGGACGACGAGTCCGAGGGCGCCACGCAGGAGCCGACCCCGCTCACCCCCGCCGCCCCGGCGATCGCCAGCCTGCCGCCCACGGCCCCCGCGGCGCCTCCGGCGGACGGGGCGCTGCCGTCGAAGGTCTACGGCACGCAGAACGCGGCTTCGCGCATCCAACTCCGCGCCACGCAGGACAGCTGGATTCAGGTGCGAGACAACAGCGGCGAGATCATCTTCACCCGCGTGCTGAAGCCGGGCGACGTCTACCGCGTGCCCGATCGCTCCGGCATCCGCGTCCGCACCGGCAACGCCGGCGGGCTGGTCGTCGTCACCGACGGGGTGGACGGCGCGCCGATGGGGGCGGTCGGGCAGGTGTTGCGCGACGTGTCGCTGGACCAGCACGCCCCGACCCTGCGCGGCGCCGCTCCCGCCCATTGAGGACGGGGCATTCACGGCTTTTTCCCTTGAATCCGGCGCGGCGGACCGCACTTCTGGCGTGACGCCGGCTGCGCTATAAGATCGCGCCGGACCCGATTCATGCCCCGAGGCCACAGCCCATGAGCAGCGTGCGCGCCTACCGCCAGATCCTTCGCCGCAAGTCCCGCCAGATCCGGGTGGGCAACGTGCTCGTCGGCGGCGATGCGCCGATCTCGGTGCAGACGATGACCAACACGCCGACCGCCGACGTGGCGGCGACGGTGGCGCAGATCCAGGCGGCGGAGCGGGTGGGCGCCGACATCGTGCGCGTCTCCTGCCCCGACCAGGAATCGGCGCTGGCGTTGAAGCAGATCGTGCCGCAGGTCTCGGTGCCGATCGTCGCGGACATCCATTTCCACTACAAGCGCGCCATCGAGGCGGCGCAGAGCGGGGCGGCCTGCCTGCGCATCAACCCCGGCAACATCGGCTCGGCGGAGCGGGTGCGCGAGGTGGTGAAGGCCGCCAAGGACTACGGCTGCTCCATGCGCATCGGCGTCAACGCCGGCTCGCTGGAGCAGGACCTGCTGGAGAAGTACGGCGAGCCCTGCCCGGAGGCGCTGGTCGAGAGCGCCCTGAATCACGCCAAGATCCTGGAGGACCATGACTTCACCGAGTTCAAGATCTCGGTGAAGGCGTCCGACGTGTTCCTGGCGGTGGCCGCCTACCAGGGCCTGGCCGAGGCCTGCGACTATCCGCTGCACATTGGCATCACCGAGGCCGGCGGCCTGCGCGCCGGGACGGTGAAGTCGTCGATCGGGCTGGGCATGCTGCTGTGGTCGGGCATCGGCGACACCATCCGCGTGTCCCTGTCGGCCGAGCCGGCAGAGGAGGTCCAGGTCGGCTACGAGATGCTAAAGTCGCTGGGCCTGCGGCGGCGCGGCGTCACGGTCATCTCCTGCCCGAGCTGCGCGCGGCAGAACTTCAACGTCATCAAGACGGTGGAGACGCTGGAGGCGCGGCTCGCCCACATCACCACGCCGCTGACCCTGTCGGTCATCGGCTGCGTGGTCAACGGCCCCGGCGAGGCGCGCGAGACCGACATCGGCCTGACCGGTGGCGGCAACAACACCCATCAGGTCTATCTGTCCGGCGTCACCGACCACCGGCTGAAGGACCAGGACATCGTGAACCACCTCGTCGGGCTGGTCGAGAAGAAGGCCGCCGAGATCGAGGCTGCAAAGGCGGCGGAGAAGGCTGCGGAACCGGCCGCCGAGTGACGGAACCGGCGCGGGCGGAAATTGAGTTAAGGACGCTCCGTGCCATCCGTGCTTAAATCCGCGGCAATCGTATCATTCTTGTGGGCCGTGCCGCGGCCTGGGCCAGAGTCAGAGTGACCGCTTCCTACTTCGTCATCGGCGCCAGCCACCGGTCCTGCTCCGGCGCGATCCGCGACCGTCTGACGACGGAGGAGGCGGAGGTCCCGGCTATGCTGGAGCGGCTGAGCGCCGCCGGCATCGCCCAGGCCATGTGGCTCAGCACCTGCGACCGGGTCGAAGTGCAGGCGGTCCACGAGCGCCCGAACGAGGCGGCGCTGGCCATCGCCAGGATCATGGCGGAGCGGGTGGGGCTGGGGGACACCGACCTCGCCGGGCAGCTCTACACCCTGACCGGTGCGGCGGCGGTGCGGCACGTCTTCGCCGTCGCCTGCTCGCTCGACAGCCAGATCATCGGCGAGCCGCACATCCTGGGGCAGGTCAAGGCCGCCCATCGCCACGCCGCCGCCGCCGGCCTGTCCGGGCCGGAACTGGAGGTGCTTCTCCAGGCCGCCTACGGCGCCGCCAAGCGGGTGCGCCGCGAGACGCCGATCGCCGAGGGCGCCACCTCGCTGGTCGCCGCGGCGGTCCAGGTGGCGCGCGACCTGCACGGTGACCTGAAGCGCTGCACCGGCCTGCTGATGGGGCTGGGCGACATGGGCGCCCTGGTGCTGGAGGGTCTGCGCGAGGCCGGGCTGGGGCGGCTGACCGTCGCCGCCCCGGTGGACCGCCGGGCCGAAGCGGCGGCGCGGCGGCTGGACAGCCACTTCGCGCCCTGGGCCGATCTCGATTCGGCGCTGACCAGCGCGGATATCGTGGTGACCGCGGCGGGTCTGGGGCGCTATATCCTTTCCGCGCCGCAGTTGGGGGCGGCCTTGAAGCGCCGCCGCCGGCGCCCGGTGTTCGTGGTGGACGCGGCGATCCCCGCCGACGTCGATCCGGACGTCGCCGGGCTGGACGAGGCCTTCGTCTACGACCTCGCCGACCTGGAGCGCGTGGCGCTGCAGGGGCGGGTGGGGCGCGAGGCGGCGACCCAGGCGGCCTGGACCATCGTGGACGAGGCCCTGGCGGCCTTCGCCCGCCACCGGGCCGAGCGCGCCGCGGTGCCCGCCGTGGCGGCGCTGCGGACGCATTTCGAGACGGAGCGGCGGCGCCTGCTGGACGATCAGCGGGGGCTGGACGCGGCGTCGGCGACGCGGCTGCTGGTCAACCGGCTGCTGCACGGCCCGTCGGAGGCGCTGCGCGCCATGGCGGCGGAGCCGGACGGTGCCGGGATGGCGGAGCGGGCGGCGGCGGAACGGCTGCTGTTCCGGCTGTTCCGGCTGGACGAGCCCGCCGGAACCGGTCTGGGCGCCGGCCCAGGTGCCGGCCTTGGCGCCGGGAGTGATTTGGATAAGGACGAGCGACGTGAGCCTGGACGAGAAGTTCAATAGGGTCGTGGCCCGCCATGACGAGCTGCGGGACGCGATGGCGGCGGGGACGGTGGACCCGGCGGACTTCGCCCGGCTGTCGAAGGAATATGCCGACCTAACCCCGGTGGCCGAGGCCATCGGAGAGCTGAAGAAGGCGAAGGCCGAGGCCGCCGACCTCGCCGGCATGATCGCCGACCCGGCGGG
The DNA here is from genome assembly GCF_016632405.1 of Azospirillum aestuarii. Lineage (NCBI taxonomy): Bacteria > Pseudomonadati > Pseudomonadota > Alphaproteobacteria > Rhodospirillales > Azospirillaceae > Azospirillum > Azospirillum aestuarii. Next base: position 130,121 of record NZ_JAEPIV010000008.1, read on the forward strand.
TGACGCCGACATGAAGGCGCTGGCCGAGGAGGAGTTCGGCGATCTCACCCGCCGCATCCCCGCCCTGGAGCGCCGGGTGCAGATTTCCCTGCTGCCCAAGGACGAGGCGGACGAGAAGAACGCCATCCTGGAGGTGCGCGCCGGCACCGGCGGCGACGAGGCGGCCCTGTTCGCCGCGGAGCTGTTCGAGATGTACCGCCGCTACGCCGGGCTTCAGGGTTGGCGGTTCGAGACGATGGAGGTCAGCGAGACCGGCATCGGCGGCTACAAGGAGGCCATCGCCAACATCACCGGCCGCAACGTGTTCGCCCGGCTGAAGTTCGAATCGGGGGTCCACCGCGTGCAGCGCGTCCCGGCGACCGAGACCCAGGGGCGCATCCACACCTCCGCCGCCACCGTCGCGGTGCTGCCCGAGGCGGAGGAGGTGGACATCCACATCGACGAGAAGGACCTGCGCATCGACGTGTTCCGCTCCAGCGGTCCCGGCGGCCAGTCGGTGAACACGACGGACAGCGCGGTGCGCATCACCCACCTGCCGACCGGCCTCGTCGTCAGCCAGCAGGACGAGAAGAGCCAGCACAAGAACAAGGCCAAGGCCCTGAAGGTGCTGCGCGCCCGTCTCTACGAGCGGGAGCGCGCCGAGAAGGACAAGGTCCGCGCCGCCGACCGCAAGAGCCAGGTGGGTTCCGGCGACCGCTCGGAGCGCATCCGCACCTACAACTTCCCACAGGGCCGGGTGACCGACCACCGCATCAACCTGACGCTCTACAAGATCGAGAAGGTGATGGCCGGCGAGGCGCTGGACGAGCTGATCGACGCGCTGACGGCCGAGGACGAGGCGGCGCGGCTGTCGGAACTGCAATAGGGCGGGTTGTCTATTCCCCCTCCACCGCCAACGGCGGGGGAGGGTCGGGGAGGGGGCCGAGCGCTTCGCCGATCATGCGCGCCACGCCCTCCGGCTTGTTCAGCACGTCGTTGTTCCAGAAGCGCAGGATTCGCCAGCCGTGTTGCCGCAAATGCTCGTCCCGGGCGGAATCGTAGGCGGAGTCGGCGTGCTGGCCGCCATCCGCCTCAACCACCAGCCGCGCTTCGACGCAGGCGAAGTCCGCGATGTAGGGAGGGATCGGGTGCTGACGCCGGAAATACCATCCATCGATCTGGCGCCGCCGCACAATCGCCCAAAGCTTCCGCTCCGCGTCGGTCGGGACATGGCGCATGGTTCGGGCGCGGTCGCGCGTGTTTTCCTTGATACGGGGCATGGTGGCCTACCTCTTGCCCCCTCCCTAACCCTCCCCCGCTGTGCGGTGGAGGGGACAAAGCGACGCAGCGTTCAAGCTCCCTCCACCGCCAACGGCGGGGGAGGGCTGGGGGGCAATTCATGACCATCACGCTTCACCAACTCCGCCGCACCGCCGAGGCCCGCCTGCGCGAGGCCGGGGTGGACACCCCCGACCTCGACGCGCGCCTTCTGGTCGAGCACGCGCTGGGCGTCACCCGCCATGACCTGTTCACCCGGGCCAACGACCCCGTGCCCGAACCGGACACCGCGCGCCTCCTCGCCCTGGTCGAGCGGCGGGCGGCGCGGGAGCCGGTGGGGCGCATCCTGGGCCATCGCGAGTTCTGGACGATCGACCTCGCCCTCACCCCCGACACCCTCGAACCCCGTCCCGACACCGAGACGCTGGTGGAAGCGGTGCTGAAGGCCCTGTCCGACCGCAACGCGCCGCTGCGGCTGCTCGACCTCGGCACCGGCACCGGTTGCATCCTGCTGGCCCTGCTGGCCGAACTGCCCAACGCCAGCGGCCTTGGCGTCGATCTCAGCCCCGGCGCGGTGGCCGCCGCCACGGAGAACGCGGCGCGCAACGGGCTGGCGGAGCGGGCGCGCTTCCAGACCGGGAACTGGGGCGCCGGGCTGGCCGAGCGGTTCGCCGTCGTCGTCTCCAACCCGCCCTACATCCCCAGCGCCGACATCGCCGCCCTGGACCCGGAGGTGCGGGAGCACGACCCGCTGCGCGCGCTGGACGGCGGCGCGGACGGGCTGAACGCTTACCGGATCATCGCCTCCCAGCTTCCGGACCTGCTCCAGCCGGGTGGTCTGGCCGGGCTGGAGGTCGGGCAAGGCCAGGCGGCGGACGTGACGGGGCTGCTGGCCGCCGCCGGGCTGGAACCGGCGGGCGTCTTCCGGGATCTGGGCGGCGTGGAACGCTGTGTCCTGGGGTGGAAGCGCGTGTGATTTCGCCCCATCCCCCCAAAAAAAAGGTTGGATTGGCGCGCGGTCCCCAGTAGGGTGCAAGTACGACGATGGCCCAGGGACGATCATCCCAGGGCGTCCCATGGCCTCCGGAAACCCCGCGCGGTTGGGCGGACGTCCGAGAAGGCAGACCGGCAGACCGGTTGATCGGTTGGGCGCGTCGATTTGATCCCTGCGACCCATCCGCGGTTGGTTCCGCGGCGGGCTCGGCGACCGGATGGTCAGCCAGGGCGTTCGCGGGATTGCACTTCTCTTACATGGGGCCATAAGAGCCAAATGAGACAAGGACCGAACTCCAGGCGCTCGCGCGGTCGTGGCAACGGCGGCGGTGGTGGCGGAGGTGGCGGCGGCGGAGGTGGCGGCGGCAACCGCCGGCAGAACGTTCCGCTGCGTCACCAGACCTTCGACAGCAATGGTCCGGACGTGCGCATCCGCGGCAACGCGTGGCAGGTCCATGAGAAGTATCTGGCGCTGGCCCGCGACGCCTCCTCGTCCGGCGACCGCGTCCAGGCGGAAAACTACATGCAGCATGCGGAGCATTATTTCCGCATCATCAACCAGATCCAGGAATCGGAAAACCGCCAGCGCGGCAACGTCGGCACCGCGGGCCTCGGCCCGCAGCCCAGCATGGGCGGTTCGGCGGAGGACGAGGACGACGGCGAGATGGGCGACGAGTCCGACACCGTTGCCGACGAACGCACCCCGATGAGCGCCTGATACAAAGAGTCTGACGCCCGTCAGTCCCGAGGCCGGCGACACCCGGTTTCAGGACTGGCCGGCTTCAGGAATGTTCGGTTTCAGGCCGGCAGGTCTTCGGCCAACGACACCGGGTCGCCCACCGCGATCCGGCCCCCATGCACCACCCGGGCATAGACGCCGCACTGCGTGTGGTCGTAACCGCGTTCCAGGATGGGAAGCGTGTTGAGGTCGCGCGCGCCGGTCGCCGGATTGACCTCGCTGGACGGCCGGCAGTCCTTATGGTCGCAGATGCGCAGGGTGACGCCGCCGACGCACAGCAGCGCGCCGATCCACTGGCGTTCCACCCAGGGCTCCAGCCCGTCGATCATCAGGTTGGCGCGGAAGCGCCGCGGATCGACCGGCTGCTTGGCCACCCGCTCCTCCAGATCGCGCACGCTGGCGAGATTGAGGATGGAGACCGCGGCCTCTTCCCGGTCGGTGAAGGAAAAGCCGCCGCCCTGCGCCGGGTGCCTGGCCTCGGCCAGCTTGGGCAGGCCGGGAGCCGCGCCGGCCAGATAGGCGGCGAAGAACTGCTCGACCAGCATCCGGCCCATCGGCTGGTCCAGGCGCCCGCGCGACACCGGCTTGCCGCCGCGCCGGATGATCAGCGACTGGGTGGCTTCGTCGAACTCGGTGTCGAGCAGCGCCAACTTCTCGTTCCGGTCGAGCGTGAAGAAATCCTCGTTGGGGCGCCAGCCCTCGACATCCGCGGTCTGGGCCGCCGGGCCGTGCAGCAGGCCGAAGCGCCGGTCAAAGGGGATGGGTTGGCCGGTGACGAGGTCAACGGCGGGAAGATCCTGGCCGCTCAGCCCCTTCACGGGGTAGCGGCGTATGGCGGCGACGGTCGCGGGCATTGCATCGCACAATGGTGGGACCGGTTCGCTTCTGTCAACCGTCGCAATCGAAAACCGTCACCACCGCTCGGCCAAAGGCTCCCGACCCTGGAACTCGGCGATTCGCCGCCGCGTCGCGGGGGAGGTGTCCTCCGGCAGCCGGTCCAGCGGGAAGAAGTGCGCCTCCAGGATCTCCACCCCATCGGCCCGCAGCGTTCCCGACCATCCTTGCGCGACGAAGACCGCCACATGGTCGCTCGCCCCGTGCCGGAAGCGGGCGTAGACGCCGAAGGGCTGCGGGCCGCTCTCCACGGTCAACCCGACCTCTTCCCGCACCTCGCGCCGCATGGCCTCCACCAGCGTCTCCCCTTTTCCGACTCCACCGCCCGGAAAATGCCAGCCGCCGACATAGCTGTGACGGATCAGCAGGACCGAGGCCGGACCGCCCCCGGCGCCCCCTCCGGTGCCCGAGTCGTCCAGGATGATTCCCCGCACCCCCATGGTCAGCGGACGCGCCACCCAATGCCAGACGTTGCGGCCGTGCCAGGCCAGCCGCAACAGGGGGGAGGTCAGAGTGGGCCGCAGGGCCGTGGGTGAGGGGTTGCGCGAGGTGCTGGTGGGCGTCGCCGTCATGAAAAAAGCATTCCGTGGCATTGAACGAAAACCCTAGCCCTATCCGGGGGGCCGCGGAAAGCCACCCTTTCGGCGCGGGTCCGACAAAAGCAATAACCACGCACCTCGGGGGGTCTTGCATACGGATGGGCCTCTCCCACATCTACGGCGACGCATGCATCCTTGCGGATCGCACTGGTAACGTGGATCGGACTGACCGGGCTGCCTCGCGGACGGTCGGCGATGAAGGGAGCACATCATGGACTTCGAAAAATACACCGAGCGCAGCCGTGGCTTCGTGCAGGCGGCGCAGACCCTTGCCCTGCGGCGCGGCCACCAGCGGCTGACGCCGGAACACCTGCTGAAGACCCTTCTGGACGACAAGGAGGGGCTGGCGGCCAACCTGATCCGTGCGGCCGGCGGCGACCCCGCCCTGGCGCTGTCGGGGGTGGACGCCGAGCTGGACAAGCAGCCCAAGGTGGAAGGCACCGGCGCCGGTCAGGTGTACCTGACCCCGGAACTGTCGCGCGTGTTCGAGCAGGCCGAGACGGTCGCCAAGAAGGCCGGCGACAGCTACGTCACGGCGGAGCGCATCCTGCTGGCGCTCGCCATGGCCGACGGCACGCCGTCCGCCGCGGTGCTGAAGCGCGCGGGCGTCACCCCGCAGGCGCTGAACACCGCGATCAACGAGGTCCGCAAGGGCCGCACCGCCGACACGGCCAGCGCCGAGCAGGGCTACGACGCGCTGAAGAAATACGCCCGCGACCTCACCGAGTCGGCGCGGGAGGGCAAGCTCGACCCCGTCATCGGGCGCGACGAGGAGATCCGCCGCACCATCCAGGTGCTGGCGCGGCGCACCAAGAACAACCCCGTCCTGATCGGCGAGCCGGGCGTCGGCAAGACCGCCATTGTCGAGGGCCTCGCCCAGCGCATCGTCAAGGGCGACGTGCCGGAGGGGCTGAAGAACAAGAAGCTGCTGGCGCTCGACCTCGCCGGCATGGTGGCCGGCGCCAAGTACCGCGGCGAGTTCGAGGAGCGGCTGAAGGCCGTGCTCCAGGAGATCCAGGCGGCGGCGGGCGAGATCATCGTCTTCATCGACGAGCTGCACACGCTGGTCGGGGCCGGCAAGGCGGACGGCGCCATGGACGCCTCCAACATGCTGAAGCCCGCCCTGGCGCGCGGCGAGCTGCACTGTGTCGGTGCCACCACGCTGGACGAGTACCGCAAGCACATCGAGAAGGACGCAGCACTCGCCCGGCGCTTCCAGCCCGTCTTCGTGCCCGAGCCGACGGTGGAGGACACCATCTCCATCCTGCGCGGCCTGAAGGAGCGCTACGAGGTGCACCACGGAGTGCGGATCACCGACGCGGCCATCGTGTCGGCGGCGACCCTGTCGAACCGCTACATCACCGACCGCTTCCTGCCCGACAAGGCCATCGACCTGATCGACGAGGCGGCGAGCCGCCTGCGCATGGCCGTGGACAGCAAGCCGGAGAACATCGACGAGCTGGACCGCCGGATCATCCAGCTCAAGATCGAGCGGGAGGCGCTGAAGCGCGAGTCCGACGACGCCTCGCGCACGCGGCTCGCCAACCTGGAAGGCGAGCTGGCCGATCTGGAGCAGGAATCCGCCGAGCTGACCGCCAAGTGGCAGGCCGAGAAGGACCAGCTCCAGGGCGCCCAGAAGATCAAGGAGGACCTGGAGAAGGCCCGCACCGAGCTGGAGCAGGTGCAGCGCGACGGCAACTGGGGCCGGGCCGGTGAACTCGCCTACGGCGTGATCCCGGAGCTGGAGAAGCGGCTGAAGGACGCGGATGCCCACGCCGCCAACCGCATGCTGAACGAGGAGGTGCGCGACAGCGACATCGCCGCCGTGGTCAGCCGCTGGACCGGCGTGCCGGTGGACAAGATGCTGGCCGGCGAGCGCGAGAAGCTGCTGGCGATGGAAACCCGCCTGAAGTCCCGCGTGATCGGCCAGGACGAGGCCATCGTCGCGGTCTCCAACGCCGTCCGCCGCGCCCGCGCTGGCCTGCAGGACCCCAACCGGCCGATCGGCTCCTTCCTGTTCCTCGGTCCGACCGGCGTCGGCAAGACCGAGCTGACCAAGGCGCTGGCCGAGTTCCTGTTCGACGACGAGACGGCCATGGTCCGGCTCGACATGTCGGAATACATGGAGAAGCACTCGGTCGCCCGTATGATCGGCGCGCCTCCGGGCTATGTCGGCTATGAGGAGGGCGGGGCGCTGACCGAGGCGGTGCGCCGCCGGCCTTATCAGGTCGTCCTGTTCGATGAGGTGGAGAAGGCCCATCCGGACGTCTTCAACGTGCTGCTCCAGGTGCTCGACGACGGGCGGCTGACCGACGGGCAGGGGCGGACGGTGGATTTCCGCAACGTGGTCATCATCATGACCTCGAACCTAGGCTCCGAGGTGCTGGCGGCCCAGCCGGAAGGCCAGGACAGCGGCGCCGTGCGCGACGAGGTGATGGAGGTGGTGCGCGCCCACTTCCGGCCGGAGTTCCTGAACCGGCTGGACGAGATCCTGCTGTTCCACCGCCTGGACCGCAGCCACATGGGCGGGATCGTGACGATCCAGCTCGGCCGGCTGGTCAGGATGCTGGCCGACCGCGAGATCACGCTGGAGGTGGACGAGGCGGCGACGCACTGGCTGGCCGAGGCCGGCTACGACCCGGTCTACGGCGCGCGTCCGCTGAAGCGGGTGATCCAGCGGGAGCTTCAGAACCCGCTCGCCACCATGATCCTGGAGGGCCGCGTCGCCGACGGCCAGACGGTGAAGGTTGGGGCGGAAGGCGGCGAGCTGACCATCAACGGCCTGCCCGTCTCCGCCCAGGTGCGCAGCGCGGCGACGCAGCCGGTGACGACCGTGCATTGATGACGTGTGGCGAGGGGCCTTTCGCGAGGCCCCTCGTTCGTCACGTCACCACGAATTCCCGCGCCACCGCGGCGAAGTGGCAGGAGGCCGCCACGACGACCAGCGCGTGCCAGACCGGGATGTTGTAGGGCAGACGGTCCATTGTGTGGATGAAGGCCCCCACCGTGTAGACCACCCCGCCCGCCGCCAGCAGGGCGAGCGTGACCGGGGACAGCGACCGCCACAGCGGTTCGGCCACCGACAGGATGGCCCAGCCGAGCCCGAGATAAAGCACGAAGCCCAGCCGCTCGTACCGCCAGGACGCGAACAGCTTCAGCCCCGCCCCGCCCAGAGCCACCACCCACACCGCGATGCCCAGCGGGATTCCCGCGGCGCCGTCCAGCCGGTTCAGGGTGAAGGGGGTGTAGCTTCCGGCGATCATCACATAGATCATCGCGTGGTCGATCCGCCGCAGCACCGCCTTGCGCCGCCCCGGCGGTGCCAGGTTGTAGGCGGCGGAGGCGGTCAGCATGCCGACCAGCCCGGCGCCGTAGGCGACCAGCGACACCATCTCGGTCGCGGAGGCGTGGCCCGCCGTCACGACCAGCAGCCAGGACGCGCCGATCAGGCCGGCGATCACGCCGATGGCGTGGATGACCGCGTCCGCCGCACGCTCCCCCGCCGTGTGGACGGGAAACTCGAAGCAGGAATCGGGCTTCATGGGACCAGCCTGCCGGAAAGGCGGGCGGATGGAAAGCCCTCCCCCGGCACCCCGGCCCCATCGGAGGCGGTAACCCCACAAGGGTAAGCGGAGCCGGATGGACTTGTCTCCCGGACAATAAAAGGCGGGCGGATGGCCCGTCGCAGCGCTATGGTCCGCAGCCCGACGCCGTTCCACGGACCGGTCCGACAAGACGCTTCAGAACGATCATGACCAGACGATCCAGCTTTGCCGCCGGCGCCCGCGACACCCTGCCGATGGTCATCGGCGCGGCGCCCTTCGGGATAATCTTCGGCACGCTGGTGGCCACCGGGCCGCTGGCGGCGTGGCAGGGGCAGCTCATGTCCCTGTCGGTCTTCGCGGGATCCAGCCAGTTCATCGCGCTCGGTCTGGTGGCCGGCCACGCCGGGCTGGCGGTGATCTGGCTGACCACCCTGATCGTGAACCTGCGCCACGCCCTCTACGCCGCCACGCTGCTGCCGCACGTCGCCCATCTGCCGGCGCGCTGGCGCTGGACGCTGGGCTTCTTCCTGACGGACGAGACCTTCGCGGTGATGGCCGGCTATTACGCCCGGCATCCGCGGGCGCCGCTCGGGCACTGGTACTTTCTGGGCTCCTGCCTGTCGATGTACGCGAACTGGCAGTTCTGGACCCTGGTCGGGCTGCTGTTCGGCGCGGCCTTTCCGCAGCTCCAGTCGCTTGGGCTCGACTTCGCGATGGTCGCCACCTTCATCGCCATCGTCGTCCCCCAGCTCGCCAGCCTGCCCAACTTCGCGGCGGCGGTGGCGGCAGGGGCCGTGGCCTATCTGGGGCAGGACGTGCCCTACAAGCTGGGGCTGATGGCCGCCGTGGTGGCCGGCGTCACCGTCGGGATGGCCCTGCAGCGCTGGCGCTCCGGCGGGCTGGAGGCTGGACGGCGGGAGGAGGAAGCGGCATGAGCGGGACCGTCCTGACCAACACCGTCATGATCCTGGGCATGGCGGCGGTCACCGTCTTCGTGAAGGCGGCGCTGTTCGTGCTGGGCGACCGGGTGGTCTTTCCGCCGCTGCTGAAACAGGCGCTGGGCTTCGTTCCGGTGACGGTGCTGACCGCCATCATCGTGCCGATGATCCTGTCCCCGAACGGCGAGGGATTGGAGCTGACCTGGGGGAACCCTCAACTGGTCGGCGCGCTGGCCGCCGTCCTGGCCTGCGTGGTGACGGGCAAGCAGCTCCTCACCATCGCCGTGGCGCTCGGCGTCTTCTTCGTCTGGCAGCTGGGCGTCCTCGCCTAGGACTGGAACCGGCGGCGCCACTTTCCTGCCACAAACAGTGCATAGCGGCTTTGCCGCGGCGCGGTGGCGCGGGTGGGGGCCATCCTGTATGGTCGTCCGATCGAAAGGGCTACCCGACAGAGTCCGTGATGACCAGACGCCTGCGCCTCGTTCCCGTCTCTCTCGCCGTGGCCTGCGCGGTGATGCTGACCGCCTGCCAGACGGGCCAGCGGACCAACCGCGCGCCCGTCGTGCAGGGGACCGCCAGCGCATCCCCGGCCGGGCTCGACACTGTCTCCGGCGAGTGGGAAACCGACAAGACCACCGCGCTGCGGTCGCAGCCGAGCAACGGCGCGCCCATCGTCGCCACCTTCCCGCCCGGCCAGCCCCTGAAGGTTCTGGGCCGCGCACGCGGCACCGACTGGGTGGCGGTGCAGGCGGTGGGGTCGACCGCCTATGTGCGGATTCATCTGCTGCGCCTGCGCGGCAGCGCGCCCATCCAGACGGCCCGCGGCACGACGACAACGGTCGCCAAGCCGGAGGACAACGCCGGCCCCTCGATCAAGGCCGCGCCGCGCCGCAGGATCGAGGCGACGCCGATCGCGAACTGAGGCGGGGGGTTACGGCTTGCCCCTACCCCGGCCCTCCCCCGCTGGGCGGGGGAGGGAGAAAAGTTCCCTCCCCTGCGAAAGCGGGGGAGGGTTAGGGTGGGGGCAAGGCTGATCTCGCCTCTCAGAACTCCTTCCAGTCGTCGTCCTCGCTGACGTTGCGCTTGAGCGCGGTGCCCGAATGGGACACCGCACGAGCCGCCGGCTTGGCCGCGGCGCGGGACGGGCGCGATGCCGGAGCGGCCGTACGGGCAACCGGCGCGACGTGCCGCGACGCCGCAGCGGTGGTCGCAACGGCGACCGGCACGGCGCGCGGGTCCAGCTTGAAGAAGCCGATCAGCCCCTTCAGGTCGTTCGCCTGACCGGCCATCGCCTGCGCCGCGGCGGTGGTCTCCTCGACCAGCGCGGCGTTCTTCTGGGTCATCTCGTCCATTTGCGAGACGGTGGCGTTGATCTCGTCGAGCGCCGCCGCCTGCTCGCTCGACGCCGAGGCCATCTCGGCGATCAGCCCGGCGACCTGCTGGACGCCCGACACGATGCCCTCCAGCGCGTCGCCGGCCTTTTTGACCAGCTCCACCCCGTCCTTCACCTGGGCGTCGCTGTCCAGGATCAGGCCCTTGATCTCCTTGGACGCCTGGGCGGAGCGCTGAGCGAGGTTGCGCACCTCCTGCGCCACCACGGCGAAGCCGCGCCCGGCGTCGCCGGCCCGCGCCGCCTCCACCGCCGCGTTCAGCGCCAGCAGGTTGGTCTGGAAGGCGATCTCGTCGATCACCCCGATGATGTCGGTGATCTTGCGGCTCGACGCCTCGATGCGCTTCATCGCCTCGATCGCCGAGTCCGCCACCGTCCCGCCGGACTCCGCGGCGGTGCGGGCGTCGGTGGCCATGCCGTTGGCGCGCTGGGCGTTGTCGGCGTTGGAGCGTACGGTCGCCCCCAGCTCCTCCATGCTCGCCGCCGTCTCCTCCAGCGAGGAGGCCTGCTGCTCCGTCCGCTCCGCGAGGTCGGAGGAGCCGATGGAGACCTCGCCCGCCGCCGAGGCGATTGTGTCCGCCGCCTGGGTGATCTGGCCGACGATCTCCGACAGCTTGGCGGAGGTGGTGTTGACGTCGGTCTTCAGCGTCTGGAAGGCGCCCTGATAGTCGCGCTCCACCCGCT
>NZ_JAEPIV010000008.1:141222-212822 GCF_016632405.1 Azospirillum aestuarii
ACCGCGCCGAGGTCGGCGATGACCGCCTCCACCGTGTCGGTCAGGCGGTTGATGCCCGCCGACATCGTCCGGTAGAAGCCGTCCTTGCCGGTCAGATCGAGACGGCGCGACAGGTCGCCCTTCGACACGCCGTCGATCAGCGCGGCGATCTCCTCGCCGATCGCCGTCTCGCGGGCGCGCTGCGCCTCGTCGGCGCGGCGCTCGGCCTCCAGGCGCTCGCGCTCGGCCTCGTCCATCGCCTTTTTCTGGATGGCGTTGTCCTTGAACACCTGCACCGCCTGGGCCATCTGCCCGATCTCGTCGCCGCGGTCGAGGCCGGGAACGGCGACGTCCAGCTTGTCGGCGGCGAGGTCGTGCATGGTCGCGCTCATCGCCCGCACCGCGCCCATCTGGCGGCGGACCAGGAAGAAGCTGACCAGACCGAAGGCCAGCGTGACCAGCGGCGCCACCACCAGGATGGTCCGCTCCACCTCGTCCACCACCCTCATCACGTCGGCCCGCTTCAGCCCGACGAACAGCACGCCGACCACCGAGCCGGAGGCGTCGAGCAGCGGGTCGTAGGAGGTGAAGTAGCGTTCGCCCAGGATGTCGGCCTCGCCGCGGTAGGGCTTGCGCTGCGTGATGACGCTGTCGAAGACCGGCCCGGCGCCCAGCTTCGTGCCGTTGGCCCGGCTGCCGTCTGGGTTCTGCACGGTGGTGGCGACGCGGGTGTCGCCGCGGAACACCGTGGCCGCACCGCCGGTCAGCTCGCGGATCTGGTCGACCATCCGGGTGTCGCCGTCGATCCGCACCGATCCGACGTAAAGCGCGCCGTCGCGCAGGGTGTAGTCGGCGCCGTTCTGCTTCAGCAGCATGTGGGCCAGCGCCATGCTGCGCTCCCGCTGCTCCTGCGCGGAGGCGGCGCTGCGGTCGCTCAGCACCTGGCTGGAGGCCAGCGTCAGCACGATGGCCAGGATGAACAGCCCCAGCACGTTCAGCAGGGACAGTTTGGCGGTCAGGGAGAGGTTTTTCAGCACGTTCGGCCCTATGCGGCAATCGCTCCGCAGCCCTCGCCAACGGAGATAGACAATAAGTCTAATACGGTTTTATCCTTTCGTCCGCGTGCAATTTTTCGGCGATCGATTCCCGTCATCCGTGTGGAAACGCCCCGGCGGACCGCCATGCAGCCGGCGCACGGCCCGTCTTCCTTGGTTGGCGGCGCATGTGGCCCTAGGTTAGGGCAGCCGCTTTTGGCAACCGACACCTTTCCCGGACCTTTCCATGCGCCGCCGCACCAGCAACCCCAGCCCGGCCCCGTCCTATGCGGAGGCCGCGTCCAGCACCGGCGACATGGCGGCGCTGCGCTCGCTCGTTCCCTATCTCTGGCCGCATGATTCCTTCGAGACGAAGCTGCGCGTGGTGGTGGCGCTGGTCCTGCTGGTCGGCGCCAAGGTGGCGAACGTCTGGGTGCCGCTCTTCTACAAGCGGGCGGTCGACGCCCTGTCGCCGGGGGACGCGGGGGCGCTGGTGACCATCCCGCTGGGGCTGATCGTCGCCTACGGTCTGGCGCGGGTGATGTCGCTGGTCTTCGCGGAGCTGCGCGACGCGGTGTTCGCCAACGTCGCCCAGCGCACCATCCGCAAGGTCGCCCTGTCGGTCTTCCAGCATCTGCACGCCCTGTCGCTGCGCTTCCATCTGGAGCGGCAGACCGGCGGCCTGACCCGCTCGCTGGAGCGCGGCACCCGCGCCATCGAGACGCTGCTGCGCTACGCCCTGTTCTCCATCGTGCCGACGCTGGTGGAGATCACGCTGGTCTGCGTGATCCTGTGGCGGATGTTCGACGGCTGGTTCGCGCTGGCGACCTTCGCCACGGTGGGAAGCTACATCGCCTACACCTTCTTCGTGTCGGAATGGCGCATCCAGTTCCGCCGCGCCATGAACGAGACCGACAACAAGGCCAACACCAAGGCGGTGGACAGCCTGCTGAACTACGAGACCGTCAAGTATTTCGGCAACGAGGGGCACGAGGCCCGGCGCTACGACCAGGCGCTGGCCTCCTACGAGCAGGCGGCGGTGAAGAGCCAGCGCAGCCTGTCGCTGCTGAACATCGGCCAATCGGCGATCATCTCGCTGGGGCTGGCGGTGGTCATGGGCATGGCGGCGCGCGGCATCGTCAACGGCACGATGACGCTGGGCGACTTCGTGCTGGTCAACACCTACCTGCTCCAGCTCTACCAGCCGCTGAACTTCTTCGGGGTGGTCTACCGCGAGATCAAGCAGGCGTTGATCGACGTGGAATCCATGGTGACGCTGCTGTCGGTGGACCGCGAGGTGGCCGACCGGCCGGGCGCTCCCCCGCTGGCCATCACGGGGGGCGAGCTGCGCTTCGACGGGGTGGAGTTCGGCTACGACCCGCGGCGGCCGATCCTCAAGGGGGTCAGCTTCACCGTGCCCGCCGGGCGGACGGTGGCCATCGTCGGCCCGTCCGGGGCGGGCAAATCGACCATCGGCCGGCTGCTGTTCCGCTTCTACGACGTGTCGGGCGGCGGCATCCTGATCGACGGGCAGGACATCCGGGAGGTGACCCAGCAATCGCTGCGTGGCGCCATCGGCATCGTCCCGCAGGACACGGTGCTGTTCAACGACACGGTCTATTACAACATCGCCTACGGCCGCCCCGGCGCCAGCCCGGCGGAGGTCGAGCAGGCGGCGCGGCTGGCCCACATCCACAACTTCATCATGGCACTGCCCGACGGCTACGAGACCACGGTGGGGGAACGCGGGCTGAAGCTGTCCGGCGGCGAGAAGCAGCGCGTCGCCATCGCCCGCACCATCCTGAAGAACCCGGCGATCCTGCTGTTCGACGAGGCGACCTCGGCGCTCGACACCCACACCGAGCGGGAGATCCAGGCGAACCTGCGCGAGGTCAGCCGGGGCCGTACCACGCTGGTGATCGCGCACCGCCTGTCCACCGTGATCGACGCCGACGAGATCCTGGTGATGGAGGCCGGGCGTGTGATCGAACGGGGACGCCACATGGAACTGCTGTCGCGCGGCGGCGCCTATGCCGCATTGTGGGCGCGGCAGCAGGAATCCTCGCAAGGGCCGGAACCGGTTCCGGAAGTCCTTGCCCCCACCTGATCCCTTTCCCACCTGAACCCATCATCACGACGGAGCATCCCTTTGGGACCGGTACGGCAGGCGCTGCGCGAGGCGACCCGCGACATCCATGAACGGCTGGACCGGGCGGCGGTCCTGCGCCCGCTGACCAGCCCGTCGATCACGGCAGACGAGTACCGCGACGCCCTGATCGCCTTGCACGGATTCAACTCCCCCATCGAGCGGGCGCTGGGCGAGGGCGCCGAGCGGCTGGACCTGCTGCGCGCCGATCTGGCCGATCTGGGGGTGGACGCGGATTCCCTGCCGGTGGCCGGGGTGCTGCCGGCGCTGGACGGCCTGCCGGCGCGGCTGGCGGCGCGCTACGTGCTGGACGGCTCCGCCCATGGCGGGCGGGCGATGCTGCCCAACGTCACCCGTGCCTTGGGGTTCGACGCCACGCGCGGGGCGCGTTTCCTTGCGTCCGCTGGAATCGACATGGCCGGCCGCTGGAAGGCGCTGCTCGCCCGGCTGGAAAGCGATCTGGACACGCCCGAGTCGGCGCAGGCGGCCTGCGCCACGGCGGTGGCCCTGTTCGCCGCGCTGGAGGTCTGGCTGGACGGGCTGGTCCCGAAGGCCGCCTGATCCAGGACCTGGCCGGCGGATCGACGCAGCGGATCGACGCGGGGGCTTCACCGCGCCCGCCGCGCCCGCTAGGTTCCCTGCATGACCACCGCTCCCGCCCTCAACACCCCCGCCGCGCTCGCCGACGCGGTGCTGCGGGGTGACCGCCGCGCGCTCGCCCGCGCCATCACGCTGATCGAATCGACCCGGCGCGACCACCGTGCCCAGGCCGATTCCCTGCTGGAGACGCTGCTGCCCCACACCGGCAACTCGGTGCGGGTGGGCATTTCCGGCGTGCCGGGGGTGGGCAAGTCGACCTTCATCGAGACGTTCGGGCAGCACGTCATCGCGCGGGGGCACAAGGTGGCGGTGCTGGCCATCGACCCGTCGTCGCAGCGCACCGGCGGCTCCATCCTGGGCGACAAGACCCGCATGGTGGACCTGTCGCGCGAACCGAACGCCTTCATCCGCCCGTCGCCCGCCGGCGCCACGCTGGGCGGCGTGGCCCGCCGCACGCGCGAGGCCATGCTGATCTGCGAGGCGGCGGGCTTCGACGTGATCGTGGTGGAGACGGTGGGCGTCGGCCAGTCGGAGACGGCGGTGGCCGACATGGTCGACCTGTTCATGCTGCTGCTGCTGCCCGCCGGGGGCGACGAGCTTCAGGGCATCAAGAAGGGCATCGTCGAGTTGGCCGACCTCGTGGTCGTCAACAAGGCGGACGGCGACCTCGCCAACACGGCGCGGCATACCGTCGCGGACTACCGCCACGCCCTGACCCTGCTGCGCCATGGCGACTGGCGCGTTCCGGTGCTGAGCTGCTCGGCCATCACCAGGGCCGGCATCGATTCGGTGTGGGAGACCATCGGGGAGCACAAGGCGATCACCGAGGCGTCCGGAGTCCGCGCCACGCGCCGCGCCGAGCAGGCCCGCGCCTGGCTGTGGAGCGAGATCCGCGAGACGCTGGTGGACGCCTTCAAGGCGCATCCCGCCGTGCGCGCCGACCTGTCCGCGCTGGAATCCCGCGTGACCGGCGGCGCCATCACCCCCACCGCCGCTGCACGCGTTTTGCTTGAAAAGTTCCTCGGGCGCCCGGTGGAGTAGGTCCTTTCGGGTATGCTGCACCGCAACATTTCCGTTGCGCCGCGATTCTCCCGTGCATAAGGTGGCGTGGGCGGGAAAGGAGCGTCTTCGCGGCGCTTGGGCGAGAGGTTTGCCCGCAGTCTCCTGGGGTATGAGCCGGAGTTGACTTGTCCGACACCGCCTCCGCGTCGAGTCGTCAACGGGAGACCCTAGGACATGGCCGCCAAATTTCTGGATCTTTTCGAGCGCTTCAACCCCCTGACCATGGGGCCGCTGGCTTTGTCGCCGCTGGGCAAGGCGGGTGCCGAGACCTACGCCGCCCGCAGCACGCGCGTCGCCGGCGTCATGCAGGACGGCTGCCGCCGCCTGCTCGACGGCGTGACCGCCGGCATCGGCGAGACGACGCACCTCGCGGGTGAATTCGCCAAGGTGCGCAGCCCGGCGGACCTCGCCGCCGTGCAGCGCGAATGGGCGACGGTCGCCCAGGCCCGCGTCGTCAACCAGGTGCAGACCGTCCTCGACGTCTCCTCGAAGATCGCCGCCGAACTGGGCGTCAGCCCGGTGGCCCTGACTCCGGCCGCCCCGGCGCCCAAGGCCGCCCCGCTGGCTGCGCCGGTTCCCGCCCCGAAGGTGGAGACCCCAAAGGCCGAGGCGCCCAAGGTCGAGGAGAAGAAGGCCGAGGTGAAGGCGGACGTGAAGGCCGAGCCGGCTCCCGCCCAGGCGCCGAAGAAGGCGCCGGCGGCCCGCAAGGCTCCGGCCAAGGCCGCCGCTCCCAAGGTCGAGGCGCCCAAGGCTGAAGAGAAGAAGGCCGAGACGCCCGCTGCGAAGGCGGAGCCGGTGAAGGCCGAACCGCCAAAGGCCGAACCGCCAAAGGCCGAGGCGGCTCCCGCCCCGGCGCCCAAGGCGGAGGCCCCGAAGGCGGACGTGAAGGCGGACGTGAAGACCGCCCCGAAGGTCGAGGAAAAGAAGGCCGAAGCCCCCAAGGTCGAGGCCCCGAAGGCGGATGCGCCGAAGCCGGAGGCCGCCAAGGCCGCCCCGAAGGCCGCCGCTCCCGCGGCCGAGTGATTCACCGGATCGCGGTCCCCGCCGGCCCGGGGACCGTCGATCGGCGCGCGCCCGTCTCTTCCTTCCTTGACGGGCGCGCGCTTGTTCGACTATAACGCCGCCTCCTTCGGGCGGAATGCTGCCCGGGACCGGGTTTCATTTGCAAAAATAAAGGATCAGTCCGATGGCACGTCGGTGCTCCGTGACCGGTAAGGGCACGCAGTTTGGCAACAACGTCAGCCACGCCAACAACAAGACCCGCCGCCGTTTCCAGCCGAACCTGCAGGAAACCTCGCTGCTGAGCGACGCTCTGGGTCAGATGGTGCGCCTGCGTATCTCCACCAACGCGATCCGTTCGATCGAGCACAAGGGCGGCCTGGACGCCTTCCTGCTCGACGCGAAGGACGACGTCCTCAGCCTGGATGCGCGCCGCCTGAAGCGCCGCATCGCCAAGGCCCAGGACAAGCAGCAGGCCGCCGCGGCCTGAGGCTGACCGCTGGAGGCGCCTGAGCGCTTCCGGCGATTCTGGTGACGTCACCGCGGGGCGGCAAACTCCGCGGTCGGGCGCTACGCCCCACACCAGGACGACTCCGACTCTCGGTTGCACCGAATCCCGGTTGAGAGCGTCGCGCGCATCGCCGAAAGGCTTTGCGCGCGTTTTGTCGTGTCCGGATGCCGGGTTCAGAACGACCGCTGCGCGCCCAGCAGCAGGCGGTAGCGCGGCGAATCGGGGCCGAACCCGACGCCGACCCCGGCTCCCACGGCAAGGTCTTCTCCGACGAGATGCCGGACGCCGGCCTCCACGAAATTGTCGGCTTTGCCGCGCTCCTGCGACTGCTCGCGCACCACGTCGAAGGCCACGGCGGTGGCGGGGCCGACCGGGGCGTTCATCCCGGCGGCCATGATGAAACGGTTCTCGCGCTCGTCCGATGCCGGATCGAACAGATGCCGCCAGGACAGGTTGGCGTGCAGGCGCGGCGCGCCGGCGGCGGTGCCGAGCGGCTGGGTCAGGCGCCCGGTGATCCCGGCCTCGGTCGTCTTGCTCCCCGCCCCGTAGGGGATGCTGACCAGAGGCTCCACCGAGACGCCAAGCCGTCCCTGCGACGGTTCGCGGATGTTGTATTCGGCGGACACCTTGACGTCGCCCTGCTGCGCGTCGTCGGCGTTGCCCACGCGGTAGCCGGGACTGACCTTCAACGCCAGGCCGTTCGCCACGCCGACCTGGAGTTCCGGGTCGAAGGACAGGCGGTTGCGCCCACCATCCCCCTTCAGCCGCTCGAAGAAGGCGCGAACCTTCACGTCGACGCTGCCCTTCTCGATGGCGGCGGCGTCCTCGACGGTGATCGGCAGCTCCGACGACAGCGCCATGCGCTCGTCGTCCTGCGCGCGGGCGGCCCCGGCGGCGGCGAGCAGCCCGGTGGCGAGGGTGAGGCCCGCGAGGGCGGCGTGGCGCATGTCTGCTTTCCCGAACCGGTGGCGTTTGCCGAACAACAGCCGGACGGGGCGAACGGGCCGCGGAGGGGAGGGGGTTACTCCACCGAGTCGGGGTCTTCGGCGTCCACCACCCGCCGGGCGATGTCGTAGGCGAAGCCGGCGCGGCCCAGCGCCGCCAGATCCTTGTCGCGGAACTCCGCGCGCTTGTCCGGCAGGCGGTAGGGGCCGAGCCGGCGGCGGCGGGCCAGCGCCAGGGCGGCGGTCAGGTTCAGGTCGCCCTCGACCTCCTCGTCCAGCGACTCCAGCGCGCGGTCGGCCTCGTCGCGGCCGATGCCCTTGGCGGACAGCTTTTCGCGGATGGCGCGGGTCGAGGTGCCGCGGCGGTGCAGGCTGGCCGCGCGCATCTCCGCATAGGCCGCGTCGTTCAGCAGGCCGCTGCGCAGGTAGCGGGCAATCAGGTCCTCGACCCAGCGGGCGCCCTCCGCCGGGTCGGTGCCATGGGCCTGGGCGGAGCGGTCGACCTTGCGCATCAGCACGCGGCGCAGGCTGGCCGAGGAGCTGGCGAAGCGCTGGAGATAGTGCAGGGCCGCGTTCTCCAGATACTGGGCGGTCACGAGGCGCGGCGGCTTGCGGGCCGGCGGCTGGTCGCGGGTCATGGCTGTCTCCCGTCCGGGGGCGGTTGCCGGAACGGGCGGCGCGCCCTAAAGTCCGGTCCATTCCTGTTGATCGTGGTGCGATGACTCATCCTCTCCCTCCCATGCCCCGCCAGGTCGGCGCCGTCAACTGGGTCGGCCTATGGACCCTCTACGCGCGTGAGGTGCGCCGGTTCCTGAAGGTGCACCAGCAGACCGTCTGGGCGCCCGTGGTCACCACCCTGCTGTTCTACGCCGTCTTCGCGCTGGCGCTGGGCGGTGCGGTGCGGATGATCGGGACGGTGCCCTATCTGGAGTTCCTGGCCCCCGGCCTGATCATGATGGCGATGGCCCAGAACGCCTTCGCCAACACCTCCTCCTCCGTGGTGATCGCCAAGGTCCAGGGCAACATCGTGGACATCCTGATGCCGCCGATGGCTCCGCTGGAGCTGGTCTTCGGCTTCGTCATGGGCGGGGTGACGCGCGGCCTGCTGGTCGGGCTGGTCACCGGGCTGGCGATCTGGGCCTTCGTGCCGATCCGCATTGCCCATCCGGAGTTCGTCATCTTCCACGCCCTGATGGCCTCCATGCTGCTGTCGCTGCTCGGGCTGGTCGGCGGCATCTGGTCGGAGAAGTTCGACAACATCGCGGCGGTCACCAACTTCGTGGTGACGCCGCTGTCCTTCCTGTCCGGCACCTTCTATTCGGTGGAAACGCTGCCGCCGGTCTTCTGGTGGATCGCCCATTTCGACCCGTTCTTCTACATGATCGACGGCTTCCGCTACGGCTTCATCGGGCGGTCGGACGGCACGCTGGGGATCGGGATTCTCGTCATGCTGACCGTCAACGGCGCCCTGTGGTGGCTGGCTTGGCGCATGCTGAAGACGGGCTACAAGCTGAAGGCGTAAATCCGCCGGAATTCGGCCGAATTCAGCCGGTTGGCGTAGCCAATCCGTTGACAGGCTGAAGTGACATCTTGATATTCGACGGTTCCCGGCGGGCGAGGGTGTCCGCCGGGCTTTCCTCATTCGGAGGCTTTCGCTGTGATTCCGGTCGTCATGCCCACATATGCCCGCGCCGACATCGTGTTCGAGCGCGGCGAAGGTCCGTATCTGTACGCGACCGACGGGCGACGATTCCTGGACTTCGCCGCCGGTGTGGCGGTGAACGTCCTCGGCCACGCGAATCCCTATCTGGTCGAGGCGCTGACCGCCCAGGCCCACAAGCTCTGGCACACCTCCAACCTGTTCCGGGTCGCCGGGCAGGAGAGCCTCGCCAAGCGGCTGACCGACGCCACCTTCGCCGACACCGTGTTCTTCACGAACTCGGGCGCCGAGGCGTGGGAGTGCGGCGCCAAGCTGATCCGCAAGTACCATTACGAGAAGGGCGACAAGGCCCGCACCCGCATCATCACCTTCGAGCAGGCCTTCCACGGCCGCACGCTGGCCGCGGTGTCGGCGGCGCAGCAGGAGAAGCTGATCAAGGGCTTCGGCCCGCTGCTCGACGGCTTCGACCTCGTGCCCTTCGGCGATCTGGAGGCGGTGCGCAACGCCGTGACCGACCAGACCGCCGGCATCTGCGTGGAGCCGATCCAGGGCGAGGGCGGCATCCGCGCCGGCTCGGTGGAGTTCCTGCGCGGCCTGCGGGAAATCTGCGACGAGCACGGGCTGCTGCTGTTCCTGGACGAGATCCAGTGCGGCATGGGCCGCACCGGCAAGCTGTTCGCCCATGAGTGGGCCGGCATCACGCCGGACGTCATGGCGGTGGCCAAGGGCATCGGCGGCGGCTTCCCGCTGGGCGCCTGCCTCGCCACCGAGAAGGCGGCGTCCGGCATGACCGCCGGCACCCACGGCTCGACCTACGGCGGCAACCCGCTGGCCACCGCGGTCGGCAACGCCGTGCTGGACAAGGTGCTGGAGCCCGGCTTCCTCGACCATGTGCAGCGCATCGGCGGGCTGCTCCAGGACCGTCTGGCCGGGCTGGTGGCCGAGAACCCGTCGGTCTTCAAGGGCGTGCGCGGCAAGGGGCTGATGCTCGGCCTCGTCTGCGGCCCGGCGGTCGGCGACGTGGTGGCGAAACTGCGCGCCAACGGCCTGTTGTCCGTTCCGGCGGGCGAGAATGTGGTTCGGCTTCTGCCGCCGCTGAACATCGGCGAGGCCGAGGTCGAGGAGGCCGTGTCCATCCTCGCCAAGACCGCCAAGGAGCTGGTGTGATGCCCGCCGTTCGTCATTTCCTCGACATCGACCGGCTGGACAAGGCCACCCTGCGCCAGATCCTCGACATGGCCGTGACCATCAAGAAGGACATCCCGGCCTACCGCTCGCTGTTCGCGGGCCGCACGCTGGCGATGATCTTCGAGAAGCCGTCGACCCGCACCCGCGTCTCCTTCGAGGTGGGCATGCGCCAGCTCGGCGGCGACGTGGTGGTGCTGAAGCCCGACGACATGCAGCTCGGCCGCGGCGAGACCATCGGCGACACCGCCCGCGTGCTGTCCCGCTACGTGGACGCGGTGATGGTCCGCACCATGGGCGAGGAGCGCGTGCACGAGCTGGCCGAGTTCGCCTCGGTGCCGATCATCAACGGCCTGACCGACCAGTCGCACCCCTGCCAGATCATGGCCGACGTGATGACCTTCGAGGAGCATCGCGGCCCCATCGAAGGGCGCACGGTGGCCTGGATCGGCGACGTCAACAACGTGGCGGTGAGCTGGGTCCATGTGGCGGTGCGCTTCGGCGTGGAGATCCGCCTCGGCTGCCCGGAGATCTACGGCCCGGCGCCGGAGCTGTTGGACTGGGTGAAGCGCGAGGGCGGGCGGATCACCGTCACCACCTCGCCCGAGGAGGCCGTGCGCGGCGCCGACTGCGTGGTCACCGACGCCTGGGCCTCCATGCACAACACCGACGTGGACGAGCGGGCGGCGATCCTGTCGCCCTATCAGGTCAACGAGGCGTTGATGGCCCTGGCCGCCCCGGATGCGTTGTTCATGCACTGCCTGCCCGCCCACCGCGGTGAGGAAGTGACCGACGGGGTGATCGACGGCCGGCATTCGGTCGTCTGGGACGAGGCGGAAAATCGCCTGCACGCCCAGAAGGCCATACTGGCATGGTGCCTCGGCGCCACTATCTAAGAGCGCTTGGGGCTAAGAGCCCTTGGAATTTGGCGCGTGGCCCGGCGCCGCCCCCCGTGACGAACGGGAAGGCGGCGCCGGGCCATGGCCTGTCGTAACTTCGAGGACATCATGGACGATCCTTCCGTCCAACCGATCACCGACGATCTCGTTCTGCCCTTCCAGATCGAGGCGTCGCGCCTGCGCGGCCGCATGGTGAAGCTGGGACCCGCGCTGGACGAAATCCTGACCCGCCACGCCTATCCGGAGCCGGTCGCCCGCTTTCTGGCCGAGACGATGACGCTCGCCATGCTGCTGTCCAGCATGCTGAAGTACGACGGCATCTTCACGCTCCAGACCAAGGGCGACGGCCCGGTCCGGCTGATGGTGGCGGACATCACCTCGGTCGGCGACATCCGCGCCTACGCCCAGTTCGACGAGGAAGCGCTGGCCAAGGCCGCCGACGACGTGGCCATCGCCCCGGCGCCGGCCCTGCTCGGCAAGGGCCACATCGCCTTCACCGTGGACCAGGGGCCGAACACCGAGCGCTACCAGGGCATCGTCGAGCTGTACGGCAAGACGCTGGCCGACTGCGTGCAGCATTACTTCCGCCAGTCGGAGCAGATCGACACCGGCCTGACCGTGTCGGTGGACCAGGAAACCCTGCCGGACGGCAGTAAGGGCGCCTGGCGGGCCGGCGGCATCATGATCCAGCGCCTGCCGCAGGACGCCACCGAGAAGGTGCTCGGCTCCGGCGACGAGGATGCGTGGCGCCGCGCCATGGTCCTGCTGTCCAGCACCACCGGCGACGAGCTTCTCGACCCTGAGCTGCCGGCCCGCGACCTGCTGTTCCGCCTGTTCCACGAGGACGGCGTGCGGGTGTGGCAGCCCAAGGCCCTGCGCTTCGGCTGCCGCTGCTCGCGCGAGCGGGTGTCGGACATGCTGTCCAGCCTGCCGCGGGACGAGGTGCAGAGCCTGAAGATCGACGACGGGCGGGTCGAGGTGGTCTGCCAGTTCTGTTCCACCGCCTACCACTTCGACGACGCGGACCTCGACCGGGTCTACGGGACGGCGAAGTAGGGGGCTCCAGGTTCTGGATGCGTTGGGAAGGCGGCGCGGCTATAGTGCCGCGCCGTTTTTCCGTCTCACCGGAGCGATCATGCCCACCCGCCGTTTCGTTCTCGCCGCCGCTCTCGCCACCGTGGCCCTGACGGCCTGCCAGAGCACGCCGCCGCGTCCGGCGTCCCGGCCCATCGATTATTCCAACTTCGGCCCGATCGTCCTGAACGCGGGCGGTGTCGACGTGGTGGACGCCCACCGTCCCGCCGGCACCGCCGTCGACCAGCGCATCCCCCTGCCGCCCGCCGAGGCGGTGCGCCGCTGGGCCAACGAGCGGCTCCAGGCCGCGGGCGGGCCGGGCCGTGTGCGCGTCACCATCCGCGACGCCAGCATCGTCGAGGTTCAGCTTCCCAAGACCGGCGGGGTGAAGGGCTATTTCACCAACGATCAGGCCCAGCGCTACGACGGCCGGATCGAGGTCGAGATCGGCGGCGAGCTGCCCGGCGAAACGACCTTCCGCGGCATGACCAAGGCGACGGTGACCCACTCCACCACGGTGCCGGAGAACATCTCGGTGGCTGATCGCGAGGCGACGTTGCAGGACCTCGTCCGCCGGATGATGGACGATCTGAACGCCCGGCTCGACGCCGGCATCCGCAAGGATCTGGCGCCGATGGTGCGGCGGTAACGTTCGGCAGACGGGTCCCCCACCCTATCCCCTCCCCCGCTGGGCGGGGGAGGGAAGGGGCCCGCGGCGAAGCCGTGGGAAGGGTGGGGGCACCGCCGTTCACCGCCAAACACAAAAAGGGCCGCCCATTGGGCGGCCCTTTCCGTTCCGATCCGTCCGGACCCGCTGATTAGTAGCGGTAGTGGTCCGGCTTGAACGGGCCTTCGACCTTCACGCCGATGTACTCGGCCTGCTTGGCGGAGAGCGTGGTCAGCTTGGCGCCGATCTTGTCCAGATGCAGGCGGGCGACCTTCTCGTCCAGGTGCTTCGGCAGGACGTAGACCTTGTTCTCGTAGCTGGCGGCGTTGGTCCACAGCTCGATCTGGGCCAGCACCTGGTTGGTGAAGCTGGCGCTCATCACGAAGCTCGGGTGGCCGGTGGCGCAGCCCAGGTTCACCAGGCGGCCCTGGGCCAGGACGATCAGGCGCTTGCCGTCGGGGAAGACGACCTCGTCAACCTGCGGCTTGACCTCTTCCCACTTGTAGTTGCGAAGAGCCTCGATCTGGATCTCGCTGTCGAAGTGGCCGATGTTGCAGACGATGGCGCGGTCCTTCATCTGGCGCATGTGGTCCAGCGTGATGACGTCCACGTTGCCGGTCGCGGTGACGAAGATGTCGCCCTGCGGGGCGGCCTCGTCCATCGTGACGACCTGATAGCCTTCCATGGCGGCCTGGAGCGCGGTGATCGGGTCGATCTCCGTCACCAGGACGCGCGCGCCCTGCGAGCGCAGCGAGGCGGCGGAGCCCTTGCCCACGTCGCCGTAGCCGGCGACCACGGCGACCTTGCCGGCCACCATCACGTCGGTGGCGCGCTTGATGCCATCGACCAGCGACTCGCGGCAGCCATAGAGGTTGTCGAACTTCGACTTGGTGACGCTGTCGTTCACGTTGATGGCCGGAACCTTCAGCGTGCCCTTCTTCATCATCTCATAGAGACGGTGGACGCCGGTGGTGGTCTCCTCCGACAGGCCGCGGACCTCGGCCAGCATCTCCGGATACTTGTCGTGCATGATCTGGGTGACGTCGCCGCCGTCGTCCAGGATCATGTTCGGGGTCCAACCATCGGGACCACGGAGCGTCTGCTCGATGCACCACCAGAACTCCTCCTCCGTCTCGCCCTTCCAGGCGAAGACCGGGATGCCGGCGGCGGCGATGGCGGCGGCGGCCTGGTCCTGGGTCGAGAAGATGTTGCAGGACGACCAGCGGACGGTCGCGCCGAGAGCGGTCAGCGTCTCGATCAGCACGGCGGTCTGGATGGTCATGTGCAGGCAGCCGACGATGCGGGCGCCGGACAGCGGCTTGGACTCGCCGAATTCCGCGCGCAGCGCCATCAGGCCGGGCATCTCGGTCTCGGCGATGGTGATTTCCTTGCGGCCCCACTCGGCGAGGCTGATGTCCTTGACCTTATAGTCGGTGAAGTTGGCGGGCGCGGCCATCGGGGGGTCTCCTGCGCGGCTGTTTGCGGGACAGCAATGAAAAGGGGCGGGCGCACCGGCCCGCTGTGGCGTTGGTGTAGCAGCGCCATCCGGACCCCGCAAGCATAAAGATATCTTTATGTTTGCGGGCGGGTCGTTTGGACTTTCCCCCTTCGGCGCGGTGGACCTTTTTCCGGGAGGCCGGCGTTCCCATAACCGTTCTGCGGCGGACGGAAGGCAAGGGACGGGCGATGGCGCTGGCAGGTTTGAGGGCACCCGGCTTCTGGACGAGGCTCGGCCGGCACGAGTTGCGGCTTCTCGTCGGCATGGCGGTCAGCGCCGGGCTGATGCTGGCCTTCGCCCTGCTGGCCGGCGAGGTGATCGAGGGCGAGACGGCGGCCTTCGACCGCGCGGTGCTGATGGCGCTGCGGGTGGCCGGCGACCCGGCGATGCCGCTGGGGCCGCCCTGGCTGCAGAACGCGGCGCGCGACGTCACGGCGCTGGGCAGCATCACCGTGCTGTCGCTGATCACCGCGGTCACGCTGGGCTTCCTGCTGCTTCGGGGAAAGCGCGGGGCGTCGCTTCTGGTGCTGCTGTCGGTCGGCGGCGGCATGGCGATCAGCGGCCTGTTGAAGAATCAGATCGGCCGGGATCGTCCGGACATCGTCCCCCACGGCGACATCGTCTTCACCGCCAGCTTCCCCAGCGGCCATTCGCTGCTGTCGGCGGTCGTCTTCCTGACGCTGGGCGCGATGCTGGCGCGCTTCGTCGAGGGGAAGCGGCAGAAGGCCTACGTGCTCGTCGTGGCGATGGCGGTGACGCTGCTGGTCGGGTGCAGCCGCGTCTATCTGGGCGTCCATTGGCCGACCGACGTCCTGGCGGGCTGGTGCGTCGGGGCGGGCTGGGCCGCGCTGTGCTGGCTCGTCGCCCTGTGGCTGCAAAGACGCGGTGCGGTCGAACCGGAGGATGAAGCCGGAACGGTGCCGGATCGCACTTGACCCCACCCGGCCTCAGCCGATATTTCGGGTGATCCCGTCGTTCAACCCACAGCATGTCGATGTCCGAAGGCGCACTAGACCGTGAAACCCTGCAAGCCGTCGGCGTGCTGAAGCGCGCCGTGGACGAGGCGCGGGTGCCGGGTGTGCTGGAGTTCCGGATGCTCGCCAGCGCGCTGGACCGCACGCTGGAAACGGAAGACCTGCATGAACTGAACGAGGCCAAGCGCGTTTACGAAACGCTGGACGGCGAATGCCGGACGCTGGTCGTGGAGCGCGCCACCAGCCTCGCCCATGCCGAGGCCGCCGAACGGCGGGCTCCGCTTGATGAGGTGGAGGCCGAGGTCGTCCCCGTCGCCGCGGCGAAGCCGCAACCCCCGGCGTTGCCGCCCTTGGCGCCGCCAGCGGGCCCGCCGCCCGGCCTGCGCGGTGGCAGGACGATGCGCCCGGCCACCGGCTTCCTGGCGGCGCTGAACGGCGTGCGCTCCGCCGCGCGGAGCCAGCCGCCGGGCCAGCCCCAAGCGGGGCAACCGAAGGCGGACGGGGCGCCGGACAGCCGCGCCACCGCGAAGTCGCGGCTGATGGCGGCGGTGGAGGAGCGGCGCGAAAGCGACCACGGCGCGCGGCTTCATTCCGGCGGGCCGGTGCCGGACAGAGACTGATTCAGATAGGATGATCACGGAATGACAGCGTTCAGGGTCGGGGATCAGGTGACGATCCACAACAGCCAGACCGGCCCGGAGAGGATCGCCACGGTCGATGCCTTCACCGAGGGCAACCGCTGCATGGTGCTGTCCGACGGCACCAAATGGCGGGCGGACGGGCAACGCCAGTGGCGTGTCGGCAGCGGCTACTACAAGGGTCCGGTGGTCGAGCGGACGCGCCCCGGCGACGTCGACATCGTGACCCGGCGCCGCGCCATCGGCGTGATCCGCAAGTTCGCCCAGGACCTGAACATGGAAAGCCCGTTCGACGCGGCGGCGCTGACCCGCATCGTCGAGCGGATTCAGGCGGAGCAGGCCGCGGCCCCCAAGCCCGAAGCGTCCGAAGACTGAGCTTACAAAGCCCGCCTCCCCTTCTTTCCAGTGAAGAAGGGGAGAGCCATGCGTGTTGCGTTCGCATGCGAATGCGTATCATTATCATGGTATGCAGCCGTGAAACGGCCAGGCAACCGCATTCGGGCTGAATTCACATGACGGTCAAGAGGAAGGACGGGGCGCCGCGCCCGGAGCCGAAGCTGTCCGGTCCGCGGCGGACGGCCGCCGTCAACCAGGAGAACCGGCTGTCACGCGGACGTCTGATCGTCGCGCTGGACGCGCTGCTGTCGAAACGGAACGTCACGCTGGCCGCCCGCGACCTCGGTCTTCAGACGTCGGCGCTCAGCCGGCTCCTGGCGCAGATGCGCGAGGAGTTCGGCGATCCCCTGTTCATCCGCTCCGGCCGCGGTCTCGTGCCCACGCCCTTCGCCGAAGCGTTGCGCCCGCGCGTCCAGGCGATGGCCCGTGGGATCGACGGTTTGTTCGAACCGTCGGCGGAACGCCCGGCCGTCGACGAGACCTTCGATCCCCGCTGGAACGTGCCGACCGGCATCGACGCGCCGCCGCTCCAGGTGCGGCCCGCCGGCCTGCTGGAGGGGCAGCCGTCCCCGGCGCAACTCGACGCGAAGCTGGCGACGATCGCGCCGGATGCCTCCGCGCAGGACCGTCTGGCCCGCCACATCGGCGTGCTGGGCATCGCCGGTGGCGGCCACGGGCGCCCCCTGACCGCCGAGGAGGCGGAGGAGGCGATGACCATCATCCTGGCGGGCGAGGCCGATCCGGTCCAGGTCGGCGCGCTTCTCGGCATGATGCGGATGCGCGGCTCGACCGCGCCGGAACTCGCCGGACTGGTGCGGGCGATGCGGGCGCACGTCGCCGCCGGGCTGGGCCGGACGATCCAGGCGGACATCGACTGGCCCTGCTTCACCTCGCCCAACTACCACAACCCGCCCTGGTTCTTCCATGCGGCGCGGCTGGTCGTGCAGGCCGGTCACCGGGTGCTGCTGCACGGCGGCACGGGGTGCAGCGCGGCGTCCGGCCGGTACGAGTTCATCGCGCCCACCGTGGGCATCCCGGTCTGCACCAACGCGCGCGAGATCGCCGCGGCGCTGGCGGCGCAGCGGATCGCCTACGCGCCGCTGGCCGCCCTGTCCCCGCAGATCTACCGGCTGATCGGGCTGCACCGGCTGACCCAGACCCGCTCCGCCGTGTTCGAGGCGGTGCATCTGCTGAAGCCGGCCAAGGCCAAGACTTCCCTGTTGGGCGCGGCGAAGCCGACCTATCGGGAACTGCACCGCGACGCCGCCCTCATCCTGGGCTGGAAGCACATGGCCGTGCTGGGCAGCGTGCGCGACGTCGCCCAGTTCACGCCTTTCCGTTCCTCCTCCATTCACCGTCTGGTCAACGGCGAGGCGGAGGATCTCATCCTGCCCGCCTGCATGGAGGAGCCGCCGCCCACGCCGCGCCCGCGCGGCACCAGCCTGGAATATTGGCAGGGTGTGTGGACCGGCGCGGTGCGCGACGCGCGGGCGGAGCGCATCATCGTCGGCACCGCGGCCTTCGCCCTGTTCGCCCTTCCCGGCGCCACCGGACCAGCCTTCGCCGACGCCCTGCGGCTGGCCGAGCAACTCTGGAAGGCCCGTCTCGGGCAGACCGCGATGGCGGCCCGGATTCCGTCCTGACGTACAAGAGACGTCCGGTCTGCGGTACCCCAGCATGTTGAGAATAATTCTTATTATCGGAGTTGCTGCTTTGCAACAGTCCGATCCCTCCCGTTGCCGCGGGCGCCTTTGAGAGCTCCTGATCAGACATTTTAAATCGTTGGAATACATACAAAAAATGCCTTCGGATCGGTGCCTGTGCAGGCCACCGGACGGTTGGTGATGAGCCTCCGCCAAAGAGCATACCCCTGCATGCGTCGGGGCCGAATGACGGTGATTTTGCAATTTAGAATTATTCTGAATGATCGCCGTTGATGGGGGCTACTCCCCGCTTGGTAGATACCGGCCGCTGATCGGCGCATCCGCCACGACGATTTCTCGGGAGAGCCTCATGTTGCAATCGAATGTCCCCGACCGCCTCCGACCCATCATCGCCGGCGCCGCCGCGACGGCGGGGCTGGCGATGTCCTTCTCCACCCTGGCGACCGTGGCCGAGGCGCAGACGGCCGGTGCGGGGGCCGGTTCGGGGACCGGGACCGCGCCGGGCACCGCGGCCGGCGCCGCCACCGTCCTCGACCCGGTGCGGGTCGGCGCCGACCGCCCGGCGGACAGCGGCAACGTGAACGCCAAGCCCACCGGCATCTCCCGTCTGCCCGACACGGTCAAGGACACGCCCCGCGTCGTCAACGTCGTTCCGGAAGAGATCATCGAGCAGCAGCGCGCGACGACCCTGGAGCAGGTCCTGCGCAACGTCCCCGGCATCACCATCTCCACCGGCGAGGGCAACGGCGGCCAGAACGGCGACCAGTTCCGCATCCGCGGCCTGACCGCCCGCGGCGACATCTACACCGACGGCCTGAAGGATTTCGGCGTCTACACCCACGACGTCTTCAACACCGAATCCGTGCAGGTCTTCAAGGGGCCGTCGGGCAACGGCTTCGGCGTCGGCAACTCCGGCGGCGTCATCAACCAGGGCACCAAGAAGGCGGGGCTTGAGAAGCGCTACAACGTCGAGCAGTCGGTCGGTTCCGGCCCCACCTACCGCACCACGGTGGACGTGAACCAGCCGATCAACGAGACGACCGCGCTGCGCTTCAACGGCCTGTACCACGACCAGGACGTCGCCGACCGCGACAAGGTCGAGGCGAAGCGCAAGGGCATCGCCGCCGACCTGGGCGTGGGCCTCGGCACCCCGACGACCTGGCACATGAACTACGCCTACCTGAACGGCGAGAAGACGCCGGACATGGGCCAGCCCATGATCCGCGGCCGCGACGGCATCGTCCGCCCGGCACCCGAGTTCGGGCTCGACCGGTCCACGTCCTACGTCCGCAATCTGGACCGTGACGACACCGACAACCACATCGTGACCTCGACCCTGGCCCACGAGGTCAGCAAGACCCTGTCCTTCTACAACGACAGCCGCTACAGCCATTACGACCGCGATTTCGTTTCCACGGCTCCCTCGGCGCTGACCGCCGCGGCCAACACCGCCTTCCTGAACGGCGGCAACCCGGTGATCGGCTATGGTGCCGGTGGCGGCATGGCCTTCAAGCAGAAGGGCTGGGGCGTCCAGAACGTCGCGGGCGTGAAGGCGGAGGGCAATTTCCTCGGCCTCTACCACAAGGTCAACGGCGGCCTGGACCTCAGCTATCAGAAGGACGAGCGGCGCGGCGGCACCTGGGTCAACCGCACCAACACCCAGACCATCCGCAACCCCAGCCACAACTACCCGGCCAACGCCTTCATCACCTATCCGGCGACCGGCGTGCGCGAGTCCAGCGTCGCCAACACCGGCCTGTTCGTCACCGACCGCGTGTGGCTGTTCGACCAGCTTTCGGTGCAGGGCGGCCTGCGCTGGGATTACTTCCGCACCACCTTCAAGTCCGCCGACCCGGCGGTGGTCGGCGGTAACGAGACCACCCGCACGCTCAGCCCGTCCGCCAGCCTGATCTACGAGCCGACGAAGGACGTGTCGCTGTACGTCTCCTACGCGCGCTCCAACAAGCCGATCGGCGTGGACATCGCGGCGCAGGTCACCAACGGCACGGCGGAGACCCCGCGCAACGGGCGTGACTTCGATCCGGAAAAGACCGACCTGTACGAGATCGGTGGCAAGGCCGATTTCCTCGGCGGGCGGCTGGGCCTGAACGGCGCCCTGTTCCAGATCGAGAAGAGCAACACCTACTCGGTCGATCCGGCCACCGGCACGGTCACCGACGGCTTCTCCGAGGCCGGCCTGGGCACCCGCATCCGCGGCTTCGAAGCGGGGGTGAGCGGCAAGGTGGTCGAGGGCTGGAGCGTCTACGCCAGCTACGCCTACCTCGACGGCGAGATCAAGGAGTCGCGCACCAACGCGGCGGTCGTCGGCAACGAGGCGCCGAACGTGCCGAAGCACAACGCCAGCCTGTGGACGACCTACGAGTTCGCCGCCGGCTTCGTGCCCGGCAAGGTCATGGTCGGCGGCGGCGTCCAGTACGCCTCGGAATACTGGGCCGACAGCGCCAACACCGCGCGCGTGCCGGAGACGGTCTCGCTGGACAGCGTGGTGTCCTACGAGATCAACAACCTCTCCCTGGCGCTCAACGCCTACAACCTGACCGACCACCGCAACTACGCCTCGGCCTTCAACGCCTCGCGCGCGGTTCCGGCCTCGGGCCGCACCTTCATGCTGACCGCCGGCGTCACCTTCTGATCCCGGCCAGGCCGGACCGTGTTCCCGGACCATCCTCCGGGGGGCCGGTCCGGCCTTCTTCTTCTGCAAAAGGATTCCTCCCCGTGCTTCTGCAAATCCCCGACGTTCTGACCGCCGACGAGGTCGCCCACTGCCGCGCGGTGCTGGAGGCGTCGCCCTGGGTCGATGGCCGCGTCACCGCGGGCTCCCAGGCGGTGCTGGCCAAGAACAATCGGCAGATCCCGGAGGAGAGCGACACCGCCCGCGAGCTGGGCGTGGTCATCCTGAAGGCGCTGGGCCGCAACCCGGCCTTCAATTCCGCGGTCCTGCCGCTGCGCGTCCTGCCGCCGATGTTCAACCGCTACGACCTGGACATGACCTACGGCAACCATGTGGACAACGCCATCCGGGCCATTCCGGGAACCGGCGGCATGAGGATGCGGGCCGACGTCTCCACCACGATCTTCCTCAGCGATCCCGGCGAATATGACGGCGGCGATCTGGTGGTCGAGGACACCTACGGCACCAAGGGCGTGAAGCTGCCGGCGGGGCACGCGGTGGTCTACCCGTCCAGCAGCCTGCACCGGGTGACCCCGGTGACGCGCGGCTCGCGCTGGGCCTCTTTCTTCTTCACGCAGTCGCTGGTCAAGGACGACGGGCTGCGGGCGATGCTCTACGACCTCGACGTCGCGATCATCGACCTGCGCCGGGAGCTGGGCGACCAGCACCCGTCCGTGCTGGCCCTGGTCAACCACTACCACAACCTGCTGCGGCGCTGGGCGGAGGTGTGATGGCCGGCGCAGCGGCAACCGGTTCGACGGAGGGGCCGGGGATCATCGACGTGCAGCTCGCCCTGGGGCAGCAGTGCCTCGACCGCGGCGGGGCCGAGCGGGCGCAGGCGGTGGAGTGGTTCCGCATCGCCGCCCGCAGTGGCGACGCCCGCGCCGTCAACATGCTGGGCCGCTGCCACGAGCACGGCTGGGGCGTGCCCGCCGATCCCGTCCTGGCCGCCGCCCATTACCGCCGGGCCGCCGAGCTGGGCGATGCGTGGGCGCTGTTCAATCTGGCCGACCTGCATTGCCGCGGCTTGGGCGTCGCGGCGGACGACGCCGAGGCCTACCGGCTCTACGCCGCCGCTGCCCGCAAGGGCAACGTGAAGGCGCTGAACATGCTCGGCCTGTTCCACGAGGCCGGGCGCGCGGTGGCCGAGGACGGGGCGGGCGCCCGCCAACTCTTCCAGGCCGCGGCGGAGGGCGGGGACTGCTGGGGCCGCTTCAACCACGCCCGCCTGCTGCTCCAGGACGGGCGGACGGAGGAGGCGCTGGCGTGGTTCGCGCGGGCGCTGGAAACCGGCTTTCCCGACTTCCACCGCGGCATGGCCGTCGCCCTGGCCGACCAGCCCGACCCTCGCCTGCGCGCGCTGGCGCGACGGGCGAGGGATTTGGCGGAGGGCACTTCTTAACCCTCTCCCCGGAGGGGAGAGGGAACATTTCTTGAGGACCCCCGCGATGAGCGTTCCCGCCGACACCGTCTCGCTCTCCGACTACGAGCGCCACTTCACCGCCCGCGTCGATGCGGCGACCCGCGCCTACATCGCGGGGACCGGGGCGGACGGCATCACCCGGCAGGCCAACCGCGACGCCTACGACCGGATGCGCCTGATGCCTCGGGCGCTGCGCGACCTGTCGCAGGCCAGCGCGGCGACGGCGCTGTTCGGGCAGGCCATGCCCTATCCCATCCTGATCGCGCCGATGGCCTTCCACCGGCTGGTCCATCGCGACGGGGAGCGGGCGACCGCGCAGGCGGCGGGCCTCACCGGCACCTGGATGACCGTCAGCACCCAGTCCAGCGTGACGCTGGAGGAGGTCGCGGCGGCGGCCGGCGGGCCGCTGTGGTTCCAGATCTACACCCAGCCGCGTTTTGAAGACACGCTCACCCTGGTGCGGCGGGCGGAGGCCGCGGGTTACCGCGCGCTGGTGCTGACGGTGGACGCGCCGGTCAGCGGCCTGCGCAACATCGAACAGCGCGCCGGTTTCCGCCTGCCCGACGGCATCGCTCCGGTCAATCTGGCCGGTCTGGCGCCGGACAATTTCACTCCGGCGCGGCCCGGCAGCCCGGTCTTCCAGGGCATGCTGCACGCCGCCGCCACCTGGGACACCGTGCGCCGGCTGTGCGCCGAGACGCGGCTGCCGGTGCTGCTGAAGGGCATCATGAACCCCGACGACGTGGACCCCGCCATCGCGGCCGGGGCGGCGGGGATCATCGTGTCGAACCATGGCGGGCGGACGCTCGACACGCTGCCCGCGGTGGCGGAGGTGCTGCCGCTGGTCGCCGCCCGCGCGGCGGGCCGCCTGCCCATCCTGGCGGACGGCGGCATCCGGCGCGGCACCGACATCCTGAAGGCCCTCGCGCTCGGCGCCGACGCGGTGCTGGTGGGCCAGCCGGTGCTGCACGCCCTGGCGGTCGGCGGCATGGCGGGGGTGGCCCACATGCTGACCATCCTGCAGACCGAGCTGGAGGTCGCCATGGCGCTGAGCGGGCGGGCGCGGCTGGCCGACATCGACCGTTCGGCGATCTTCGAACCGCCGCGCTTCTGAGGCACTTTACTGATAATACAGCGCGATGCGCTGGCCGCCGTTCTCCATCACCTGGGCCTCGACGCCGTAGACGTCGCGGATGACGTCCGGCGTGATGATGACCTCCGGCGGTCCCTGGTGCACCACCCGGCCGTCGCGCATCGCGACGATGCGGTCGGAGTAGCAGGAGGCGAAGTTGATGTCGTGCAGCACCAGCACGATGGTCTTGCCGAACTCGTCGGCGGTGCGGCGGAACAGTTTCATCATCGCCACCGCGTGCTTGACGTCGAGGTTGTTCAGCGGCTCGTCGAGCAGGATGTATTCGGTGTCCTGGCACAGCACCATGGCGATGAAGGCGCGCTGGCGCTGGCCGCCCGACAGCTCGTCCAGGAAGCGGCCGGCCAGCGGCTCCAGGTCCAGATAGCGCAGCGCGTTGCGGATGTGCCCGCGGTCGTCGTCGGTCAGGCGGCCCTTGCTGTGCGGGTAGCGGCCGAAGGCGACGAGGTCCTCCACCGTCAGGCGGGACATGATCTGGTTGTCCTGGCGCAGGATGGACAGGCGGCGGGCCAGCACCTCGCCCGGCGTGGTGGTCACGTCCAGCCCGTCGATCTCCACCGTGCCCGAGGTCATCGGCAGCAGGCGGCTGACGATCGACAGCAGCGTCGATTTGCCGGCCCCGTTCGGCCCGATCAGCGAGATCACCCCGCCCGCCGGCAGGGACAGGGACACCCCGTCGACGACGACGGTTCCGTTGTAGCGTTTCGTGATGGTCTTGACGTCGATCATCGGGCCGAACCCCGCACCAGGATGAACAGGAAGGCGAGACCGCCCACGAACTCGATGACGATGCTGAGTGCCGCGTTGTAGCCGAACACCCGCTCCAGCACGAGCTGGCCGGCGACCAGCGTCAGCACGGCGATCAGCACCGCGGCCGGCAGGATCAGCGCGTGCCGGTGCGAGCGGATCACCAGATAGGCGAGGTTGGCGACCAGCAGGCCGAAGAAGGTGACCGGCCCGACCAGCGCCGTGGACACCGACACCAGGATGGAGACCATCACCAGCACCGTCATCACCGCGCGCCGGTGCTCCACGCCGAGGTTGACCGCGGCGTCGCGCCCCAGCGCCAGCACGTCGAAGGTGCGCCGCCACCGCCAGCCGGCCAGCGACACCGCCAGCACGACCAGCGCCGACACCGTCAGCAGCTCGACGTCCACCCGGTTGAAGTTGGCGAACAGCCGGTCCTGCACGGTCAGGAAGGCGTTGGGGTCGATGATGCGCTGAAGGAAGTTGGTCACGCTGCGGAACAGCACGCCGAACACGATGCCGACGAGAAGCAGCAAATGCAGGCTGCGCCGGTTGTCGCCGCGGCCCGCCCCGTTGAACAGCCACCAGTAGAGCAGGCCGGAGAAGACGACCATCGACGCCACCTCGACACCGAAGCGCAGGCGCGGGTCGAGCGTCGCGACAAGGCCGCTGCCGAACTGGAACACCAGCCCGGTCTGGATCAGCCGGTAGAGATGGTCGAAGCCCATCACCGACGGGGTGAGAATGCGGTTGTTGGTGATCGTCTGGAACAGCACGGTCGACACGGCGATGGCGTAGCCGACCAGCACCATCGCCGCGATCTTGGTGCCGCGGAAAGCCAGGATGAAGTCCCACTTGCCGCGCGCGCCCAGCGTCATGAACAGCGCGATCGACAGCAGGGTCAGCGCCGACAGGCCGCCCAGGACGACCATCGGCGAGAGGATGCGGCGGTCAGCCGGCATGGCCGTTCCTCCGCAGCAGCAGGTAGAGGAACAGGGCGCTGCCGATGACTCCCATCATCGTCCCGATCGGGACCTCGTAGGGGTGGATCACCAGCCGCCCGGCGATGTCGCAGGCCAGCACCAGCCCGGCCCCCATCAGCGCGACCCAGGGCAGGGACCCGCGCATGTTGTCGCCGCGGACGAGGCTGACAACGTTGGGAACGATCAGCCCCAGGAAGGGGATCATGCCGCAGGTCGCGATCACCGCCGCCGTGGTCATCGAGACGATGACCAGCCCCAGCGCCATCACCTTGCGGTGGTCGATGCCCAGGTTGGTGGCGACGTCACGCCCCATCCCGGCGACGGTGAAGCGGTCCGCCGCCAGATAGGCGACGCCGGTCAGGGCGGCGCTCAGCCACAGCAGCTCGTAGCGGCCAAGCAGGATGGCGGAGAAGTCCCCCGTCTCCCAACCGCGCACCGACTGGATCAGGTCCTGGCGGTAGGCAACGAACTCCGTCATCGCCGTGATGACCCCACCCAGCATGATGCCGACCAGCGGCACGACCAGCGGCGAGCGCAGCGGCACCTGCCGCAGGATCGCCAGGAACAGCCCCGTTCCGGCCAGCGCGCACAGGCTGGCGACGGCCATGCGCCCGAACACCGGCATCTCCGGCGCCAGCAGCGAGACCATCATCATGCCGAAGATGGCCGATTCCGCGGTCCCGGCGGTGGAGGGCTCCACGAAGCGGTTGCGGACCAGCATCTGGAGGAGCAGGCCGGACACCGCCATGGCCGCGCCGGCCAGGATCAGGGCCAGCGTCCGGGGCAGACGGCTGACCAGCAGGACCTGCGTGGCCTGGTCCGGGGCGCCGCCGAACAGCGCCGCGAGGCTGACGTCGCTGACACCAACGAACAGGCTCCAGACGGCCAGCAGGCCGATGCCGAATGCGGCAATCGGGAGTGTGGCGATTGGGAGGGGCTTCACGGATCAGGACTTCTTGGACAGCGCCGCCAGGAGATCGTCCACATCCTGCTGGAGCGCCGACAGCCCGCCGCCGACGATGTACCAGTTGCCGCCGTTCAGATAGACGACCTGGTTCTTCCGCCAGGCGGTGGTGCGGCGGACGATGTCGTTGTCGAGAAACTGCCGGGCCGGCTTGCCGTCCTGCCCGATGGCGGCGTCGCGGTCGATCACGAACAGCCAGTCCGGGTTGGTCTCCAGAATGAACTCGAAGGAGATGGCCTGCCCGTGGTTGGCGACCTTCAGGTCGGGGGCGGCGGGCTGGATGCCGAACTCCGTGTGCAGGATGCCGAAGCGCGACCCCGGCCCGTAGGCGCTCATCTTGCCGCCGGTGGTCAGGACCAACAGGCCCTTGCCGGCGTTTGCCGCGGTCGCCTTCAACTCGGCGATGGAGGCGCGCAGCCGGTCGACCTTCTGCTTGACCAGGGCGCTCTTGCCGAAGATGCGGCCCAGCGTCTCGATGTTGGCGATGGAGCTGGCCAGGAAGTCGGTCTGGTCGGTCGTCATGTCGAGCGTCGGCGCGATGCGCGACAGCTCGGCGTATTTCGGGGCCGACCGGCCGCCGGCGACGATCAGGCCGGGCTCGGCGGCGTTCACCGCCTCGTAGTCGGGCTCGAACAGCGTGCCGATCTTCGCGTAGGACGGACCGTCATACTTGGCGAGGTGCGGCGGCTTCAGCCCCGTGGGCACCCCGGCGATGGCCACGCCCAGCGCGTCCAAGGTGTCCAGCGCGGTCATGTCGAAGACCAGGACGGGGTCGAGCTTTGGAGGAATCCGGGTCTCGCCCTGCGCGTGCCGCACCGTCATGTCCTGGGCGTGGCCGGGAGCGGGCGCCAGGGCGGCGAGGCCGACCACGGCGGCGGTCATGGCGAGGGCGTGGCGTCGGGTCAGCTTCATCCTTGAATCTCCTTCAACTTTGACTGGACGGCCTATGCCGGAAGGGCGGGGGCACTGTGGTCCGGATTCCCGCGGATCGTCAATGCGAATTGCTCGCATTCGCAGTATGCTTGCCGGGCGTGGCTGGAGAGGGTGTTCCCCTCTCCCAGGGCGTGAGAGGGGAAACGGTGCGATCGGGGCTTGATATAAGATAGTTCGCGATATATCTTGAATCTATCGGAACACGATGGAGCCCTTGTCATGAAGTTTTTCCCGAATCCCTTCTGCGGCCGGATGCGCCGCCATCATCCCGGCCCGTACGGCGATGGCCCGCACGGCGGCGGTCCTCGCCATGGTGGCGGCCGTCACGCCGCGGAGGGCGGCTGGGGCCATGAGCGTCACGAGCGGCGCGGCGGCCGCGGCGGCCGGCGCGGCGTCTTCGAAGCGTCGGAACTGCGGCTGGTTCTTCTGAAGCTGATCGCCGACGAGCCACGGCACGGCTACGACCTGATCCGCGCCGTCGAGGAGCTGACCGGTGGTGGCTACGTGCCCAGCCCCGGCGTGATCTACCCGACCCTGTCGCTGCTGGAGGAGATGGGCCACATCGCCAAGACGGACGCCGAAGGCGCGCGCAAACCCTTCGCCGTGACCCCGGAGGGCACCGCCCAGCTCGCCCAGGACAAGGACACCGTCGAGGCCCTGTTCGCCCGCCTTGCCGCCCTGGCGACCCGGCGGGAGCACACCGACGGCGCCCCGATCCGCCGCGCCATGGAGAATCTGCGCGCCGTGCTGATGCACCGGCTGGGGCGCGAGGGCGTCGATGCGGACACGGTGCACGCCGCCGTCTCGATCATCGACGAGGCGGCCCAGCGCATCGAACGTCTTCCCTGAACACACCGCCACCGCATGGAAGGATGAACATGAGACACGCCAGCAGCGTCCGCGTTCCGACCCCGAACGGCAGCCGCTACCTTCAACAGCTTTGCAAGCACTGGGCGCACAATCTGGCGGTGGAATACACGCCGGAGGCGGGGAGAGTCGTCTTCCCGCGCGACGCCCGCGGCGCCGACTGGCCGGGCGACGCCATCCTGACGCTCCAGGCCCGGCCGGACTCGCTGGACTGCCGGCTGGACACCAGCTCCGCCGAGCATCTCGCCGCATTGAAAGGGGCACTGGAACGCCATCTCGACCGCTTCGCCTTCCGCGAGGTTCCGCTGGCCTACCCCTGGCAGGACGAGGAGGCCTGATCCGGTCGTTGCTCTTGTCCTTGTTTCGAAAGGGGTTTTTGTCACGGGAATGTTCCCCGGCATGCGTGGATATGCCTTGAACTCCCCCACCCGAATACGGGAAGAACCATCCTGAAGGAACAGGGATGGCAGAAGGGGGTACCCATGCCGAAGCGCGGCGATGGTGGGGTGTGGCGTTTTTCCGGCTGGCGTGCCGTCATGGCCGCCTGCGCCGTCGCGGCGCTCGGCGCCTTCGCGCCGGTCGCGTCGGCGGCGGAGCTGTCGATCGTCTTCACCTCGACGATGGCCGACATCGAACCGGTGGAGGGTGAGGGCGGCCTCGCCAACCTCGCCACGCTGCTGCGCACCACGCGGGTGGAGGGCGGCACCCTGTTCCTGCACGGCGGCGCGTCGCTGGCCGCGGGTGTCCTGTCCACCTTCGACCGGGGCGCCCACATGATCGACCTGCTGAACGAGCTTCAGCCCGACATGATGGCGGTGACCAAGCGCGATCTCGGCTTCGGCAAGGACGAGCTGACGCTGCGCAGCTACGAGGCGCGCTTCCCCTTCGTCAGCGCCAACACCATCGACCGCAACACCGGCAAGGTGATGGAGGGGCTGGAGCCGTCGGCGCTGCTCGACACGCCCGTGGGCAAGATCGGCGTGGTCTCGGCGATCTCGCCGGAACTGACCGTCCAGTACATCGTGCCGGACATCGAGGTCCGGCCCCCCGCCACGATCGCCGCCGAGGCCCGCGCCCTGCGCGCGCAGGGGGCCGTCTATGTGGTCGCCATCCTGGACAACACTCCGGAGGCGGTGGAGGCGCTGCGCGGCGAACCCGCCATCGACGCGCTGCTCCAACTCTCCGCCAGCGGCAAGGACGTGCTGGAGGCCGGCAACGGAAAAGTCTTCGGCGTCCATGTCAACGTGAAGGGATCGGCCTTCGTCCTGAAGCTGGACGGCGACGGCAAGGCGCCGCCCGCGCTGGCCGGCGCCGCCATCGTGCCGCTGGCCGGGCTGGTGCCGGACCCGGCGATGGAAAAGCGCGTCGGCGTCTATCTGACCCGCCTGTCGGAACTGCTGGACATCACCGTCGGGACGACGGCGACCCCGCTCGACACCCGCCGCGCCGCGATACGCACGGGCGAGAACGCCTTCGCCTCGCTGATCGCCGATGCCATGCGCGGCCATTTCAACACCGACCTGGCCTTCATCAACGGCGGCAACATCCGCGGCAACCGCCAGTACGAGGCGGGAGCCGTGCTGACCCGCCGCGACATCCAGCGCGAACTGCCCTTCCGCGACTCCATCATCGCCGTCCCGCTGACCGGCAAGGCCCTGCGCGAGGCGCTGGAGGTCAGCGCCGCCGGGGTGGACAACCAGAAGGGCAGCTTCCTCCACCCGTCCAACATGGCGGTGGTCTACGACCTGAAGCAACCGGCGGGCAGCCGCGTCGTCTCCGTCACGGTGGGCGGCAAGCCGCTCGACCCGAACGCCACCTATTCGGTGGCCCTGCCCACCTATCTGGCCCAGGGCGGCGACGGCTACGGCATGCTGAAGTCGCCCGGCGCCTTCCCCTCCTCCTCCGGGGCCGGCGGCAAGCTGCTGTGGGAGATCATGGCCCAGCATCTGACCGACCGGGGGACGGTGTCGCCCCGCATCGACGGCCGCATCACCGAGCGTCGATGACGACGGAGCCAGCCTCGACCGCGCCGGTCCCGCGCGCGCCCTTCCGGGGCGGCGTTGGGCGGCGCGTCGGGCTGGGCCTTCTGGTCATGGTGGGCGTGCTGCTCGGCGTGTCGGGTGCGGCTCTCTACGACCTCGCGCAGTTCCGCCACGCCCTGTCGGACCTGTCCAACGGGGCGCTGCCGCGCATCACCACCGGGGCGGTGCTGAACGGCGGCCTGCAGCAGGTGCTGTCGCAGGCGACCCGGCTGGGCGGGGCGACCAGCCATCCCGAACGGCGGGTCACCCTGGCCGAGCTGACGGCCAACCTGACGGCGGTCACCCGGTCGGCCCAGGCCCTCTCCGACATCGAGGGCGGCGCGACGCTGGCCGGCGTGCTGGGAACGCTCGTCCCGACGGTGGCGGACCTCGACCGGCTGGTCGCCGAGCGCATCGACGCGGCGGTGCGCACCGACGACGCGCTGGACGAGACCCGCCGTCTGTCGGCGGAGGCCGGCGCGCTGGTCGCCGCCGTGCTGCCGACGCTGCCGGCAGACCGGCTGGGACCGCTGACCGCCTGGACCAACACGGTCAACCGCGTGCTGAACGAGAGCACCCACGCCGGCAACAGCCGGTTCCAGCGCGAGATCGCGCGCGCCCAGAAGGACGCGGCGGCGGCGCTGTCGGCCCTGCCGGCGCTCCATACCGGGCTGCCGCCCGAACAGGCGGAGCGCTTCGCCGCCCTGCACCGGCGGCTGGAGGTGGCTCTGCTCGGCCCCACCGGCCTGCTGCCCAGCCTGATGGAGCGGCAGGCGGCCATCGCCCGCAGCAAGGCGCTGACCAACCAGGTGCTGGTGATGGTCGAGGAGGTCGTGAAGATCTCCCACGCGCTGTTCGAACGGATCAACGCGGCGGCGGCGGGCGAGGCGGACGGCCTGTCCGAACTGGCCGCGACGCAGAACCGCATCCTGATCGGGCTGGGGGCGCTGGGCTTCCTGGTGGCGCTCGGCGTGTATCTGTATCTGCGCCGCTTCCTGACCCTGCGTCTGGTCCGGCTGAACGACGCGGTGCTCGACCGGGTCGAGGGGCGGGAGACGCCGTTGCCCGACGGCGGCACCGACGAGATCGCCACCATCTCCCGCTCGATCCGCCACTTCCTTGACGAGATCGCGCGCCGCCAGCAGCAGGTGGAGGAGGCCCGCCGCCGCGCCGAGGAGGCGTCGCGCGCCAAGGGCGATTTCCTGGCGAATATGAGCCACGAGATCCGCACGCCGATGAACGCCATCCTCGGCCTCAGCCACCTCGCCCTGCGCGCCGGGCCGCCGCTGCGCCAGCGCGGTTACCTGACCCGCATTCGCGCTTCCGCCACGGCGCTGCTGGGGATCATCAACGACATCCTCGACGTCTCCAAGATCGAGGCGGGCATGCTGACGCTGGAGCGCGTGCCCTTCGACCTGTCCGCCGTGCTCGACATGGTGGCCGGCACCGCCGCCCTCTCCGCCGAGGAGAAGGGGCTGGTTCTGCGGCTGGAGGTCGCCCCGGACGTGCCCACCGCCCTGCTGGGCGACCCTCTGCGGCTGGGGCAGGTGCTCCTCAACCTCGTCAACAACGCGGTCAAGTTCACGGAGAGCGGCAGCGTGGTCCTCGGCGTGACCGCCGCGCCGCGGATGGCCGGGGAGGGGGAGGCCGAATTGCGTTTCGCCGTGCGCGACACCGGCATCGGCATGACGGCGGAGCAGGTGGCCCGCCTGTTCCAGCCCTTCGCCCAGGCCGACAGCTCGACCACCCGCCGCTACGGCGGAACCGGGCTGGGGCTGGCGATCAGCCGGCGGCTGGCCGTCATGATGGGCGGCGGCATCGCCGTGGACAGCACCCCCGGCCTGGGCAGCACCTTCCGCTTCACGGTCACGGTCGGCGTGCAGGACGGCGCTGTGGGGGCGCTGCCCGCCCTGGCCGATCCGGGGCTTGCGGGCCTGCAGGTGGACGAGCCGTTGCGCGGCCTGCGCGTGCTGGTCGTCGACGACAACGCCGTGAACCGTCTGGTTGCGCGGGAGCTGCTGGAGGACGCCGGGCTGGCCGTCACCGCGGTCGGCAGCGGCGGGGAGGCGGTGCGGCTGGCGCTGGAGCCGGGGGCGGACTACGCCGCTCTGCTCACCGACGTCCAGATGCCGGACATGGACGGCTTCGCGGTGGCGCGGGCGATCCGCCGCCAGTGCGGCCCCGACCGCCTGCCGATCATCGCCATGACCGCCCACGCCCTGGAAGAGGAGCGGCGGCGCTGTCTGGACGCGGGGATGGACGACCACATCGCCAAGCCGGTGGAGCCGCACCGCCTCGTCGCCGTGCTGAACCGCCGGCTGAAGCCGTTCGGGCGGCGGGAGGCTCCGCCGGTCGCCATGGCCGCGGAGACGGATGCCAAGCGTCCCGAGACACTTCCCGACAGCTTGGAGGGGTTCGACCTCACCCCGGCGCTGGCGCGGATGAATGGGCGGGCAGGCACGCTGCGCCGGGCGATCCTCGATTTCCTCGACCGCTACGGCGATGCGCCGGTCCGGCTGGAGCACTTGCGCAGCGCGGGAGACGGGCCGGCGCTGGAACGCTTCGCCCATGGACTACGCGGCAGCGCCGGGACGGTCGGCGCGATGGCCGCCAGTTCCGCCGCCGCGGCGCTGGAACTGGCGGCGCGCGAGGAGCGGCGAGACGCGATACCGGGGCTCG
This sequence comes from Azospirillum aestuarii, assembly GCF_016632405.1. Taxonomy (NCBI): domain Bacteria; kingdom Pseudomonadati; phylum Pseudomonadota; class Alphaproteobacteria; order Rhodospirillales; family Azospirillaceae; genus Azospirillum; species Azospirillum aestuarii. Next base: position 173,612 of record NZ_JAEPIV010000008.1, read on the forward strand.
TGGCCGACCTGTCCGCCGCCCTCGGTCCCGCGCTGGCTTCGGCGGAAACGCTGCGCGCCGCGGAGATGGCTGTGGAGGTCGTGCCGGAAATCCCGGTGCTTCCTCTGGTCAGCCCGGACGAGCTGGAAGAGGCGTTGCGCGCGCTGGAGGAGGCGCTGCGCAGCGGCAGCCTGTCGGCGGCAGCGCGCTTCGCCGCTCTGCGCGGCCTGCTGGCCGGGCATGGCCATGACGAGGCGTTGGACAGGATGGGGCACGCTGTGGAGGCGTTGGACTTCGCCGCCGCCCGCGCGGCGCTGGAACGGCTCACCGCCGCATGCAACAGGGAACGGGACCGGGAGACGACACCGTGAACGGTGGTCACATTCTGATCGTCGATGACGACACGGCCAACATCCGGGCGCTGGCCAGCGTGCTGGAGGACCGGCACGAGGTGCGTTTCGCCACCTCCGGCCGCCGCGCGCTGGAGCTGGCCTCCGCCGACCCGCCGGAGCTGGTGCTGCTCGACGTGATGATGCCGGGGCTGGACGGCTACGCGGTGTGCCGGCTGCTGAAGACCGACCCGGCCACCGCCGACATTCCGGTGATCTTCATCACCTCCCTGTCCAGCCCCGAGGAGGAGGCCTTCGGGCTGGAGACCGGGGCGGTCGATTACGTGACCAAGCCCTTCAGCCCGGCCATCGTGCGCGCCCGCGTCGCCACCCACCTGTCGCTGCGCCGGGCCAACCGCAGCCTGAAGGACGAGAACGAGCATCTGGAGGCGCTGGTCCGCGAGCGCACGCGCAAGCTGGCCCAGGCCCAGCGCGAGAAGATGGCGGCGCTGCGCCAGATGGTCGCCGGCGTGGCGCACGAGATCAACACGCCCATCGGCGTGGCGCTGGGCAGCGCGTCCCATCTCGGCGACCGGGTCGCCGCGATGACGGAGCGGCTGGCCGCCAACCAGCTCCGCCGCGCCGAGCTTGAGCGCTTCCTGGCGAGCGCCGGGGAGCTGGCCGCCCTGCTGTCCGGCACCATCGCGCGCGCCGGGGAGATCGTGCGCTGCTTCAAGGGGGTGGCGGCGGACCATGGCGGGCTGCGCCAGACCATCGCGCTGAGGCCCTTCCTCGAACAGGTGACGGAGAGCCTGCGCCCGCAGTGGGAGCCTTTGGGGCACCGCATGGCCGTGGACTGCCCCGCCGACCTGCGCATGGTCAGCAACCCGGCAATTCTGTCGACGATCCTGGAGCAGCTCGTGCGCAACGCGCTGGACCACGCCTTTCCGGCGGGGCGGTGCGGGCTGGTAACGGTCGGGGCCATGGCGTCGGGGCCGGAGACGGTCCTGCTGTCCGTCGCCGACGACGGGGCCGGCATCCTGGAGGGGACCGCCGGGCGCATCCTGGAGCCCTTCTTCACCACCCGACGCGGCACGGGGTCGGTCGGGCTCGGCCTGAACATCGTGGACAATCTGGCATCGGACCGGCTGGGCGGGTCCTTCACCATCGCCTCGCGCTCCGGGGGCGGCACCCTGGCGACCCTGCATCTGCCGGCCCGCACCCCGCCGGATCTGTGAGCTGGACTTTGCTCAATCACGCCGGAAAGCAAGTTCCAGAGCCGGAAGCGGACCGCGGCCACGGCGCCATGATGCTCCTCGCCCTGCACTTCATGGATGAGGGCGCGGCATTTTTGCAACGCGGCCTTGCGCCCGACGCCGATGCGCAAGGGCGGGAAATGTTTCACCATTGTGAAGTTATGGATATTCTGGGCAGCCATTGAACGGTCCCTGGCCGTGTGGGTGGACCGCGGCTGACGCAGGAGAACGGGCAATGACCGGACGGACCTCTCCCATCGCATCGGCGGTGCCCGGACGCATCCGCGTGCGCCACCCCTTGCTGCGCCGGACGGACCGCTTCCAGGAAGCGCTGGGACGTTTGGAAGCGTTGGATGCCGTCCGGATGACCGAGAGCAACCCGGCGGTGGGCAGCTTTCTGCTGAGCTACGACTCCGCCGCGGTGGCGCCGGATGAAGCCCGGTCCCAGGTGGAGACGCTGCTGACGGCGGTGCTGTACCCCGCGGAGGCTCCGCCGCAGCCGGACGAGCCTGCCTCCGTCGCGGAAAGCAAGCCGGCCGCTCCCGAGCTGAAATGGCGGATCAACCGCGCGGCCAAGATCGGGATGATGGGCAGCATGGCGGCTACCCTGGCGGCGCTGGGGGTGGGCAAACGCGTCCATGCCGGCTTCGGCACGCTGTTCGTCGCCTTCATGCTCGTCCACATGACCGTGCAGCGCAAACGCCTCTTCCAATGAACGCCCGCTTTCAATGACCGAGCGCGACCCGAGCATGCCCGACGAATTCCTGAGCCGGCTGGCCGCCGCCCTGACCATCGCGCACCACATTCCGGGCCGGGTGCGGCTGAAGCTCGACGGCGCCGCGGAGCGCAATCTGGCGGCGCTGGCGGACGACGCCAAGGCGCTGCACCGGGCGCTATCCGGGGCGGAGGGCATCCGTTCCGTCGCGCTGAACCCGCTCGCCCGGTCCTGCACCATCGAATACGACCCCACGGTGATCCCGCCCTCGGCGTGGCCGGATCTGCTGCGCGGGGAAGCCAGCGCGGCGGCCGGGACGCTGCTGCGCATCGCCACCGCCGGCTTTGCCGGCGGTGTGCCGGAAAGGAGACCATGATGCTGCCGCTTCTGACATTCGCGTCCGGTGTGATCGCCGGGGCCATCGGCGTCCGGATGGTGAAGAACGCCAAGGCCAAGGCCGATCCCAAGATCGCCGACCTCAGGGCCACCGACGTCAAGGCCGTCGATGTGAAGGCCGCCGCCCGCGAGGGTGCCGGCAAGGCCCGGACCGCGGTGCGCGAGGCCGCGGTCACCGGCCTGCTGGCCATCGAGCGGACCTCCGCCGGTCTGCGCTCCCGCCTCGTCACACCGGTGGATGAGGCGGTTGATGAGACGGTGGAAGACGTGGTTGCCGAACCCGTGGTGCCCGCCGAGGCGGAGCCGGCAAAGACCGATGCGGCGGAGCCGGCAAAGACCGAACCGACGCCGTCCGCCGCCTCGGGGGCCGCGTGAAGCGCGCGAAGCGGCGCGGCAAGGCGCGGGGCTCCGGCACGCTCGCCGCCGACTTCACGCGCGGCATGGTGGCGACCGGCCTGCTGACCGCCGTCCAGGACCGCTGGGTGACGGGCGCCGAGCCTCCCGCGCCGCGCACCATCCTGCGCCACGGTCTGCAGGGCGGTGCGGCGCTGGCCGCCGCCAGCCTTGCCGCCGACGCCCTGCGCAACCGCGACTACGCGCGCCTCGCCCTGGCGGTCGCCGCCGGGGCGGCGGGTGTGGTGATGATCGAACATCTGCTGAATCCGGCGGACGAGCTGCCGCAAGAATTGCCGAAGAACGAGGACCCCCATGGCTAAGAAGACCAAGAAGGCGTTGAAGAAGCTGAAGAAGCAGCAGCGCCAGTATGAAGCCGCCATGGCCGCCAACGGCGCCCCCATTGGAGGTCGCATGGGGGCCGGAATGGCGCGGGGGCAGGGGCTTCTCGGCGGGTTGAGCGGTCTTCTGCCGTCGCGCCGGTCCGAGCAGTTCCTGGTCGGGCTTCTGGTCGGGGCGGCGGCGGCCTATGTGCTGTCCGACGAGGAGCTGCGCGGCAAGATCGTGAAGTCCGGCCTGAAGCTGTACGGCAACCTCGCCGGCGGCCTCGCCGAAATGAAGGAGCAGATGGCCGACCTCCAGGCCGAGCTGGAGGCGGAACAGGCCGGAGCCTCATGAGCGGCCTGCCCTGGTTCCTGCGGCTGGAGCCGGTCCATCGGGTTCCGGGGCGCATCCGGCTGCGCTACGCCTGCCGTCCCGGCACCCCCGCTGACGAGGCGACCCTGCAGCGGGTGGTGGAGGCGGTCGCCGGGGTGACGTCGGTTCGGGTCAGCCGCGCCGCGCGGTCGCTGGCCCTACGCTACGATCCGGCGGTGACGGACGCCACGGCGCTGTGCCTCGCGCTGGCCGCCCTGCCGATTCCCGAAGCGGCCCCGCCCGCCCCGGCGGCGGAGGGCGGTGAGAATCACGGCGCCGCGCTGGCCCGCAGCCTCGCCACGCTGGTCGGCGGCTTCCTGCTGCCCATGCCGCTGCGCCTGCCGCTGTCGCTGGCCATCGCGATGCCGATGCTGCGGGAGGGCATGGCCATCTATGGGCGGGAGGGCGTCAACTCCCACGTGCTGGAAGCTGCGGCGGTGTCGATCTCCCTGGCGCGGCGGGATTTCACCGCGGCCAACACCACCGTCTTCATGCTGGCGCTCGGCGAGTATATGGAGGACTCCATCGCCCGCCGCTCGGACGCGCTGCTGAAACGGCTGTTGCGCCCGTCGAGCGATCAGGTGTGGCTGCTGCGTGACGGCATGGAAATCCAAGTGCCCGCCGACACCGTCATGGTCGGCGACAGCGTGGTGATCGGCGCCGGAACGGTGATCCCGGTGGACGGCACGGTGTTGAGCGGGGAGGCGACCGTCAACGAGGCCGCCATGACCGGCGAGAGCGCCCCGGTGGTCAAGCAGCGCGGCTCCGCCGTCCTGTCCGGCACGCTGATGGAGGAAGGGCGGCTCGTCGTCTACGCCGAGCATGTCGGCAGCCACACCGCCGCCGCCCGCATCGCCGATTACGTCGAACAGTCGCTGACCGCCAAGAGCGAGGCGCAGCTCGACGCGGCGCGGCTGGCCGACCGGCTGGTGCCCACGGTGCTGAAGCTGGCCGGCGGCTCCTTCCTGATGACCGGCGACTGGCGCAGCGCCGCGTCGGTGCTCCAGGCCGACTATTCCTGCGCGCTGAAGCTGGCGACCCCGGTGGCCTTCAAGTCGGCCATGTACGGGGCGGGCCAAGGGGGCATCCTGATCAAGGGCGCCAACGCGCTGGAACGGCTGGCCCAGGCCGACACGGTCATCTTCGACAAGACCGGCACGCTGACCACCGGCGATCTGCAGGTGACCGATTCCATCGCCTTCGACCCGACCTTCAGCCCCGACGACCTGATCTGCCTCGCCGCCTCGGTGGAGGAGCATTACTTCCACCCGCTGGCGATGGCCGTGGTCAACGCCGCCAAGGAGACCCACAACCGCCACTTCGACCATCAGGAGGTGAAGTTCATCGTCGCCCACGGGGTGGCCAGCGTCATCGACGGCAAGCGCATCGTCGTCGGTTCCCGCCATTTCATCGAGGACGACGAGGGCATCGACACGACGGCCCAACGGGAGGCCATCGACGCGCTGCACCGCGACGGCAAGACGCTGCTGTTCATCGGTTTCGGCGGGGTGCTGGTCGGCGTGCTGGCGCTGAAGGACAGCGTGCGGGCGGCCAGCGCGGCGACCATCGCGCGGCTCCGGCGGGCGGGGGTGACGCGGGTCCTGATGCTGACCGGCGACCACCGCGACCGCGCCGCCGAGCTGGCCGCGGAGCTGCGTCTCGACGGCTTCCACGCCGACCTGCTGCCCACCGACAAGGCCCGCATCATCGAGGACCTGAGCCGCGACGGCGCGCGCATCGCCTTCGTCGGCGACGGCATCAACGACGCCCCGGCGCTGGCCGGCGCCCATGTCGGCATCGCCATGCAGAAGGGGGCGGACATCGCCCGCCTGACCGCCGACGTGGCGCTTCTGGAGGACCGGATCGAGCGGGTGGCGGACGCCAAGGAGACGGCCAACGCCGCCATGGCGCTGATCGCCCGCAACTACCGCCTGACGGTGGGGCTGAATAGCGCCATCCTCGGCGCCGCCGCGCTGGGCCTGCTGTCCCCGGTGGGCACCGCCGTGCTGCACAACGGGACGACGATCGGGATTCTGTTGAACGCGCTGCGCCGGGCGCCGGCGGCGTCGGTGCCCCCTCCCCAACCCTCCCCCGCTTCGCGGGGGAGGGGGGCTTGAGCGAAGCGGCTGCAGTCCCCTCCACCTCGTAGAGGGGGAGGGTTAGGGAGGGGGCAGGACCTCAGCGCCCCAGCCCCTCCCACGCGGCGAAGGACTCCGCGCGCGGCGACAGGTACAGGCTGGGCACCCAGCCGTCCGGGATCGGGACGGTCGCCGCGTGGGTCCGGTTGTGGGCCAGCAGCTTCGGCAGGACGTGGGTGTGTGGACCCTCCGGGCTGCGGCCGTCGGGCGGCGGGATCGGCTGGCTGACCTCGATCCGCCCGAAGGGGCCGATGAAGACACGGTCGGGGCTGAGCGCCGGCAGGTCGGGCGGCAAGGGGTTGCCCGGCGCCAGAAGCTCCGTCCCGACCACCGCGCGCAGGCGGGCGATGGTGGCGGGGTCGGCGCTGCGCACGCAGACGTCGGTCTGGAAGACGCCCAGTCCAAGGTCGAACAGCAGGGCGCCGCGGTCCGCCTCGGCGATGGCCGCGTGGTCGGGACCCAGCTCGGTCACCACGCCGCGCCGGTTCATGGCGCCGACGTGGCAGGGCAGGCAGAGGGCCACGGCGAGGCTGCCGTTGCGCGTCCGGTAGGGCACCGGGCGGATGGCCGGGGTGGGGCGGAGACGCAACCCGCCGCGGGCGGTCCGCGCCTCCAGCTCCGGGCCGTCGCTGCGCAGGACGACGGGTTCGTCCGGGTCGCGGATGAACTCCGCGATGGCGCCGAACGCGCCGAGGCTCCAGCCGGTCGCCGGATCGTTCAGCGCGTCGCGCAGCAGGGAGGACAGGTCACTCATCGGGTGGTCTCCGTTACGGAATTCGGGGATGGCAGGGCGTGCCAGGGAAGCAGGAAGGGTTCGCCGCCGGCCTCGCCACGGTGGACGGCGATGCCGTAGGCGGCGCGCAGGGTGTCGTCGGTCAGCACTTGGTCGGGCGGCCCATCGGCCCGCACGCCGCCCTCCGACAGCAGGATCAGCCGGTCGCAGAAGCGGGCGGCCAGGGTCAGGTCGTGCAGCACCGCCACCACGCCGCTTCCCCGGCGGGCGGTGTCGCGCAGCAGCGCCATGCAGGCGAGCTGGTGGCCGGGGTCGAGGGCGGCGACCGGCTCGTCGGCCAGCAGGACGGGCGCCTCGGTCGCCAGGGCGCGGGCGAGCAGGACGCGCATCCGCTCGCCCCCCGACAGGGTGCCGACGATCCGCCCGCGCAGGTGCGCGGCGTCGGCGATGGACAGCGCCCGTTCCACCGCCGCGCGGTCCGCCGCGGTGATTCCGCCCAGCGGGCCGCGGTGGGGCAGGCGGCCGAGCATCACCAGCGCCTCGGCGCGCAGCGGCCAATGCACCGGGCCGCTCTGCGGCAGATAGGCGATGCCGCGGGCGAGCGCCCGCCGTCCGACCTGTGCAGCGGACCTTCCATCGTAGGTGACGCGGCCCGCCGCCGGCTCGGCGAGACCGGCGAGGAGACGCAGCAGGGTGGTCTTGCCGGCGCCGTTCGGACCGATCAGGCCGGTGAAGGCGCCGGGCCTGATGGCGAGATTGACGTCCGTCAGGATGGTCCGCCCGCCGGCGGTGGCGGACAGGCCGTGGGTTTCGATGCGCATCACGCCTCCTCCCGCCGCAGCCGGGCGATCAGGACGATCAGGAAGGGCGCCCCGATCAGGGCGGTGACCACGCCCAGCTTCAGTTCGGGCCGCGTCGGCAGCAGCCGGACCGCGATGTCCGCGGCCAGGGTCAGGCACGCCCCGGCCAGACCCGCCAGCAGCAGCAGCCGTCCGGGCCGCGCCCCGGCCAGCGGGCGCATCAGGTGCGGGGCCACCAGCCCGACGAAGCCCACGGCGCCGGTGACCGACACCGCGCTGCCCACCGCCAGCGCCGCCCCGGCGATCAGCCGGACGCGCAGCCCGGTGAGGTCGAAGCCCAGGCTGCGCGCCGCGTCTTCCCCCAGGGTCAGCGCGTCGAGCGCGCGGGCGCCGGACAGGCAGAGCGCCCAGCCCGCCAGCATCGGCGGCAGGACGAGCCAGAGCTGGTCGGTGCCGCGGTCGGCCAGCGATCCCATCAGCCAGAACACGATCTCCAGCGCCGCGTAGGGGTTGGGGGCGAGGTTGAGGGCCAGCGCGGTCAGCGACCCGGCGAGGCTGTTGATGGCGATGCCGCCGATGACCAGCGCCGTCGTTCCGGCCCCCCGCGCCGCCATCAGGTTCAGCAGAATTGCGGCGGTGGCGGCTCCGGCCATGCCGCCGAGCGGCAGGGCCAGCGACAGCGCGGCGGACAGGCCGCTGTAAAAGACGATCACCGCGCCCAGCGCCGCCGCGCTCGACACGCCGACCAGCCCCGGCTCGGCCAGCGGGTTGCGCAGCCAGCCCTGCATCGCCGCACCGGTCAGCCCCAGGCTGAAGCCGACCAGCAGGCCCAGCAGGGCGCGCGGCAGGCGCAGCTCGGCCAGCACCAGAGCGCCGAGGGTGGGGCGCCCGGCCAGCCAGTCGGACAGGGCGGCGCCCAGGTCGAACGGCACATAGCCGACCGCCGCCGACACCGCGCAGAGCGCCAGCGCCAGACCCGTCAGCCCGGCGACCAGGGCGGCGTAGGGGATGCGGGAGTCCCGGCTCATGGTGCGGCCTCCCGCGCGGCGGCCAGCCGTTCCGCGGCCTCGGCGATCTGCGGGCCGGGGCAGGTCCACAGGCGGGTTGGCAGCGACAGGGTGCGGACCTGATGTTTTAGAGCTTTCAGGGCAGGGTGATGCAGAAGGGCACCGGCCAGCGACGGCGGCGCGTCGGGTGCGGCGTCGACGATCAGCATGTCCGCCCCGCCCAGAATGACCGCCTCCAGCGGCAGGGCGCCCTGGCTGCCCAGCGGCAGGCGGTCGGCCAGATTTTCCAGCCCGGCGCGGGTCAGGAGTTCGTCCACCAGCGACCCGGACCCGGCGACGAAGCCGTTGGGCCGCAAGACCACCGCGGTCGGGCGCGGCCCCGGCGCGGCGGGGGGCGGGGCGTCGAGGCGGGAGAGCAGGTCGGCGACCAGCGCCTCCCCCCGTTCCGGCTCGCCGACGGCGCGGGCGAGGCCGCGGATCTGCTCCTTCACCCCGGCCACGCTCTGCGGGACGTCCAGCTCCAGCAGCGGCGCGTCCAGCCGCGTCAGCAGCCCGACCGCGACCCGCGTGGTGTAGCGCCCGGCGACGATCAGGTCGGGGTTGAGCGGCAGGATCTCCTCCGCCATCCCGTGGTTGACCGGCACCCGCGCCGCCAGATCCGCCACCGTGGAGGCGCGGGGATCGCGCGCCAGCCACGTCACCGCGGCGAGGCGCTCCGGCCCGACGAGCCGCAACAGCAGCTCGTCGGCGCACAGATTCAGGGAGACGATGCGCTGCGGCTTTGCGGGCGGCGCCTCCCACGCCGCCGCCGGCCCCCCCGCGATCAGCAGGAGGGCGGCGGCCAGCCCGAGACGGGTGGGCCTCACAGCGACAGCCGCAGCCCGAGATACCCGGCCCGGCCCGTCGCGCCGTAGGTCCAGACCTCCTGATACCGGCGATTGAACAGGTTCTCCACGCGTCCGAAGACCTCGATCCCCTCGGACAGCGCGTAGGACCCGGCCATGTTGACCAGCGTGTAGGGGGTGAGGCTCACGACCTGCCGGTTGTAGAAGGGATCGTAGGCCCAGTCGCTGGACCGCCCGTTGTAGACCACGCTGAGGTTGGCGTTCGCCCGGTCCTCCAGGAAGCGGTGGTTGACGGTCAGGCTGGCGATCTGCTTGGGCCGGCGCACCAGCTCCGCCCCCGCGGAATCCTCGCCGTCGGTCCAGGTGTAGGAGCCGCGGACGGTCAGCCGGTCCAGTGGCTCCACCGACAGCCCCATTTCGAAGCCGCGGATGCGGGATTCGCCCGGCATGTTGACGGAAGTCCGCCCGGTGCCGGTGATCAGGTCGCGGATGCGCTGGTCGAACCATGTGCCGTCCACGGAGGCCCGTGTGCCCCACAGCGACTGATCGAAGCCGGCGTCCCAGCCGCGCACCCGCTCCGGCTTCAGGTTCGGGTTGCCGGCGTAGGTGGCGGTGTAGCCGTACAGCTCGAACAGGGTGGGATTCTTGACGCCGGTGCCGTAGGAGGCGCGCAGCGTCGTCCCGCTGCCCTCGACGCGGTAGGCCGCGGTGGTGCGCCATGTGGTGGCGTCGCGGAACAGGTCGTTCCCGTCGTGGCGGACGCTGCCGGTCAGGGTCAGCCGGTCGAACAGGCCCAGCTTGTACTGGCCCACCAGCCCGGTGGAGCCGATGGAGCGGTCGAAGCTGGAGAAGGCGCTGCGGCTGATCGCCTTGTCCTCCTCACGCTCCACGGCGGCGGTCAGCACATGGTCGGCGGGACCGCTTTTCAGCGTCAGGTTGGTCTGGTAGTCGGCCTTGGTCTTGCGCCCGTCGTAACGGCTGGTCACCGTCTTGGCGGCGTCGCGGTAGTCGCGCTGCTGGCGGCCATGGGTCAGGCCGACGATGTGCTCCCACTTCCCGTCGAGAAGGGCGATCTTGCCCTGGAGCCGTCCGAAATACTGCTCCCCGGCGGTGCTGGTCCCGTCATCGACGGCGCCGCGCCCGCCGACGAAGCCGTCGGTGTCGGCGCGGAAGCGGGTGTAGCGGCCGGTCACGGTGATCTCGCTGCGCTCGGTCGGGCGGACGGCGGCGTTTCCGGTCAGCGTGCCGTTGCGGTAGCCGTCCTTCTCCGGGTTGCCGAGCCGCTTGTCGGCGACCGACACGCCGTCGCTGGTGACGCCCTGGCCGCTGAGGAACAGGTCGTAGCGGTCGGTCCCCGTTCCGAAGGAGGCCCGCCCGGCGGCGGTGCCGAAGGACCCGCCCTCGACGGCGGCGCCGATCCGGGGGACGCCGGCGCCGCGGCGGGTCACGATGTTGACGACGCCGCCGACCGCGTCGGAGCCGTAGAGCGCGCTCTGCGGGCCGCGCAGCACCTCGACGCGCTCCACGTCGCCGGCCAGCAGGTTGGCGAAATCGTATTCGGAGCCGGACGCCGGGTCGTTCACCTCGATCCCGTCGATCAGGACGAGCGTCTGGTTGCCCTCCGACCCGCGGATGCGGAGCTGGGTCAGGGTGCCCATCGGGCCGGTGCGGTTGACGGCGACGCCGGGCACCGCGCGCAGTGCGTCGGACAGCAGGTGGGTCTGGCGCTGCTCCAGTTCCTGACGGGTGATGACGGTCAGGGCGCTGCCGGTTTCCCCGGCGGCGGTGGGGACGCGGTTGGCGGTCACCGAGACCGGCGGAAGCATCGTGATGGTGGTGGAATCGGCGAAGGCCGATAGGGGAAGGGCAAGGCTTCCCAGAACGGCGGCGAAGGACGCCGTCCGGTGAAGGCGGGGAACGCGGACACTCATTGAGACCTCGGGCGGGACGCCGGTGGCACGTCACCGCGAACGAAGTCCCACCAGGGTTTCCGCGAACGGACTCCCGGTTCGACGACCTTCGGTGCACCCCGCCCGAACGTGTTCGCGTGTGACCACGACTGACGGCAGGTCTCCTGGCTCACGGGTTATCGTCGGCCCATCGCCTTCCCAGGATCGCGATCCCAGTGGCATTCCGATGGACGACTCGCCGCTTACAGTTGCGGGGGCAGCCCCGGCGTTGGACCTTCGCGCGGCGTTTCGCCGCGGGGTCCGCACCGTGTTCCCATTTTCAGCCCTTTCGGGCAACCGTCGGATGCGAAGCTACGCGGGCGGAACGGCTCCGGTCAAGCCGCATTCCGCCGATACGCCGATCACGGGTCGCGAAGGCCATGCCCCCCTCTTGTCGCCGGGCCGGGGCCTGACTACATGACGGTCGAGGTCCGGGCCCCTCTGGCAGCGTCGCCCGGCGCTGTGATGTCGGACTTCCCATTGAGCCGTCGCCTTGGCGCGGCCTTGCGGAAGCTGGCCCTGTTCTTCCCCCTGGGTCCCGCTCCCCCACAAGGTCCACCGCCGGACGACGGCACCCGACGGGCCTTTGGGAGACATCGACATGGACCGCACCGAACCAACATCCTGACCGACCGCCACGTCTCCACGGCGAACGATGGAGACGGGTGACCTGACGCGCCGCGGCCGAGCCGTTGCGCGCGCTTTCTCATTGGCCGCAGACCTTGCGGTCACGATTCCAGTCCGGGCCCCTCTGGCCGATGCGTCCCGCCGTGGCGCATCGGTGATGTCGGACTGCTCATGTGACGATCGAAGTCTCCGCTTGCGGGAGCGGAGTGCATGAAGCAAGGGACAGTTCCATGGACCAGATCGTTTTAATGTGGGCCGGCTTCGCCGTCTTCGTTGGCGTGCTTTTGGCCTTTGATCTTGGTGTATTTTCCAAGAAATCCCATGTGATCTCCGGCCGCGAGGCGCTGATGCGCTGCGCGGCCTATTCCACGCTGGCGATGATTTTCGCGGCCGGCGTCTTTCATTTTCAGGGCTCCGAGAAGGGACTGGAGTTCCTGACCGGCTACCTGATCGAATACAGCCTGAGCGTCGACAACATCTTCGTCATCGCGCTGATCTTCACGCATTTCGCGGTGCCGCCGCAATACCAGCACCGGGTGCTGTTCTGGGGCATCCTGGGCGCGCTGGTGATGCGCGGCGTGCTGATCGTGGCGGGCACGGCGCTGATCCAGGAATTCCACTGGATCATCTACATCTTCGGCGCCTTCCTGATCTTCAGCGGCATCAAGATGCTGATGTCGGTGGACGACGAGCCGGACATGGAGAACAACCGGATCGTCAAGTTCGTCCGCTCCCGCTTCCGCATGACCGACGGCTACGAGGGGCAGAAGTTCTTCGTGATGCGCGACGGCGTGCGGATGATGACGCCGCTGTTCCTCGTGCTGATCCTGATCGAATTCACCGATCTGGTCTTCGCCGTGGACTCCATCCCGGCGGTCTTCTCGGTGACCACCGATCCGTTCATCGTCTGGACCTCCAACGTCTTCGCGATCCTCGGCCTGCGCGCCCTCTACTTCGCGCTGGCCTCGGTCATCCACCGCTTCCATTACCTGAAGTACGGCCTGTCGCTGGTTCTGGTGGTGGTCGGCGCCAAGATGATGATGGTGGACATCTACAAGATGCCGACGGCGGTGGCGCTGGGCATCACGGCCTTCCTGGTCGGCGGTTCCATCGTCTTCTCGATGCTGAAGACCCGCGCCGAATCGACGCCGGGCGCGGCGGACGCCGAGGCCCGCCGCTGGTGGGTGCCCGGCAGCCCGGCCAAGGGGGCCGGTGGTTCCACGCCGGCCTCCTCCAGCGAGGCGGCCGCGGTGTCCTCGGACGGCAAGGGCCAGTAAGACGCCCGATCCAAGGGCGGACGGGAAGAGGCGGGGCGTCCGGTCCGGTGGATCGGGCGCCCCGCGCGTTTCCGGGTGACGGCATCCGTAAAAGTAGTAATGCCGGTTTCGCTGCGACGATGATGTGGATGCGCGGGGCGGATCGCGCCCCGTTTGGCGCTTGATGCCACTCCTTTCCAACTCAAGGAAGAGACATCCATGTTCACCGGCACGCAGTTTACCGGCACGCAACCGGCCTCCATCGCCCTGTCCGCTCTCCCCGTTCCGTCGGGACCCCTGTCCGGCCTGCTCCAGGCCGCCCGCGATGACCTCGTCGGCTTGGCGGCCGCCCGCGGGGTCGCGCTTTCCGTCGTGTTCGACATGCCGGCGCTGGTGCGCGTCAACGAGGCGGCGGTGGCCGCGGGCTCCTGGGAACCGATGCTTCCGGCGGCCCATCCGGCCTGCCGCTCCCTGACGCCGGCCAACGCCTTCTGGATCTGCGGGACGGCCCCCTCCGGCGATGTGGTCACCGCCCAGGCCGGGCTGCTCTACGATTGCACGATGCAGTCCATCGGTGAGCGCTTCACCGCCATGACGGTGTTCTACGACGAGCCCGCCGTGCAGGCTCCGGACGGCGAATGGTGCACCTGCACGTCCGACACCGCCAACAGCACCCGCGGTCGGGTGGTGTGGACGAACGCGGGATGGACGCGCCCCGATTTCCAGGGCCGCGGGCTGTTCCCGATTTGCCAGCGGGTGAACAAGCTGGCCGCGTGGCTGCTGTGGTCGCCGACCTGGTTCATCTCGGTCGTCGATCCCGACATCGTCCCGGTCTGGGCGGAGCGGAAGATGGGGCCGCGCCACATCGACGACGAGCCGGGCATCACTTACAATCAGGTCGGCCTGAAGACCTTGCCGATGCACCTTGTGCGGTTCAGCCGTGCGCAGTTCCTGGGCGATTTGGCGCAACTCGCCGCGGACCTCGCCCAGGCGGCCTGACGGAGAGGTCCGTCCGCCTCAGGAATCGATCAGCGCCAGCAGGGCCTGACGGCGATGGCCCAGCGACCAGCCGAACAGGAGGTGCCGGTAATGGACGGGCGGCCGGGGAAGTCCGGTGATCACCAGGTGATTGTACACCGGCTCCCCGCCCTCCACCGCCTCCCGGTACTGCGCGTCGATGGCCTGCGCGTAGGCGCTGTGGACGTCCTCGAGATGGGGCTTGCCGATGTTCTGGTCGGCCCAGCGGTCGCCGAAGACCCGGCGGGTCGGCTCCCCGATGTAACGGAAGCGCAGCGGCCCGCCGTCCCGCGACGTCAGGATGACGCAGCGCGGCAGCAGACCCGCGCTTTTCAGGTCGTCGTGCAGGCCCGGACCGAAAATGGGATTCCGCTTCCACACGGCGACCATGTCCTGGTGCCAGTCCAGCGCCGAGCGGAAGGGCTGACGGTGGATGTCGACATGGGTCTCCGACGGTTGGGGCGGCGGGTCGCCGCGGCGGCCGCGCAGGATGCTCACCAGACCGCGGGCAAGCGGCCAGGACCTGCGCTCCCTGCCGGTGCGATCCTTTATCAAGGAAGCGGTCAGTGACGGCGTGATGGGCAAGGCGTCCGTCACTCCCCGACCCCTTTCCTCGGCGACAGAAATTCCGACGCCATCGCCTGATAGATCCGCCGCGCCGCGTCCAGGGCCACACTCCCCGCCTTGGCCCCGGCGGCGAGCATCCGCTCGGTCGGCTTGCTCGGCAGGGCCTTCGGCATCGCCGCCTCGAAGGCGTCGGCCGCGCTGTCGAAGCGTGCGACGGCCTCCTGCAGCGCCATGCGCTCCAGGGCCGCCACGGCTTCGTCCAGAAGGGGGGCCAGTGTGTCGGGGCCGTTCCCCTGGTCCGCCATCGCGCTGCGGCACGCCCGCAATTTGGCGAGAACCCCATCCAAGCCCTGCGCGGGGGGCGCCGCCATGGCGCCCGGCACCGGAGGGTGGTCCGCGGCCGGACCGATTCCCACATGATCGGCGGCGGATTGAAGCCGGTCGAGGAACAACGCCACGCCTTCCCCAAGGGCCAGGGCCTTCGAGTCCTCGACGATCCCCTCCTGGCAGAGGGCGTGGGCAAGGCGCGCCTCGCGCGCCGTCGTCAAGGGCAGTTGCCGGATCATCAGGCTCGACAATTCACGGATGCCGCCGTTCAGCAGCTCGAAGGCGTAGGGGCCGCTGGGCGGATTGGCGACGATGTCGGACATCTGTTCCGCGGCTCGGGTGAACAGCGTGTCACGCCGATCGAACGCGGCGTTCAGATCGAGAGCGGCATCCGGCTTGCGGCCGATGCTCGGTCGTCCAGAGCGCATCCTGCCTGCCTTTCCGTGTTCCTGAAGACGGAAGCCCGCCGATTCCGGTCCGTCGGCCGGAAGGCGCGCTTCAAGGGATGGGCGCGCCAGTATTTCACAATGAGGGGTTGTCAACAAGCCGTGCGATCAATTGTTCGAGACGGGTGCGTTGGCGGAATGCGCATCAAAGCTGCGGTCGGGATCTTCACCGCCGACGGGTCCTGAACCGTTCGCCGTTATGACGACGCCCTCCCCCTTGAACGGTGCGCCTTCATCGCCATCTACCATCCATCTGGATGGTGGAAGGATGGTAAGGGGATGTCGGAAAACGCCCGCGAAACGAAGCTGAAGGTCGGAGACAGCGAGAAGATCACGATCAACCTCGGCTATGTCGACCTCGGCCACATCGATCTGCTGGTGCAGGAGGGGTTCTATGCGAACCGCACGGACCTCATCCGCACCGCCATCCGCAACCAGATCGACCGCCATGGCGACGCCTTGCGGCAGGCGGTGACGCGCAAACGCGTCGATCTCGGCCTGCGCCACTACAGCCGCGGCGATCTGGAGGCGGCACGGGATGCCGGAGAGATGCTCGACATCCGTGTCCTCGGGCTGGCCACGATCGCCCAGGACGTCACCCCGGACCTCGCCCGCGCCACCATCGCCTCAATCGCCGTGCTGGGGGCGCTGCACGCCAGCAGCGCCGTCAAGGCGGCTCTTGCGGACCGCATGCGCTGAAGGCGCAAGGCCGCATTCCCGAAAGATGACGGGCGGGGCTTTCCCGCATGCCCCCGTCCGAGCACAGAAAGCTCCCGACATGACCGACCGCGTTCCCGCCGGAATGGCCGAGGCTTTGCGCCTCACCCGGGCCGGCGACCTCACCGGGGCAACCGCCCTCATTCAACGCCTGCTGCGGGGGACGTCCGACGCGCCTCCCGGTGCCGGTCCGACCGTCATCGACGTCGAGCCGCTTCGGGTGGACACCCCACCGGACGGTCCGGACGCGCCGCCGCGCCGCGCCGCGGCCTTCAAGCCCACCGGCGCCTTCGCCGGCCGGCTCCATCCCGGACCGCGGGCCGGCCTTGGCGAGACCCTGCGCGGCCTCGCCGCCCGCGCCATGCCGGCGGGCCTCGACCTTGGGATGGGCGGCGTCGCCCGTCCGGCCGCCGATCCACTGCCGGACGGCGCCTCCTTCACCGCGGCGTCCTACGGCAACGCGGCCGGGACACGCTCCTACAGACTTTATGTCCCGGCCAACCGCCGCGACGGCCAGCCGCTTCCCCTGGTGGTGATGCTGCATGGCTGCACCCAGTCGCCGGACGACTTCGCCGCGGGCACCCGGATGAACCGGCTGGCGGAGGAGCACGGCTGCCTGATCGTCTACCCGGAGCAGCCGTCCTCGGCCAACGCCCAGAGGTGCTGGAACTGGTTCAACCCCGTCGACCAGCGGCGCGGCGACGGCGAGCCCTCGCTGATCGCGGGAATCACCAGACAGGTCATGAGCGACCATGCCGTCGACGCCGACCGCGTGTTCGCCGCCGGGCTCTCGGCCGGGGGGGCCGCGGCGGTCATCATGGGAGCGGCCTATCCCGACCTTTATGCCGCCATCGGGGTGCATTCCGGTCTTCCCCAAGGCGTCGCCCACGACATCCCCTCCGCATTCGCGGCCATGCGTCAGGGTGGTGGAGCGGTGGGGCGGCCGTTCGCTCAACCTGTGCCGACCATCGTCTTTCACGGCGACCGCGACGGCACGGTGCATCCGCGCAACGGTGACGACGTCATCGCGCAATCCAAGGCGAGCGCGGCGGGGCTGCGGACGACGGTGGAGCATGGCCGGGTGCCGGATGGGCACGGCTACACCCGCAGCCTCCACATGGACGCCTCCGGTCATGCGCTGTGCGAGCAGTGGACGATCCAGGGTGCCGGGCACGCTTGGGCGGGGGGCAGCCCAGCCGGTTCCTACACCGATCCGCGTGGTCCGGACGCCTCAAGGGAGATGCTGCGCTTCTTCCTCGATAACCCGCGACGCCGGTCGTCCGCGTCATAACCACCGCCGAGAAGGACGTCTCGCATCTGCGAGACGTCCATGGATTGCGGATCAGTTCAGCGCGGCTTCGCGGCAAGAAGCTCCTTCCATCGCCAAGGCCGCGCTTCCGCCTCGCCGCGAAGGGAAGCTTAAGCTTGGGCCCTGGTTGCCTGTCTATTCATGTTTAGACTTTCACGATAATGTGGAAACACTTCGTTCAGACTGTGGAAGGCGCAATTTTGCCACGGGAATCACCTGCGTTAACATATTTTTTACCAAGATTCTTATTTTCTCGTTAAGCACGGCACCTCAACCTCTGGGCTAAGACCATTGTCTAGAGTTCTATGAGGTCCGAGATGGCTGCCGAAACTACCGAACTGATGGACGTCACCTTCACGGTGAACGCCTGGGGCGCTTCCGCCGGCGGAAAGTGGCCACATTTCGTGCTGCGGCTGGATGGGGTGGAGATCGGAGAAGCGACCGTCGCGTCGGCGTCGCTGGGCCGCTACAGCTTCACCGCCCGCGTTCCGGCCGATCAGGCGCACAAACTTCAGCTTCAGTACGACAACGACGGCTCCGTGAACGGGGAGGACCGCAACCTCTTCGTCAAGTCGTTCGAGGTGAACGGGAAACCGATCCTCAGCATCGACCCGCTGGTGACCTACGACACCGGTGACATTGACGGCAAGAACGTCATCGCCGGGCAGACCGAAATGTACTGGCGCGGCGCGCTGAACGTCGATCTGCCCAAGACCATGTTCGCCAGCGCGCAGGAACCCGAACCCGAAGCGCCGGCCACCATGACGACCGAGATCGTCGTGAAGGCCTGGGGCGCCGCCGCCAACGGCACGCCGCCGCATTTCAAGCTGCTGGTGGACGACAAGGTGGTCGGCGACGCCTGGGTCGGCGCGACCAGCGCGACCGGCTACACCTTCAAGGTCGATGTGGACCCCAACGAGGCCCACAAGATCCAGATCCATTACGACAACGACGCCACCGTCAACGGCCAGGACCGCAATCTGTTCGTCCAGGGCATCACCATCGACGGGCAGGAGATCAAAGCGACCTCCCCGATGGCGTCCTACGACAAGGGGCCGGTGGACGGCAAGTTCGTGGTCGCGGGCCAGGAAGGGCTGTTCTGGGGCGGTGCCCTGACCTTCGGCGTGCCGGAGGAGTATTTCGGCGGCCCCTACGTCCCGCCGCCGCCGCCGCCGCCGCCGGTCACGCTGACGCCGACGGACATCGTCGTCACCGCCTGGGGCCAGTCGGCCGGCGGGGTGGCGCCGCACTTCAAGCTGCTGGTCGACGGCAAGGTGGTCGGCGAGGGCCGCGCCACGTCCAGCGACCCGCAGCCCTTCAGCTTCACGGTCGATCTGGACGCCAAGGAAGCCCACAAGATCCAGGTCCACTACGACAACGATTCCATGGTGAACGGGCAGGACCGCAACCTGTTCGTCAAGTCGGTGTCGATCAACGGCCACACCGTCGCGGCGACCGACAGCATCGTCACCTATGACAAGGGGGCGGTGGATGGAAAGGACGTGGTGAAGGGGCAGGAAGGGCTGTTCTGGGGTGGTGCGTTGAACGTGGACGCCCCGGCGTCGCTGTTCCAGCCCTCGGCCGAACCGCCCCCGGCGGCGCCGTCCGGCCCGGCCTTCTACGTCGCGGCCAACGGCAAGGACAGCTGGTCGGGCAAGCTGTCGGCGCCGAACGCCGACGGCACCGACGGTCCCTTCGCCTCGCTGGAACGCGCCCGCGACGCCATGCGGGACAGCGACGTCGACACGACCTATGTGCGCGAGGGCATCTACCGCCTGACCAAAACGCTGGAGCTGACCGGTGCCGACAACGGCCACAGCTTCCGCAACTATCCCGGCGAGACTCCCGTGCTGAACGGGGCGGAGAAGGTCACCAACTTCGTCAGCGAGGGCAAGGGGATTTATTCCGCGAAGCTGTCGCAGGCCACCGACCTCGACCTGACCATCGGCGGGGTGCGCCAGACGCTGGCCAGCAAGGGCATCGTCCACGCCGACAACCCCACCACCACCGGCTGGTACTTCGCCGACGCGGCAAACGGCGGCCCCAGCGGCTGGTCGGTGCGCTACCACACCGGCGACATGTCGTCGGGCGACATCATCCCCGGCATGAAGATCCAGTTGATGGACGCCGAGCGGCTGTCCGACACGCTGACCGAGATCGCCGGCGTCAACGACGCCACCCGCACCATCACGCTGAAGAACGGCACCTCGCTGCCCTTCGCCGAGGGGACGACCTACAAGCTGCTGAACAACCCGTCCTTCGTCGATCAGGCGGGCGAGTTCGCGTGGCGCGCGTCGGACAAGTCGCTGGTGTTCAAGCCGGAAAACCCGGCCACTCTGGCGCAGGACGGCGTCGAGGTGGCGCGGCTGGGCACGCTGATCCGCCTGAACGGCAGCAGCGACGTGACCATCGAAGGGCTGGGCTTCACCAACACCACCACCTGGGGCTACGCGGTGGAGTTGAAGGGGGCGTCGGGCAACAGCATCGGCAACAACAGCTTCCTCAACGTCGGCACGGCGATCAAGCTGACCGCGGCCTCCTCCAACAATCTGGTGGGCGGCAACACGCTGGAGCATCTGGCCGTCAACGGCATCGAGCTGGACGGGCGCAGCAACGGCAACACCGTCTACGCCAACGACATCTCCCACGTCGGCGAGGTGCGCAAGGGGGTCGCCGGCATCATCGGCACCGGGGTCGACAACAACCTGATCGCCCACAACGACGTGGACTCCAGCGCGCGCTACGGCATCTCGCTGAAGAACTGGGACTCCAGCAACATCAACCGCAACAACGTCATCGAGTACAACCGCGTCACCAATTCCAACCTGGAGACGGCGGACGGCGGCGGCATCGAGGTGCTGGGCCGGTCCAGCGTCGACACCGGCACGATCATCCGCGGCAACTGGGTGGAGAGCGTGGGCGGGCTGGCGACCAGCAACACCGACCAGTGGCTGACCAACCACAAGGGCTTCGGCATCTATCTGGACGACATGGCCGGCGGCGTCACGGTGACCGGCAACTTCCTGAAGGACACCGGGCTGGCCGGGGTGCACATCCACGGCGGCGACAACAACCTCGTCACCAACAACTTCTCGATCATCGCCAGCAACGCCGAGGAGTTCATCCGCGTCGGCTGGGCGCCCAAGCACGGCGATCCCGGCCTGCCGCGCAACAACACCATCACCGGCAACCTCATCAGCGGGACGCTGCCGCTGGACGACTACATGGAGCTGCTGACCGCCGGGAACCCGCTGATCGACCGCAACCTCGTCCACAACGTGCCGCGCTACGGCGACAACGACGTGACGGGCAAGCCGCTGTTCAACAACCCCTATTGGGGCGACTACTCGCTGCAGGCGGACTCCCCGGCGCTGGCCATGGGCATCCATGACCTGGATTGGGCAATGATCGGCCAGAGCGGCCACACGGCGTCGGACGGCATGCCGCATTTCTGGGACGCCTGATCCCAGGCCCGGACGGGGCGAAAGCGGGATCAAAAGCGGGCGGAGGCTTGTTCTTCCGGGATATGTCCCGGGGAAGGAGGCTCCGCCCGTGCTCCCGCGTCCACACGCCTTGCGGCGGTCCGCCGCCGTCCTTCTGCTCGCCGTGGCCGGGGGGCTGGCGGGGTGCGCCGATCCCCGGGCCGACGTCGCGTTGGCCGCCCAGAGCGCGCTGGTCGGCATGCCCAAGGGAACGCTGCTCTCCTGTGCCGGGGTGCCGCACCGGCAGGCGGCCAGCGGCGCCCTGGAGTTCTTCACCTACCAGGCGGGCTCCATCGACTACTACGCCCCACCGCCGCCGCCGGTGGGATACGGATGGGGGTATCCGTGGGGTTATCCCGGCTGGCGTCATCGCGGGCTCGACTACGACCCGTGGGACTATTACCCTCCGCGCGCTGGCGACGTGGTGGACAACCGGTGCGAAGCGACCTTCACCTTGAGGAACGGGGCCGTCGAGCGGCTGGTCTACCGGGCGTCGTCGCTGGGCGCCTGCGCCGCGGTCGTGCAGAACTGCATGGCGCTCGTGCCGCAGACCATCCCGCCAAGGCCCACCCCGTCCGGCTAAAGCCGGCAGAGGCATCCACCGTGACACCATTGACGAAAACGCTGGCGATGAAGACGCCGACGATGAAAGCACCGTTCCGCTCGGCTCTGCTGGCCCTGTGCGCGTTCGCCTTGCTGGCGGGCCAGCCCGTCGCGGCGCAGGACGCGCAGAGCGAGACGAAGCCGAAGTTCGGGCCGGACGCCGTGCCAATGACCCAGGACCGCGAGCATCTGCGCAAGTCCGGGGCACCGGACTTCTGGGCGATGATGCCCTATTACACGGCCCAGCAGACGGGCAGCGCCTGTTCGGTCGCCAGTGTGGCGATGATGATCAACGCGCTGCGCGGCCTGCCGCCGCTCTCGTCCAACCGCCTGGTCACCCAGACGCGGGTGCTGAACGAGGTCGACGACGACGGCTGGAAGGCGGCCACCGCGGAGAACGGCGACGGCGTCTCCTTCGCCGATTTCGCCGGGCTGGTCCAGAAATCGGTGGACGCCTTCGGCCTGGACGCCACGGTGGAGGTCTTCCGTCCCAAGGACACGTCGCCCGAAACGCTGGGCGAACTGCGACGCATCCTGGACGAGAACGAACGCGACGACAGCGACATCATTCTGCTGGCCTACGACCAGGGCACGCTGACCGGCGACGCCACGGTGGGGCATATCGCGCCGCTCGGCGCCTACGACGCCGAAACCCACCGGGTGCTGGTCATGGACGTGGACCGGCTGTGGTACGTGCCCTACTGGTCGAGCGACGAGAAGCTGCTGGAGGCGATGGTGAAGCCCGACCGCTCCGATCCCACCGGCAGCGGCCTGATCCATGTGCGGCTGAAGGGGCGGACGGCGGGATAACAGCGTTGGCTCATGTTGCGGCGCAGCGCGACCGGTTGTCGCATTCCACGCCCATGGATCAACCGCGACCCGGCTAATAATTAACTGGCGTTCGGTTAAACAGGGGCAGTTTCGGCCGAATCTTTCGTCATTTCGCAGTCTAAGAAATTTAATTTCGCTTTTTGCTGCCATGCACCCAAGGTATTGCTGCGATGCGCAATGCCTGGGCTTCACGAAAAGCGATGAACATCATGTCCGACGAGATTTACGAGCGGGTGCTGTCCAACCCGAAGTTCGCCGCGATGACGGCGAGCCGCGCACGCTTCAGCTGGCGGCTGGCGCTGATCGTCCTGGCGGTCTACTACGCCTTCGTGTTCGCTTCGGCGCTGGCGCCCGAACTGATGGCGCGCCCGCTGGCCGAGGGCATGACCTTTCCGGTCGGTCTGGCCGCCGGCATCGTCATCACCGTCTTCTGCTCGCTGATGACCGGCGTCTACGTGCTGCGCGCCAACAGCCGCTACGACGCGATGAACCGCGACCTGCTGAACGAGGTGGGCCGATGAGCGCCGCGCGTCTTCTCGCTTCCGCCTCCGCCGCGCTGTTGCCGGTGCTGGCGGCCGGGTCCGCTTTCGCCGCCGCCATCGATGGGGCGGTGGAGCGCCAGCCGGTCAATGTGACGGCCATCGCCATGTTCCTGCTGTTCGTCGCGGGCACGCTGGGCATCACCTATTGGGCATCCAAGCGCACCCGCTCGGCGTCGGACTTCTACACCGCGGGCGGCGGCATCAGCGGCTTCCAGAACGGGCTGGCCATCGCGGGCGACTACATGTCGGCGGCGGCCTTTCTCGGCCTGTCGGGCATGGTCTTCGCCAAGGGCTTCGACGGGGTGATCTACACCATCGGCTTCCTGGTCGGCTGGCCGCTGATGCTGTTCCTGATCGCCGAACGGCTGCGCAACCTGGGCCGCTTCACCTTCGCCGACGTGGCGTCCTACCGGCTGGGCCAGACGCCGATCCGCTCGCTGGCGGCGGTCGGATCGCTGACCGTGGTCTGTTTCTACCTGATCGCGCAGATGGTCGGGGCGGGCAAGCTGATCCAGCTCCTGTTCGGCCTGGACTACACCTACGCCGTCGTGATGGTCGGCGTGCTGATGATCCTGTACGTCACCTTCGGCGGCATGCTGGCGACCACCTGGGTGCAGATCATCAAGGCGGTGATGCTGCTCGGCGGCTGCACCGTGCTGGTCGGGCTGGCGCTGGCGCAGTTCGGCTTCAACCCGGAACGGTTGCTCCAGCAGGCCGTCGCCGCCCATGCCGCGAACGCCGCCATCCTGCGCCCCAGCGTCGCCATGACCGATCCGATCGCCGCGGTGTCGCTCAGCCTCGCGCTGATGTGCGGTCCGGCGGGGCTGCCGCACATCCTGATGCGCTTCTTCACGGTTCCGGACGCCAAGGAGGCGCGCAAGTCGGTCGTCTACGCCACCGGCTTCATCGGCTATTTCTTCATCCTGACGGTGACCATCGGCTTCCTCGCCATCGTGATCGTCGGCACCAACCCGGCCTATCTGGACGCGGCGGGCAAGATCCTGGGCGGCGGCAACATGGCGGCCATCCACCTGTCCAAGGCCATCGGCGGCAACATCTTCCTGGGCTTCATTTCGGCGGTCGCCTTCGCCACCATCCTGGCGGTGGTCGCCGGCCTGACGCTGGCCGGCGCGTCGGCGGTCAGCCACGACCTCTACGCCCGCGTCATCAAGAAGGGCAACGCCACCGAGGCGTCGGAGATGCGCGTGTCACGCCTCGCCACGCTGGCGCTGGGCGTCATCGCGATCACGCTGGGCCTGCTGTTCGAGAACCAGAACATCGCCTTCATGGTCGGTCTGGCCTTCGGTCTGGCGGCGTCGGTCAACTTCCCGGTGCTGATCCTGTCGATCTTCTGGAAGGGCCTGACCACGCGCGGCGCCTTCATCGGCGGCTTCGCCGGTCTGGTGAGCTGCGTCGCCTTCGTGGTGCTGGGGCCGACCGTGTGGGTCAGCGTCTTCAAGTTCCCGGCGCCGATCTTCCCCTACGAGCATCCGGCGCTGTTCTCGATGGTGATCGCCTTCGCGTCGACCTGGGTCTTCTCGGTCACCGACCGCAGCGCGCGGGCGGCGGCGGAGGCGAAGGCCTACGAGTACCAGTACATCCGGTCGGAAACGGGGCTGGGGGCGGCCGGCGCGGCCTCGCATTGACCTTGTGAACAATGCGGCCCCTCTCCTTCGCCAAGAAGGGGAGGGGCCGTGCTTTCCTCAGCGGCGCTGCGCCGATTGGGAATAGACGTAGGAGTCGAAGCTGTTCTCGGCGACGCGGAACCACAGCCGCTCCTCGTCGCGGAAGGGCTTCCACGCCTCATAGACCTTCTTGAAGCGCGGGTTCTTCGCCGACAGCTCGTCATACAGCTCGTTGGCGATCTTCTCGCAGGCCATCATGACGTCGCGCGGGAAGGCGCGAAGCTGGGCGCCGCCGGCCACCAGACGCTTCAGCGCCGCGGCGTTGACGGCGTCGTACTTGGCGATCATCCAGGTGTTCGCTTCCCAGCAGGCCTGCTCCAGGATCGTCTTGTAGGAGTCCGGCAACTGCTCCCACGCGGTGATGTTGATCATCAGCGGGATCTGGGCGGAGCCTTCCCACCAGCCCGGCGAGTAGTAGTATTTGGCGACCTTGTGGAAGCCCAGCTTCTCGTCGTCGTAGGGGCCGACGAATTCCGCCGCGTCGATGGTGCCGCGTTCCAGCGCCGGGTAGATGTCGCCGCCGCCGATCTGCTGCGGGACGAGGCCCAGCTTGCCCATGATCTGCCCGGCCAGCCCGCCGACCCGCATCTTGAGGCCGCTGAGATCCTCCACCGTCTTGATTTCCTTGCGGAACCAGCCGCCCATCTGGGCCGTCGTGTTGCCGGCGGGGATGTTGTAGATGTTATGCTCCCGGAACAGCTCCCGCATCAGCTCCAGCCCGCCGCCGTGCATCATCCAGGAGATGTGCTGCCGCGTGTTCAGGCCGAAGGGCATGGCCGTGTCGAAGCAGAAGGTCGGGTCCTTGCCGATGTAGAAGTAGGCGGCGGACTGGCCGCACTCGATCGTGCCATTCTGCACCGCGTCCAGCACCTGGAGCGCCGGCACGATCTCGCCCGCCGCGAAGGTGCGGATCTGGAACTTGTTGTCCGTCGCGGCGGCGACCCGGCGGGCGATCAGCTCCGCCCCGCCGAAGATGGTGTCGAGGCTCTTCGGGTAGCTCGACGCCATGCGCCACTTGATCTCGGGCTGGCTCTGCGCGATGGCCGGTGCGGCGACGACGGTGCTGGCGGCCAGACCGACCCCGGCGCTGGCGAGGAAGGAACGACGTTTCATGGCGGGGAGAACTCCCTTCCCATTCATTATGTTTATGCCGCCGGTCTTAGCGGAAAACATCGATACGGGCCAGTGGCTCCGGCTGCGGAGCTGGGCTTCGCTTTGGGCATTGCCGGGGTGGTGTTTGCGGTCCATCATCCGCAGGTCGCACAATAAAGAACCCGAACCGCGAAGAGGAAACGCACGGGCATGGATGCACAGGATCTGCGCGCGCTCCAGGCGCCGCTGAAGGACAAGTACAAGGACGCCCCGGAGTCGGCGGTGGTGACGCTGAAGGCCCGTGGGGCGCTGGATGATTCCGGCATCGCCTGCAAGGTCGAGACGGGCCGGGCGCTGGTGGAGGCCGGTCTGCATCCGGCGACCGGCGGGCCGGGCACCCAGGCCTGTTCCGGCGACATGCTGCTGGAGGCCCTGGTGGCCTGCGCGGGGGTGACGCTGAAGGCGGTCGCCACGGCGCTGGAGTTCAAGCTGCGCGGCGGCACCGTGTCGGCGGAAGGCGACCTGGATTTCCGCGGCACGCTGGGCGTGGCGAAGGACGCGCCGGTCGGCTTCCGCGCCATCCGCCTGCGCTTCGACCTGGACACCGACGAGCCGGCGGAGCGCATCGCCACCCTGACCAAGCTGACCGAGCGCTATTGCGTCGTCTACCAGACGCTGGCCCACCCGCCGCCGATGTCGCTGGCCATCGAGACGGGACAGGGGTGACGGTTCTCCCGAATGGGGCGGTTCCGAAGGGCCGCCCTTACCGGCCTTGGGCGATTAGGGCGTCAAGATTTGACAGTGGGTCAATCGATCACGGCGTTGCCGGTTGCCCAAGCCCTGAACTGCGCCGCCGATTCCGAAGAGGTCGGCAATGACCCCATAGCTTTCTGAGAAACGCGATATTCAATGATAACTCCGTCAACATTGTGCAGGCTCTTGCCGACGGGGATCACTTTGTGCAAGCGGACAAGCAGTCGTCCGTCCTCCTTCCACTCCAAGTCAACGGACTTGTCCGAGCGGGCGTAACCCTTGAAAACCGTCACTCGCTTGCCGGTTCCGGGCGTAGTGATCTCGATATCAGTCCCGTCATCAGAGCTGATCGCGAGTGGGCCGCTCACGCAGACGCCTGTACTGACTACTGCTTTGCGCAGCCCGGTGGGTGACGTGACGACCAATTCATCGTCAAAGTATCGCTGCAAGCAGCCATCGTCTCTAAGAACGTCGACTAATGCCGGAAGCGCCGGAAGCGTTCCAATCGCCCCGATTGTTGAGACTATCAGCAGGTAAGGCGCAAGCAGAGCGTTGGCGATAACCTGCAGCCATCGAGGAAGTCTTGTTTTGTATGAATAAATTATCATCGCAGGGGCTGAAAGTATGGACAGAATTGCTGCGACGGCAATCATTTGGATTATAGGTGAGTTTGTATACATAGTTATTCTATGTGCCTTCATGACAGATGAAGGGCTACCAGGAAAACAACGGGGTAGCCGAAGCGGATTTCCCCGTTCATAACTGAACTGTCGCAGACACAGCTAGAAAGGACATCGGCGCCCGTCATCCCCCGCTAGGCTTGCGGAGAGCGTATGCGCCGATGTCTCTTATGGGAGTGGCGATGCTCAGTCGTTGAGGAAAGGATTGTACAGCCTCTCCTCCCCGATGGTCGAGGTCGGGCCGTGGCCGGGGATGAAGGTCACGTCGTCGCCCAGCGGGAACAGCTTGCTGCGGATCGACTCGATCAGGTCGCCGTGGTTGCCCTTGGGGAAGTCGGTGCGGCCGATGGAGCCCTGGAACAGCACGTCGCCGACGATGGCGATTTTGCTCGGCTTGTGCACGAAGACCACATGGCCCGGCGTGTGGCCCGGACAGTGGTGGACGTCCAGCGTCAGGTTGCCGACCGTCACCGTGTCGCCTTCCTCCAGCCAGCGGTCCGGCGTGAAGGAGCGGACCGGTGGGAAGCCGAACATCTGGCTCTGCATCGGCATGCCGTCGATCCAGAACTGGTCCTCGCGGTGCGGCCCCTCGATGGGCAGTTTCAGCTCGTCGGCGAGGTCGGCGACGGCGCCGGCATGGTCGATGTGGCCGTGGGTGACCAGGATCTTTTCCAGCGTCACGCCCTTCGACTGGGCGGCGCGCAGGATGCGCGGCAGATCGCCGCCGGGATCGACGGCGGCGCCCTTCATCGTCTCCGGACACCAGAGCACCGTGCAGTTCTGCTGGAACGGAGTGACGGGAACGATGATGGTCTGCATGCCGCGTCCTTCGCCGGTCAATGATCAATGGTCAGGGATCGATTCGTGCACGACCTTACGCGCCAGCGTTTTCCAGGGCAAGAACCGGTACCAATTCCTGGGCAACACGGCTATATGGAGTGCACTTTATCTTTATACCATTCCGCCGCGGGGGGCGGTGCCGGACCGAATGCTGTCGCAAAAAGCCAAATACGCCCTGCGTGCGCTGATCATGCTGGCCGAACGGACGGATGACGAACTCGTCCTGATCGCCGAAATCGCCGAGCGGGAGAACATTCCGCGCAAGTTCCTGGAAGCCATTCTGGTGGAACTGCGCAAGCATGGCCTGCTGTTCGCCAAGCGCGGCAAGAGCGGCGGCTACCGCCTGGCGCGCCCTGCCGAGGAGATTTCCTTCGGCGAGGTGATCCGGCTGATCGACGGGCATCTGGCGCCGATCCCCTGCGCCAGCAAGAATTCCTTCCGTCCCTGCGAGGACTGCATCGACCCGCCGACCTGTTCGGTGCGCTGGCTGATGGTCCAGGTGCGCGACGCCACTGCCCAGGTGCTCGACAACCAAACCCTGTCCGACGCCCTGCGCCACCGTCAGGCGACCGGCGGCCTGCCCGTCAATTTCGACATCTGATCGGTTTCCGTCCCATCAGGGCACCAGATCGACGGCGATGAAGACGCGGTCCAGCGCGCGGTTCGTCGCCTCGCGCAGGATGCCGTTCTCCAGTAACTCGTCGACCAGAAGCTGGGCGCCGCGGAAGGTGCTGCCCAGCCGCTTCTGCACCCGCCGTACGGTCAGGGCGGGTTCCTCGAACAGAAGCTCCAACAGGTCCGGAATGCGGGAGTTGCGGCGCTTGGCCCCCACCCGCTGTTGCCAGCCCTCCGCCTTGCGGTCCAGGGACAGGGCGCGCTCCCGCTCCCGCCGCGCCGTCTCCGCCACCGTGTCGGCCAGCCACAGCCGCCATCCCTCCTCCCGCCCGCGGGCGGCGAGGCCGGCGGTCGTGCGGTCGGCGTGCAGGGAGACGGACATCGGCAGCCAGACGTTCGGAACGCGGCAGCAGCGCGCCACCGCCAGCGCGCCCATCAGCCGGGCCGAGGGCACCGCCCAGGCGGGAATCCGCAGATCGGGCGCCGGGCGCAGCAGTTCAGCCAGCATGCCCACGCCTCCCAGCAGGGCCGGCGAGTCGCCGGCATGGTCCAGACGCTTGAGCAGGGTGGCGGCCTCCGCCTCCCGGTCCGCCGAGAAGGCCAGCCGTCCGGGATCGCGCCCCGACACCTCCGCCTGAAGGCAGCGCCACAGCGCCTCCGTCCAGCCCAGCGTCCAGGCCGGAGGCGCGTCGTCCGCGAAGGGCGCGGCGTCGCCGTCATCGTCTGACGGGAGAGAGAAGCGGGCATCCGATCCCGCCTCCAGCTCCGCCACGGCGCGCCAGGCGTCGGCGGCGGCCCCGCCGGACGGCAGCGGCGCGCGGGCGTTTCCCACATGGCGGGTGGGCGCGGCGATGACGCCTTGCGTGAACAGGGCGCCTTGCCACAGCGCGCGGACCGATTGGGCCGCTCCCCGTCCTGCGGTGGGGACGAGGTCGGTGCCGATGGTCGCCACCAGAAACTCCGCCGGGTCCACCGCCACGCCGTCGAGCCGCGCCGCCGCGCAGGACTCCCGGCGCGCCGCGTCAGCCCACAGCCGCCGCCGGCGCGCGGGGTCCTGGACCACCTCCGCCAGCCGGCCGAGCGCGCGCTCGGCTTCCAGAAGGGCGGTCAGGAGTGCGGGGGTGGGGGGCTGGGCTGCGTCAGGCATGGCCGTTCGGGACAGGAGGCGGAGAGGGCGCGCATGATAGCGATCCCATGCGACGCTTCCAGCGCGATCCAAAGCCTCACATTTCACAGATTTATGTGAATTTGTCTCTCGATGACGTGGGGAATGATAAAAAACAGCCTTGCGGCCTCCGAGAAATCATGCAAACTCTAGAAGGCAAATGGATATTACATATACATCATAAAGTATGTGAATACGGCACCGGTCGATCCGGTGCCATGGCCGACTTTGTGAACAACGGTGCGGTGCGTGGCCTCCAGGGCCGATTGCCCGCGCCCCAATGAACCATACCGAGGGAGTGTGCCATGTCGTTTCGTGATCGGCTCTCCGCGCTCCGCGCAAACCGGTTCTCCGCTGGCCGGCTGTCCGCATTGGCCGCGGGCGTCGCCCTCGCCATGCTGACCATCGCGCCCGCCAAGGCGCAGACCACGCTGCTGAACGTCTCCTATGACCCCACACGTGAGTTCTATGTGGAGTTCAACAAGGCGTTCGCCAAGAAATGGCAGTCAGAAAACGGCCAGACGGTGACCGTCAAGCAGTCGCACGGCGGATCGGGCAAGCAGGCTCGTTCGGTCATCGACGGGCTGGACGCCGACGTGGTGACGCTGGCGCTGGCCTACGACATCGACGCCATCGCCGACTCCAGCGCTCTGCCGAAGACGTGGCAGACGCGCCTGCCGAACAACAGCTCCCCCTACACCTCGACCATTGTCTTCCTGGTACGCAAGGGAAACCCGAAGCAGATCAAGGACTGGGACGACCTGCTGAAGCCGGGCGTGCAGGTCATCACCCCGAACCCGAAGACCTCGGGCGGGGCGCGCTGGAACTACCTGGCCGCCTGGGCCTATTCGCTGGAGAAGAACGGCAACGACGAGGCCAAGGCCAAGCAGTTCGTCGGCGACCTGTTCCGGAACGTGCCGGTGCTGGACAGCGGCGCCCGCGGCTCCACCGTCACCTTCACGCAGCGGCAGCTCGGCGACGTGCTGCTGGCCTGGGAGAACGAGGCCTTCCTGTCGCTCCAGGAGTTCGGCGCCGACAAGTTCGACATTGTCGTGCCGTCGCTGTCGATCCTGGCGGAACCGCCGGTCACGGTCGTCGATTCGGTGGTGGACCGCAAGGGAACCCGCAAGGCGGCGGAAGCCTATCTGAACTTCCTCTACAGCCCCGAAGCGCAGGAAATCGCGGCGAAGCACTTCTACCGCCCGCGCCTGCCGGAGGTCGCTGCACGGTATGCGGATCGCTTCCCTAATGTTAAGCTTGTGACCATCGACGGTTCCTTCGGGGGCTGGCGCACGGCCCAGGAGAAGCATTTCGCGGATGGCGGCGTCTTCGACCAGATCTACCAGAAGGGCCGCTGACCCGTGGTCGCGGCAACCACCAGCGACGCCGTGTTTCCCAATACGGGGGGCACGGTGTTGAGCGTTCTTCGAAAACCCAGCGTCCTGCCCGGCTTCGGGCTGACCCTGGGATTCACGCTGACCTATCTGTCCCTGATCGTCCTGCTGCCGCTTGCCGCGCTGGCGTTGAAGGCGGCGGGGCTGGGCTGGTCCGGCTTCTGGGACGCGGTGCTGACGCCGCGCGTCCTGGCCGCCTTCAAGGTCAGCTTCGGGCTGTCGCTGGCCGCCGCCGCGGTCAACGCCGTCTTCGGCTTCATCGTCGCTTGGGTGCTGGTGCGCTACCGCTTCCCCGGCGACCGGATCGTCGACGCGCTGGTGGACCTGCCCTTCGCCCTGCCCACCGCGGTGGCCGGCATCGCGCTCAGCGCGCTCTACGCGCCCAACGGCTGGATCGGCTCCCTGCTGATGGAATGGTTCGGGCTGAGGGTGGCCTTCACGCCGCTGGGCATCGCCATCGCCCTGACCTTCATCGGCCTGCCCTTCGTGGTCCGCACCGTGCAGCCGATCCTCCAGGACCTGCCGCCGGAGGAGGAGGAGGCCGCCGCGGCGCTGGGCGCCACGCGCTGGCAGTCCTTCCGGCGGGTGGTGTTCCCGGCGCTTCTGCCGGCCCTGCTGACCGGCTTCGCGCTGGCCTTCGCCCGCGGGGTGGGGGAGTACGGCTCGGTCATTTTCATCGCCGGCAACATCCCCGGCCTGTCGGAAATCCTTCCGCTGCTGATCGTCATCAAGCTGGAGCAGTACGACTATGCCGGCGCCGCCGCGGTCGGCGTGCTGATGCTGATGGCGTCCTTCGTGCTGCTGCTGGCCCTGAACCTGCTGCAAGCCTGGATGAGGTCGCGCCATGCTCGCTAGGAAAGCCGTCGGCTTTACCCCGGCGCTGGCCGACAGCCGGTGGGTGAAGGGGCTTCTGATCGCCACGGCGCTGGCCTTCCTGCTGCTGTTCCTGGTCCTGCCGCTGGTCGCGGTCTTCGTCGAGGCGCTGCGCCGCGGCACGGACGCCTATTGGGCGGCGCTGGTGGAGCCGGACGCGGTGGCGGCGATCAAGCTGACGCTGATCGTCGCGGCCATCGCCGTGCCGATGAACCTCCTCTTCGGCGTGGCGGCGTCCTGGTGCATCGCCAAGTTCGACTTCCGCGGCAAGGACGTGCTGATCACCCTGATCGACCTGCCTTTCTCGGTGTCGCCGGTGATCTCCGGCCTGATCTACGTGCTGCTGTTCGGGCTGCACGGGCTGATGGGACCGTTCCTCAAGTCGCAGGGCATCCAGATCATCTTCGCCGTGCCGGGGCTGGTGCTCGCCACCGTCTTCGTCACCTTCCCCTTCGTCGCCCGCGAGCTGATTCCGCTGATGCAGGAGCAGGGCAACGAGGAGGAGGAGGCGGCGCTGGTGCTGGGCGCGTCCGGCTGGCAGACCTTCTGGCGCGTCACCCTGCCCAACATCAAATGGGGCCTGCTGTACGGCGTCCTGCTGTGCAACGCCCGCGCGATGGGCGAGTTCGGCGCGGTGTCGGTGGTGTCCGGCCACATCCGGGGCGAGACCAACACGATGCCCCTGCATGTCGAGATCCTCTACAACGAATACAACTTGGTCGCTGCCTTCGCGGTGGCCTCGGTGCTGGCCATGCTCGCCCTCGTCACGCTGGTCGTGAAGACGGTGCTGGAATGGCGCTTCGGGGCTGAGCTGGCGGCCACCCGGCATTGAGGCGACGCACGTCATGGCGATCCAGGTATCCGGCATCACCAAGCAATTCGGAACGTTCCGCGCGCTCGATGCGGTGGACCTCGAAGTCCGTTCCGGCGAGCTTCTGGCCCTGCTCGGCCCGTCGGGCTCGGGCAAGACGACCCTTCTGCGCATCATGGCGGGGCTTGAGTTCGCCGATTCCGGCAGCCTCCTGCTGAACGGGGAGGAGGCGCTGAGCCTCACCCCGCGGGAGCGGCAGGTCGGCTTCGTCTTCCAGCATTACGCGCTGTTCCGCCACATGACCGTCTTCGACAACGTGGCCTTCGGGATGAGGGTGCGGCCGCGCGGACAGCGCCCGACCTCCACCGAGATCAAGCGGCGCGTCATGGAACTGCTGGAGCTGGTCCAGCTCGCCCATTTCGCCGACCGCTACCCGGCGCAGCTGTCCGGCGGGCAGCGGCAGCGCGTGGCGCTGGCCCGCGCGCTGGCCATCGAGCCGAAGGTCCTGCTGCTCGACGAGCCGTTCGGCGCGCTCGACGCCAAGGTGCGCAAGGAGCTGCGGCGCTGGCTGCGCAAGCTGCACGAGGACATCCACATCACCTCCGTCTTCGTCACCCACGATCAGGAGGAGGCGTTGGAGCTGGCCGACCGCGTGGTGGTGATGAGCCAGGGCCGGATCGAGCAGGTGGGCAGCCCGGCCGAGGTCTACGACCGTCCGGCCTCCGCCTTCGTCTACGAGTTTCTCGGGCAGGTGAACCGCTTCGACTGCGTGGTGGCGGACGGGGTGGCGCGGACGGCCAACGGGGCTTTGTCCATCCCCGCCGACGGCACGGTCCGCGGCCCGGCCATCGCCTATGTGCGCCCGCACGATCTGGGGCTGAGCCCCTGCGCCGCGGGACCGGGCCGGGTGTCGGGCATTCATGTGGTGGGACCGGACGCGCGGATCGAGATCGACCTCGCTGGCCTGCCGCTGGAGGCCGAGATGGACCGCGAGCGCCTGTCCGCCCTGGGCCTGCGCCCCGGCGACCAGTGCGCCGTCCACATTGCCCGCGCCCGTGTCTTTCCGCAGCCGTGACGGCATCCTGACGAAGCCCGGCCTATCCTCGAAAAGGGGCGGGCAGGGCGTTCGGCCTCATGCCGATGGAGCCCCGGCGGGCCATGAAGCCTGCCCCGTCGGGGCCATGGACTAAGTCCAACGCCGAATCGTAACGCCAATGCCTTCTGGCGATGCGGACGGTGGATGTGTTGAGCCTTCCGCATTGCACCCAATGCAGGAGGCTCCGGTGGACCATTCAGGACTGTCGCAGGCTCCCGGCCCCGCCGCCGCCCTGCGGACGGACGCCGGGGCCGGAGCCTGGTCGCCGCCGCTGGCGCTCGTGCTCCCGGTGATCCTGGCGCTGCTTCTGCTGCCCCTCGTGCTGGTGGAGATGCCGCCGCTGCTCGACTACCCGAACCATCTGGCGCGGGTGGACGTGCTGCTGCATGTCCGGTCCGACCCCTTCCTGGCCGACCATTACACGGCCTCCCTGACGCCGGTCCCGAACCTGCTGATGGAGGCGGTGATGCTGCCGCTCGCCAGCGTGCTGCCGCTGTACGTCGCCGGGCGCGTCTACATGGCGCTGGCCGGGCTGCTCACCCTGTTCGGGGCGATGCTGCTGAATCGGACTTTGTTCGGACGGTGGAGCCTGTGGCCGCTGTGCGGCGCACTGTTCATCCACAACGCCACGCTGATCGGCGGCTTCATGAGCTTCTCGCTCGGCCTCGGCTTCCTGCTGGTCGGGCTGTCGCTGTGGATCGCGCTGGCGGGGCGGCGCTGGCAATTGCCGGTGGGGATGGGCTGCGCCCTGTTCCTTTATTTCGCCCACGCCATCGTGCTCGGCTCCTTCCTGCTCTGCCTGTTCGCGGTGGAGGCGGTGAAATACATGGGGCAGGGGCGAAAGCCGCTGACGCTCGCCAATCTCGGGCGCGACGCCCTGCGCTTCGCCGCGCTGCTCGCCCTTCCCGTGGCGCTGTTCGCCGGGACGGTGGGAACGCACCTCCTCCAATCCGACGCGGCGGCGGTGGGCGCGCGGGACAGCACGCCGGTCCTGCTGCTGAAGGAAATCTACTGGCGGCTGAAGAAGCTGACCGAACTGAAGCAGTGGCGCTATCGGCTGCACGACATGCTGGCTCCGGTCCTGAACTACAACACGCTGCTCGATGTGGCGACCCTGCTGCTGATCCTCGGCGGCATGGTGGCGGCGCGGCTGGCGGGCTGGCTGCGCGCCGCGCCGGCGATGATGCTGGCGGTGGGGTTGTTCGTTTTGGCCTTCTTCGTCGTGCCCGACCCCTTCTTCGGCACCTATTTCGTGTCGATCCGCTTTTGGATTCTGGCCGCCTTCCTGCTGGTGGCCGGCACCGACATCCGTTTTCCCAGCGCCCGCGCCGCGGCGGCCTTCGCCGCCGGGCTGCTCGCCCTGCTGACGGTGCGGACCGGCGTGCTGACGCTCAACTGGCTGGCCTACGAGGACGACGTGGCCGACCTGCGCCGCGCCATGGAGCGGATCGAGCCCGGACGCTCCATCCTGATCGCCTGGGCGGGGCAGGAGGCCGGCTGTTGCAACACGCGCGAGTTCCTGCTCACCCAGCCGCCCTGGCGGCATGCGCTGGTCGCCTTGCCCAGCCTCATCCATCTGCCGTCGCTGATCACCGTGGAGCGGCGCGCCTTCGTCCCGACCCTGTTCAGCCACCCCGGCAAGCAGCCGCTGACGGTGACCCAGCCCTACCGCGACCGCTGCATGGCGATCTACGAGGGGGTTCCGGTGGATGTGCGCCTGCTCTCCCGTCCCGAAGAGGCGACCCTGCGCGACCATGTCGAGCCCTGCCCGCATTACATCGGCTGGCGGGACAAGTACGATTACGTGCTGGTGATGTTCTCCAACGTCTTCCACGCGGCCGGGCTGAAACCGCCGCCGGGCGCGGAGGAGGTTTACCGCGGCACCGTGTTCGACCTGTGGCGGGTGGAGCGCTGACGCAACCGCTCAGTCTTTCTGGTCGGCGGGCTCGCTGAGCGCGTCATAGCCGCGGTCGCGGACGCTCTTCAGGCTCTGGTCGATGGTCTCGGCGTCCACCCCGGCGTTGCGCAGCACGAGGCTGGCCAGTTGCAGGCTGGCCTCCAGCGTTTCCGGCACCACGGCGCTGGCCCCGGCCTTCTTCAGCCGCGCGCCGCGCTCCAGGTCGTGGGCGCGGGCGGCGATGGCGAGGCGCGGGGCGGCCCGGCGGATGGCCTCGACGGCGCGCTCCGCCATGTCAGGGCGGTTGACGGTGATGACCGCGGCCCGCGCCCGCTCGATACCGGCGGCGCGCAGCACGCCGATCTGGCTGGAATCGCCGTAATAGACCGGCAGCCCCTCGGCCCGCGCCGCCGCCACCCGCTGCGGGTCGAGGTCCAGCGCGACGTAGGGAATGTCGTGGGTGCGCAGCAGCCGGGCGACGGCGCGCCCGACCCGGCCATAGCCGGCGATCAGCACATGGCCGGTGATGTCGCTGGTCTCCACCCCGAAAGCCTCGGCGCCGTAGCGGGCCTCGACCCTCTGGGCCAGCCGCTGGGCGACGGCGCCGACCAGCGGCGTCACCGCCATGCTGAGCGCCACGCAGGAGGACAGCAGCAGCCCCGTCTCGTCCTCCAGCACCGCCAGCCGCGTCGCCTTGCCGATCAGCACGAAGGCGAACTCGCCGCCCTGCGACAGCAGCAGACCGATGCGCAGCGAGGTCGCCAGCCCGAGCCCCGACAGGCGGCAGAGCAGGAACAGCAGGATGCTCTTCCCGACCAGCAGCGCCGCGGTCACCATCAGGATGTCGTCGGCGCGCCGGAGCATGGCCGGCAGGTCGAGCGTCATGCCCACCGTCATGAAGAACAGGCCGAGCAGCAGGCCGCGGAACGGTTCGATGTCGGCCTCCACCTGATGGCGGTAGGCGGTGTCGGCCATCAGCATGCCGGCCAGGAAGGCACCCAGCGCCATCGACATGCCGGCCTCCGCCGTCAGCCCGGCGACCGCCAGGACGACCAGCA
The DNA here is from genome assembly GCF_016632405.1 of Azospirillum aestuarii. Lineage (NCBI taxonomy): Bacteria > Pseudomonadati > Pseudomonadota > Alphaproteobacteria > Rhodospirillales > Azospirillaceae > Azospirillum > Azospirillum aestuarii. The sequence goes on from NZ_JAEPIV010000008.1 coordinate 210,531, forward strand.
GATTGGTCGCCGTGAAGACCTCCGGACTCTTGGCCGAGGCCACGAAGTGATAGACCGGGCGCACCACGAAGCGGCCCAGCAGCATGATGGCGCCGATCGCCGCGACGGCCTTGACCCCGGCCAGGGCGAGCGCCCAGGGGATGCTGGTGTCGCCGCCGGCCAGCAGCGGCAGCAGGGTCAGCAGCGGCACGACGGCCAGATCCTGGAAGATCAGCACGGCGACCGACACGCGCCCGAAGCGCGCCACCGTCTCCCCGCGCTCGACCAGCAGCTTCAGCACCGTGGCGGTGGACGAGAAGGCCAGCATGCCGCCGATCACCAGCGCTGCCGCCATGCCCTCGCCCAGCGCGTAGGCGACGGCGGCGATGGCGGCGCTGGTCAGGACGACCTGCATCAGCCCCAGCCCGAAGATGTAGCGCCGCATCGCCCGCAGGCGCGACAGCGGCAGTTCCAGCCCGATGGCGAAGAGGAGGAAGACCACCCCGAATTCGGACAGGACCTGGGGAAGCGCCATGTCCACCACCGGCCCCGGCGTGTGCGGACCGAGCAGCGCCCCACCCACCAGATAGCCGAGCACCGCCGGGATGCGCAGAGCCTGGAACAAGGGGACGATCACCACCGCCGCCAGCAGCAGGAACAGGACGTCGAAGAGCAGTTTGGGATCGTGCATGGCCGCGCGCTGGCTGGGTCGGGCCGGATGCCGGCCGTCCGGGACGGCGTCTGTATGCGGTGCAAACATCACCGCCGCAAGCGCAGCGGGTGCGCGAAAGATCGGAATGCGAAAAAAAGTCCCGGGGCGGGCAAAAAAGATCGCCCAGTGGCGGCGCTGCCGCGGCGTCAGACGGCGCGTGCGGCCAACAGCTCGTCCACGGCGCTGGCAAGCTCGCTGTTGTCGAAGGGCTTGTACAGCATGCGGTCGGCGCCGTGCATGGCCGACAGGTTCAGCGAGAAGGCCGCCGGAAAGTCGTCCGTGCCGCCGGACATGGCAATGATGCTTGGAACCTGGGGGGCGTCGCGGGCGCGCAGGCGGCGGATCAGCTCGATCCCGTCCAGGCCGGGCATCATCATGTCGACGATGGCAAGGTCGAAGGGCTCGCGTTCCAGCATGGACAGGCCGGACAGGCCGTCATTGGCCTCCGTCACCTGGTGGCCCAGCGTCTCCAGTATCATGCGCAGCAGCGCCGTGAAGGCCGGAACGTCGTCGATCACCAGAATTCTGGCCATGGGCTCCGTCGCTCCCAACAATGCGATGGCGTGAAGTGCGGGCGGCGCGGGCGGTTCAGTCCGCCGCGGCGCCGTTGCGGTCGGCGTTGTGAGAGGAGCCCAGCGAGTCCCCGGCGCGCGCTCCGCCCTCGGCGCGGCGGGACAGCAGCGAGCGCAACAGCTCGTCCAGCCCCGCGGCCAGCGCGCCGTGCTGGGCCGGCGCCAAACCGTCGATGGCGGCGACCAACTCGTTCAGCGGATCGTTGGCGAGCATGCTCCGCCCCTGCGCCGTGAGGGTCAACCGGATGGAGCGGCGGTCGGTCTCGCTGGGGTGGCGCTCCAGCAGATCTTTTTTCAGAAGGGCCGCGATGGTCTGGCTGGCCGTGCCCTTGGTCGTCCCGTGATGGCGGGCGAAGGCCACGACGTTGCGGGCGCTCGCGTTCGCCTGGGCGAAGTAACGCAGCGCCGCCCATTGGGCCGGGTTCAGCCCATCCGTGAAGGCCAGGCTGGCGGTCGTCCGCAGAACCTGCGCCATAACCTCGGCGGTCGCGCGCGCGCTTGGGCGCATGCCGGCTCCCCTGTGCCTGCGGTTTCGAGATAAAACCATAATGGTCCGGCATGGGGCCTGTCCAGCCGCCGCCACACCACGCCGTCGTTGCCCTTTCAGAGTCGAATCTGTCGTTGGGCGAGCCTTTTTGCTGGATCGGCGGCGGGCGCTGCCCTATACAGCGCCTCCCTCGCCGGACGCGGTCCGGAGGGGGCGCCCCGAAAGACTGGAGGGGTGGAGGTCAGGGCGCTGACCGATCCGTTTTCCGCCCCAGGCGGCCTAGGCGGTTCGGTGAATACGAAACAAAGGGCTTGACGCCCTCGGCCGTAAGCGCTAGATTGATCCTCCGCCGGCACGAACGATCGTTTGTGCCTCTCCGGCCTTCAAATACTCGATGATGTCCACGGCCAGTTCGCCGGGCGTTGTCTTGTGTGGTTCGCCGGGCGATGGATCTTTGACATTGTTGATCATGAAAATCGAGAAGGGATGCGCAGGCGGCGGTTTTGACCGTTGGCCGCGGACCGGTTCCGGAAGGGACTGGC
>NZ_JAEPIV010000080.1:0-2411 GCF_016632405.1 Azospirillum aestuarii
TTCTGGTTTTGAGGTGGGTTTCCCGCTTAGATGCTTTCAGCGGTTATCCCGTCCATACTTAGCTACCCGGCCATGCCACTGGCGTGACAACCGGTGCACCAGAGGTATGTCCATCCCGGTCCTCTCGTACTAGGGACAGATCCTCGCAAAACTCCGACACCCACGGCAGATAGGGACCGAACTGTCTCACGACGTTCTAAACCCAGCTCACGTACCACTTTAATCGGCGAACAGCCGAACCCTTGGGACCTGCTCCAGCCCCAGGATGTGATGAGCCGACATCGAGGTGCCAAACGACTCCGTCGATATGGACTCTTGGGAGTCATCAGCCTGTTATCCCCGGCGTACCTTTTATCCGTTGAGCGATGGCCCGTCCACGTGGGACCACCGGATCACTATGGCCGACTTTCGTCTCTGCTCGACTTGTCTGTCTTGCAGTCAGGCGGGCTTATGCCATTGCACTCGTCGAGCGATTTCCGACCGCTCTGAGCCCACCATCGCGCGCCTCCGTTACACTTTGGGAGGCGACCGCCCCAGTCAAACTACCCGCCATGCAGGGTCCCGGCTCCGGATCGACGGAGCGCGGTTAGATGCCAGAGACCTCAAGGGTGGTATTTCAAGGGTGGCTCCACACGAGCTGGCGCCCATGCTTCCTAGCCTCCCACCTATCCTACACATGAGATCCCTAGCACCACTGCAAAGCTGTAGTAAAGGTGCACGGGGTCTTTCCGTCTGACCGCGGGTACTCCGCATCTTCACGGAGAGTTCAATTTCGCTGAGTTGGTGTTGGAGACAGCGGGGAAGTCGTTACGCCATTCGTGCAGGTCGGAACTTACCCGACAAGGAATTTCGCTACCTTAGGACCGTTATAGTTACGGCCGCCGTTTACCGGGGCTTCAATTCGGAGCGTGAACCCCTCCTCTTAACCTTCCGGCACCGGGCAGGCGTCAGACCCTATACGTCGCCTTGTACGGCTTCGCAGAGCCCTGTGTTTTTAGTAAACAGTCGCCACCCCCTGGTCTGTGCCCCCCGCCACGGCTTGCGCCGCGACGGGGCCCTCTTCTTCCGAAGTTACGAGGGCAATTTGCCGAGTTCCTTCAACACCATTCTCTCAAGCGCCTGGGTATACTCTACCAGTCCACCTGTGTCGGTTTGGGGTACGGTCTGATGCGGGGGCTGTTTCCTGGAACGGGTCCCCAGCCGGGCCAATCCGATAAGGCCCGACACGCTTTCCCATTCGTCACACACCCGCTGGCCCACGAATATTAACGTGGTTCCCATCGACTACGCCTTTCGGCCTCGCCTTAGGGGCCGGCTCACCCTGCGTGGATTAACCTTGCGCAGGAACCCTTGGACTTTCGGCGACAGTGTTTCTCACACTGTTTGTCGCTACTCATGTCAGCATTCTCACTTCCGATACCTCCAGGCGGCCTCACGGACACCCTTCGCAGGCTTACGGAACGCTCCGCTACCACGTGTCAAAGACACATCCGCAGCTTCGGTACACGGCTTGAGCCCCGATACATTTTCGGCGCAGGCCGGCTTAACTAGACCAGTGAGCTATTACGCTTTCTTTAAAGGATGGCTGCTTCTAAGCCAACCTCCTGGTTGTCATGGCCTTCCCACATCCTTTCCCACTTAGCCGTGATTTGGGGACCTTAGCTGGCGGTCTGGGCTGTTTCCCTCTCGACGATGGACCTTAGCACCCACCGTCTGTCTGCCGGGCTGTGCTCCACGGTATTCGGAGTTTGGTTAGGTTTGGTAAGCCGCGAGGCCCCCTAGCCCATCCAGTGCTCTACCCCCGTGGGCAATCGCCCGACGCGCTACCTAAATAGCTTTCGCGGAGAACCAGCTATTTCCCGGTTTGATTGGCCTTTCACCCCTAGCCACAGGTCATCTCCGACTTTTTCAACAGGCGTGAGTTCGGTCCTCCAGTGCGTGTTACCGCACCTTCAACCTGCCCATGGCTAGATCACCGGGTTTCGGGTCTACAGCAAGCAACTCAAGCGCCCTGTTCAGACTCGCTTTCGCTGCGCCTCCGGCTATCGCCTTAAGCTCGCTGCTTACTGTAAGTCGCTGACCCATTATACAAAAGGTACGCCGTCACCGCGCAAGGCGGCTCCGACTGCTTGTAGGCATCCGGTTTCAGGAACTGTTTCACTCCCCTCGTCGGGGTGCTTTTCACCTTTCCCTCACGGTACTGGTGCACTATCGGTCACTGAGGAGTACTTAGGCTTGGAGGGTGGTCCCCCCATGTTCGGACAGGGTTTCACGTGCCCCGCCCTACTCGAGCATTCAGTCCGGTTTACCCGTACGGGGCTATCACCCGCTCTGGCCCGCCTTTCCAGACGGTTCCGGTTATGTAGACTGAATGACTGGCCTGGTCCGCGTTCGCTCGCCACTACTAGCGG
>NZ_JAEPIV010000081.1:0-2176 GCF_016632405.1 Azospirillum aestuarii
CCGTTCTACGCCCCGCCGTGTTTCGAAGATGGGCAGGAAGTGTAACGAAGTGTTGCAGAGCGCCTTCGAAGCCGGTGTGCATCCCAGGACACGATGCAGGCGGTTAGCGCAATGCCACAGCGTTGGCGCGATAGCTTGCAGTGGGCATTCGAGCGCGCTGACGTCGGCCAAGTCGCCTTCGGCCATGGCGATCAGGATGCCGGTGAGCTGAACCAACCATCAGTGTCAGATGCCGATCAGAGCCATGACGATGGCCGCCCTATGGCGATAGGGTGGACGTTATGTTGGACGCCCCTTGGTTCATCGGTGTCGAGGGACCCGCAACAGACCCTGTGCCACCGACCGGGGTGCCCAACGTACTCGACGAAGGGGGCTCAGCCTGGTCCCCCAGAAAGCGGCGAATATCCTCATACCTGACCCGGACGTCATCCAAGGTCTGATAATAGTTAAGGAGTTCGCGAAGCGGTCCTGACATATCCTTGTGAGCGGCCAGAACCGCCACGAGGGCTCCCAGAGAGAGACGTCCCTCGATCACCAAGTAGCCGCCGATTGTGTAAAAGAAGAACGGGGTAAGATGAGCGATGAAGTTGTTAAGTCCTTTGATGAAGAATTTTCGCCGATAGATGTCGAGCCGGATCGCCTGCACGCGCTTTAGTGACTGTGCAACGGCCAGCACCGGGGGTGACCGGTTGATCCGGTGGTGTGGGGACGCATCGGCCACTGCCGCACCAAACGAGCGCAATTCTCGCGACCGTTGGCGCGCCAGGGCGCTGACCCGGCGTTGCAGGCGGGGTACAAGGGCGATCTGAAGCGGAACCAGTGTTAGGGCAGCAGCTCCCAACACTGGGTCCTGGGCGATCATGAAGGCGAGGATCGTCAAAAACGTCCCTCCCTGGAGCACAGGAACCTGGAAGATATCGCCGGTGAAGCCGGCGATCGGCTCAACTTCCTGCACCAGCATCGGAATAACCAGGGCGTGGTCACATGGCGTCTTGCCCCGAGCCCAGGCTCGGAACGCGGCAAAGCGCATGCGGCGCATCATCCCTTCAGCCAGACCTCCCTGAAGCAAGCTGATGATGTATTTTAACGCCCCATTTGTCAGAACGGCGCCGAGATAAAGCATGCAAAGAGCAAATAGAAGTTCATAATTTGATATATCGACCCCGAATATTTTTGAAGTGTCTCCTTCAGCGTTCAGTGCTTTATTTATTATTTGCTTTGGGAGCTCAAGTATCGCGTAAAGGAGAGGCAGAGACAACAGAGCGGCCGCGAGAATGGTGGCTTGGTTTTTTCTGGTGTGTTTGAGGATGTACAGGAACAGACTGGGTGGAAATGGCGACACAACATCCCGCGAACTTTCCTTCTGAGAGCCGGGCAGGCGCTGCCGGACTGCACCGAGCCCCCAAGCCGTCACCAGGGCAAGAAATGCCAGTGGCGTCGCTACGAGGACGATATGGACAACAACGTGCATCCACAGGTACGGACTGGGAAAGACAGCCGTGATGATCCAATGGCTCAGCTGGTGGATGCGGTCCTGAAGGAGGAAATCGTTCATGTCATACCTAATGCAGCATCTGCTGGCGCACTGACGGAAGGCGCCCTCAAACGATCCAGTCTGCCGATTTAGCGCTCGATGTCCGTTTCGAGGGCTGGATCAAGCGGGTAAATCGATATGGTTTGGACGTGAACGCCATACGTGGCGGGAGGACGCCACGCCGACATCGGCGGTGTCTTGTTCCCGTTTTTCTCATCGGTTTTGCGGCATCCCAAGCAGGGTGATCCATGGGTGCATGAGAACGGACGACCGGAGCATGGTAGGCGCCCGGACCGTCCCTCAAAAGGGGCCGTTACACAGGTCTGCGACCGGTCTTCTAATGCAGTCGGGCTGTCTCGCCGCCGGCGCTCAAGCAGGATTTGGTGCCTACGCTCGCTCAGATGCACCATGATTGGAAGACGACGGCTGGATCCCCGGTGCAATCCATCGGGGACCCAGCGCACCGGTGTTGAGCGGTATCAGCTGTGATAGCCGGAAGCCGCTTGGCCGATGGCGAAGTCGAGATAGCTGTGCGCCTGGGCGTGGTTGCCCTGGTTGTGCAGATAAGTGCCGTAGGCGGCGTTGCGCTCGGCCATGCTTCGGGTGACGCGGTCAAGAGCGTGGTTGCCGTCCTTCAGAAGA
>NZ_JAEPIV010000082.1:0-1986 GCF_016632405.1 Azospirillum aestuarii
CCAAGGAAGCCGGCGCCGCCGGTCACCAGGACGCGCCGATTGTAGCTACGGATTCCGGTCATGGTCTCTCTGGGCGTAAAGGATCGTTTATCGCTGGCTATCTGTGCCACAGACGCCAACTAGCAGGCGCAGATGCTGAAATTTGGCAAGAGCCAAACAGTGGAAAGTACGCTTTATTAGAGTCACGTGCCGATTCTACGACATAGGCAGTGAGTTCACGGCTCCTGGGTTGCGCGACTCGATACACAAGCCTCTCGCGTAATTACTCACCCAGCTGGCGGCTGATGAGCGGTCAAGCGACGGCGAAGGTTCCGCCGATGAGGGCCTTGGTGGCGGTCCAGGCGGACTGACCCTGTCGGCGTGCGGTTCCGGTGACCGAGCGATAGCCGGCATGGATGCCCGGGCCCCAGTCAGATCGGAAGCCGTTGGTCACCTTGCGGAAGATCACGGAGGGGCGGATTTCCTGCTCACTGGCGTTGTTGGTCGGCGGTACGCGGCGGTCGCTGAGGAAGACAAAGAACTTGCCGCGCCACGCCTTGATTTGGCGCTGCAACTCGCGGCCGGCCGGATGGGCAGCGGGGACACCGAGCAGGGCATCGAGGCGGCGCTCGGCTTTGGCGGCGTAGGCGGCGAGTGTGCTGTCCTTCAACTCCGGTCTTCGCTTGCCGACACGGATGGCCAACGCAGGTGATCGCGGAGTTTCGGAGCCACCACGCTGTCGCCGCAGTCGATGGCGTACTGCACGTCGCGCAAGACGTGAGCCAGGCAGACTTGGTGCACTTGCCCCAGCTCCTGCTGGCCGGCGTAGCGGTCGGAGACCCACACCTCGGGCTGGTGGTCGCCCAAGACTGCGGCGGCCACCGCCCGGCCCCGGCTGGCGGCAATGGTGTGCAGCACAGCCTCATCGGACTGGAGCACCCACTGCCAGTGGGTCACGCCATTGCCCCGTGTCGTGGTCTCGTCCGAGGCGATGACGGGGGCGGTCAGGAGCTTGGTCTTGATCGCTGCGCAGGCGGTGTCGAGCGCCGCGCCCATGCGGCGGAAGGCCTTGGCGATGGCGCCTTCGGAGATGGTCAGCCCGAACACCTCCTTCAGCAGGCGCGACAGCCGCTCGAAGCCGACATGATGGCTGTGGTGCAGGTAGGCCAGCAGCGAGCGGATACCCGGACCGAATGGCGTTCCCGGCGGCATGGTAGCAGGCGGTTCAGCCCGATAGCGCCGCCCGCACTGTCTGCAGCGGCCGCCGAACAGTTCGACCCGTGTCACCACCGGGCGGACCTCCGGCAGATCAATGTGGTCGTAGCGGAACCGGCAACGCTGCGGGGCTGGCAAGAGCACCGTCTGGCAATGCGGGCAGCTCTCGGCAAGACGGCGCTCGGTGCGATCGGGATCAGACGCGAGCGGCCGCGCGACGCCGGGACGTGATGGCCGTGCTTTACGGCGTCGCTTCGCCTTGCCGGCCTTGCCCTCGGGGCCATCCGGCGAGGGCGGGATGTGCGAGTTCGCCGAGGTCTTCTTCGGCTTGCCGACCAAGGCTTCCAGTTCGGCCACCCGCGCCGCCAGGCGCTCGATCAGCGCCGCCTGCTCGATCAGCAGGGCGTCCTTCTCGGCGTCACTGAGGCGATAGCGCGGCGGAACCGTCATGGAGACGTTGACTCATATCCCGAGGTGCCGCGCAACACCCGATCACCAGACACCTCCAATGCCCAGACTGCCCAGGCGCCATCAGGCGTTCAGCCAGCTCGGTGAGCAATCACCCTCTCGCTGCCTTTCCAGCCGCCCTCTCTACGGGTATAGGCGCAGCCTTCACATCCGGAAATGTTCTGCACTTTGCAGTTCGGACCATCAGAGATGACGCCCGATTCCATCCTGTGCTATGCCATCAGCAACATTCAGACTATATCCAAGAACGCGAGACAAAGCTCCATGCGGATTGCGATGATCGGTACGGGCTATGTCGGGCTGGTGTCCGGCGCCTGCTTTTCG
>NZ_JAEPIV010000083.1:0-1938 GCF_016632405.1 Azospirillum aestuarii
GGCGCCACCCATCGACGCGCCTTCGGGCAGCCCTTCCAAAACGCTGATGAATGATCCGGGCTAATGGCGCGCATTACTCGGGATTCCCCACGCTATGTGCGCACAAAACACTTCTACATGGCACGAGCGCAGCTCGCTGATTGCGGCGCCGTTCTCATCTCCGGCCCCCCTGGGGTCGGCAAAACGACGCTTGCAAACATGTTGATGCTGGACAGTGTGGCTGAGGGTTTCGAACCCGTTGCCATCCGACGTGAAGTTCGGGACGGTATAGCAAGATTCCGTCCAAGGACGCGCCAAGTATTCTGGTACGATGACTTCCTCGGCGCGACGTTCATCGGTGATCGCTCTCCTTTTGCTGAAAGAAACGAAGATGGCGATCTCGTCGACTTCATCGAGGCTGTCCGGGATGCCGGATCGAGGTTTCTGCTGACAACACGAGAGCACATTCTACAAGACGCACTGATGTCGTCAGGACGCCTCGCGTATAGCGGAGTGCCCAATTTATACTACCGCATGGCTCTCGAAGACCTTGAAGACGAGCAGCGTGCCAGAATCCTCTATAATCACCTCTACTTCGGGTCGTTGCCCCAGGAACACGTTGTAGCTCTGGTTACGGCGCCGGCGAAGCTGGTGGGCGCCGTTAAGCACCGAAACTTTTCGCCGCGTGTCGTCGAGTGGGTCACAGATTTCAAACGTTTGAAGGGCGTCTCCCCGAAGGACTACCCCGACCATCTGGAAGCCGCCTTCGATGATCCCGCGGCCTGTTGGGAAGACACCTATCGCAACCAAGTATCCGAAAGCGCCCGATGTCTACTGCTCGCCTTGTATTCACTCGGAGGCGAGGCGCGAGTGACAGATCTGCGGCGCGTATGGGAACCGCTTCAGGAACTTCGCCGCTCCCCTTCAGAGCGGCGGGAGGGGGCGTTCGACGAGGCGCTCCGCAGCTTAGACAATAGCTTGACTACGGTACACCAAGGCACCGTCACCTTCCTGAATCCCTCCATTAAGGAGTTCATCGGTGGCAAGCTTTCGGGCGCGATAGACAACGCCAGAGACTTGCTGCTGACAGCACGTTTGGTGGCACAACTCACTCAGATTTGGGCGCTCGCGGAAGCCAAACGTTCCAGTCCGCTCCGAACGTACATCCACGGCGACGGAGCCCCTGTACTGGTTGAAGCGCTAGCGCGGACCCTGCTTCACCCGTATCGTCTCCCAGGGGCACGCGGCCGCTCGCCAGTTGACATAGGTCCTGAGGCTAGGGCTGCGTTCGTGGCAAAAGTGTTGGTAGCCCTCGGCAGTCAGGGCAACATTTCCCTGCTACAGCAGGCGATCGGCCAAATGCTTGAGGTCTGGTCGGATGGATGGCGGCCGAACATCCCCAACGCTGTGGAATTGCTTTACGTTCTTTTCGACGGTCGTCCGCATTTTGATGGGAGCTGGGACAATCTTTTTCAGTCCGTTAAGATCGGAGTGCTTGGTGCACTTTTTCGCTCCGTACGGGCTTCGGACTTTCTCGAGATTCGGACTCTTGCCACAAAGCTTCCAGAGCGGTGGGCCTTTGACGACCACGAGAGATACACACAGGCATTCAAACGTTACATTGCCTCCGCATTCCCATTGGAAGTTATCCGCTGCAGGTCGTGCCGCGAGGTTATGTCCCTGACAGCGGTCTTGGGTGGCGCCTCCATTGGGACGGGTTTCGAGTGGCAGTCAACCTTCTCAATGCTTGAGGGGGCGATCCGGCGCCTTCCAGAGGTGGGTGAAACCGCTGAGCTGAAAGTTGACGCAGCTGCTGCTGGCAACGGTATGAGCGACGCGATGGTGGCGGCATTGTTCACTACACTTCTGCAGCACGAGGGGGCGCCTGCGCCCGTTTAGTACTACAGCTGGTCTTTATCGGTTTGGGTGCGGCGTTTCCAGTGGGAGCGTCGCGCCCGC
>NZ_JAEPIV010000084.1:0-1864 GCF_016632405.1 Azospirillum aestuarii
CACTGAAGCCGCGTCACAGAACGCCGCCTGATCGGCCCGTCACCCAATCTCCAACATAGCTCTGTGGAGCAGCCCATCGAGCACATAAGGCGCCTCGTGGGTCGCGGCCGAAATGACCTGGACATAGTAGGGGCCATGCTGATCGGAGACATGAGTGTAGAAGCTGAAGCCAGGATCGACGCCATAGCGGGCGTTTACTTCGCCGGCGACGTTCCCCCGTTTTCCCGAGCGGAAGAATTGTCCATCCGATGAGGACGTCGTTCCACTCCCCCACAAAGCGGCGATCGGTAAGCGGTGCTGCGCCTCGATGATCCGGGCCAGGGCCGCCCGGTAGGTTTCGGGACGGATGTAGGCATCGGCGGTCCACACCAGCTGGTCGCGGGTCACGCCTTGGCTGGCGTCCGCCATGCGTGCCAAGCCCAGATTGGTGCCGTCGGCGAGGATGGCGGCGAGCAGCGCGTTCTCGTTGGCGCAGGGCTCGCCGGTGCGCAGGTTCGTGAACGCCGCCGCGAAGCCCGTCGCGCGGTTGACCTCATGCAGCAGTTCGGTGATGCGCACGCGCGGCAGCAAAGCGTCGAGGCGGCCGGCCAGGACAGTCGCCTCCACAGGCGTTGTCGCCCTCAGCGGCGTGATGTGCAACCGATCGTCGCGGAGTTCGACCCCATCAAGTTGGCTACGCCGGAGCCGCAGAGCGAAGCGCTTCAGCCGCTCATCGAGTTCCTGACCGCGCATTGCTATCCAGGCATCGGCTGTGTCAGGTAACCCCAACTCCGACAGGACCGGCGCGACGGCTATGGTCGGCAGCAGATAGCTGTCGAAACGGCGATAGTTGGAGGACCGTTCGACCCAGACATCGCCGGAGCGGAGTTTGTTGCGCAGAGTGGCGACCACCGCCATCTCGTACAGCCGGCGATTGGGTTTCCCGCCATCGACGACCAGCCGTCGCCACTCCTTGCGGAAAGGCATCGGTGCGTCCGCCGGTACGTCGCGCTTTCCGGACTGGTTGAGATCGCGCAGCAGCGCGACCGCTGCGAGCAGCGGGTCGTTGTCCCTGGCTGCCTTGAAGGTGAGAGCTTCGAGCAGAGCCGGGAGGAACTTCCGGATCGTGATGTAGCGGTCGGCGGCACGGACAAGGGGATTCTCCTCCGCCAAATCGGCAAGGCTGGCCACTTCGGGGCGGGCACGCAACAGCTTCGCCCAGCCGACGCTCTCGTCGACGACGGCAAAAGCATCACGGTCGCTGTCCTGGGCTACGGCGAGCGCCTCGATGGTGTCATGGAAGAGCCGCATCAGGCGGCCGACATCGCGTGTGGTAGCGGCGTAGGTCTTTTCCTTGGCGTGCTTGCCCCGTGTGAATGCGCCACCGATCAGCCGGTCGGCCATGTCGAGCACGGCGTCGATCAATCGGGATTCCAGATCGAACAGCACGGCAACCAGGGTTGCTCGCCGCCGTTGAGCGGTGTAGCGGCCGAGCAGATAGGCGGGCGATGCCTGACCTTCCCGGACGAACTGGCGGAACCGGACTTCGGGAATGCGAGTGTCGATATCGGATGCGATCCCAATGGCGCGGACGACCTGAAGCTTGTCGAGCAGGTCACGGACATGTCCGGCTTTCGGCGCGCTCGGCATCGCCTTCAACCAGGAAAGAGGAGTCCCGCCGAGGTCAGGATCGACCACCGGCAGACGGTCGAGTTCGGCCAGTTGCTCGTCGGTGAGGCCGGCAAGCAGAGCATCCACCGTCCGCTTGCGGGCACGGGCGCGCCCAGCGGCGCCGGTGCGCTCGATCACCGGCAATGCCGGCAGAGCTATGTTGGAGATTGGGTGACGGGCCGATCAGGCGGCGTTCTGTGACGCGGCTTCAGTG
>NZ_JAEPIV010000085.1:0-1776 GCF_016632405.1 Azospirillum aestuarii
CTCAGCGGCTTAACCTCGCGCCCGCCACCCCCAGCTTCAGCTTCGGTGAATTATCCGGGCTAGCGCCGCCGGGCGCGGCCGCTTGGGACGCGGTTTCGGCGCCACGATCCGCAACGGCTCCACCCAGCATGGGGGATAGCCGTCAACCCCGAAGCACCAGACGGTCCGCGCGATGCCGTCCACGGCGCGCAACGACACGCGGGCGTCGTGACCGTCCTTGCCGGCTTGATGCGCGGCCTGCACAGCGGCGGTCAGAGCGCCGTTCCGCCCGCTCAGGAAGGGACCGTACCGTTTCTTCTCCAGAAGGATGAACCAGCCGGTTCCGCGTTGCGCGACGAGATAGTGCGCGTGTCCCATGCTTCATCCCTTCCGCTTCGCCGGTGTGGCTGCGCGTCCGTCCGGTCTTGCCTTGCCTGTTCTTGCCATGCCGGTGCCGTTGGGGGCCGTATGTGACGGTGGTCCGGTTGGGGATCACCGGAGCTGTTCCCAGCACTGGCGCTCGGTTTCCAGTTCGGTCTTCTCCGATCCCACGAAATCGACGCGCGAAATCAGCCCGACGACGCGCCCGTCATGGATGACCGGCAGGTGCCGGTAACCCCCGTCCTCCATCATCTGCAGCCCTGTGAGCGCGAGATCCGTAGCGGGGATCGTGTCCGGATGCCGGGTCATGACTTCGGCCACGGTGACACGGTCCGGGTCCCGCCGCTCGGCGACGACGCGGCGAACCACGTCCTGTTCCGTGAGGATGCCGTCCAACCGGCCGGCGGTCATGGCGAGCACCACGCACTGCCGCCGCTCCTTCATCGCCACCGCCGCGGCGTGGACCGTGGCCGAGGGGGGCAGGACCACCGCATCCGTGGCGGACATCGCTTCGAAGATTCGGCGCGGCATGGTGGGACTTCTCCACGGCGTTTGATCAGCGGGGTTCAGTGGACAGGCATCGCGGCCATGGGGCCTCACGGGGCCATCGGATTTCGGACGGACGGGCCTGTTCCGGCGGGTCCGCCGACAATTTCTTGGCGCTTCTGAAAGGATTGAAAATAATATGGGGCGCCTCATCCAAGTTTCCAGAAAAAATACGGTGGCTTTCTCAAAAAATATAATGATAATAACTTTATTGCATTTTGATGCGACACAATATCATCCACCCCGACATGGGACGACAATGTCGATGCCGTGGCCACTGTGAATTTGAAAAAGACCGCGTTGCCGACGAGCCAAGGCTTCTGGATACACGCCCGCCCCGCCACCCCCCAAGTCGACCGAAGTCCAGGGTGCAGCCCCGCTTGGAATGGCTCTCGGATCTTTGTCTCAAACCGTGATGTGATGCCAATGCGACTGTTGGCAGCATTGGTGATGCACAAGCGCTCACCATGGAGCAGGCGGGTGAGCTGGTCCCCGTTTCCCGGACAGATTTGCGGTTGGAATAAGCTTGGTTCAGGTTCGTGTCATGCCGCCAATCTGATCCGGTCCGATGTGCCCTGGTAGGCCTTGTCCGGGGTTCTGCCGCCGAGCGCCGAGTGCGGGCGGGCGGCGTTGTAGTAATCGATCCAGCGGCCGATCCCGGCCCTGGCCTCGCTGCCCGTTTCGAAGGCGTGGAGGTAGACGCACTCGTATTTCATCGATCGCCACAGCCGTTCGATGAAGACGTTGTCCATCCACCGGCCGCGCCCGTCCATCGACACCCGAATGCCGGCCGCGGTCAAGAGCCTGGTGAAGCGTGGGCTGGTGAACTGGCTGCCCTGATCGGTGTTGAAGATGTCCGGCCGTCCGTGC
>NZ_JAEPIV010000086.1:0-1724 GCF_016632405.1 Azospirillum aestuarii
CCCGGTAGCTCGTCAGGCTCATAACCTGAAGGTCGCAGGTTCAAATCCTGCCCCCGCAACCAAATCAAGCCAGCAATCCCAAGGGGTTGCTGGTTTTTTTGTTTCTGGTGTCAATCGGCTTGAGATCGGGACCCTGGATCGGCGCGGAAAAGGGGCTCTGACGCAGTTTTGGTGATGCTGAGAGGCAGCAAGCGTTGGTTTCCTGAAAGGGATCAACGCCATCGTTGACCTGGACGGCCGGCCGGCTGCCCGATCTGCCGGGCTTGCGCGAGCGATTCCAACCCGCCGCCCCGGCCATCACCGACGTCGTGGTCGAGCTGGTGCCGCTGAGCCTCTAGGACGAGTTGGGCACCGTCCGCCCGGGAGCCGCCGCATGAGCCCGTCCGATCCCATCGACGCCGCCCGCCTGTCGCTGGCGCTGGGCGACCTGCGCCTGCCCGCGATCAAGCTGATCTGGCCGGAGTTCGCCGCCCGCGCCGACAAGGAGGGCTGGCCGGCCGCCCGCTTCCTCGCCGCGCTCACCGAGCATGAAATGGCCGAACGGGCCCGGCGCCGCATCGAACCAGGCCGAAACCAGCATCATCTTCGAGCTGATCGGAACCCGCTACGAGCGCCGGTCGCTGTTGATCACGGCCAACCAGCCGTTCGGCGAGTGGGGGCGGATCTTCCCAAATCAGGCCATGACCCTGGCCGCCATCGACCGGCTCGTCCACCATGCCACCATCTTCGAGATGAACGTCGAAAGCTATCGGCGGCGAGCCGCCCTGGAGCGCAAACACGGGCCGGGACGCCCTCCCTCCCGCGCGACAATCAACGCCAACCAGATTGACGCGCCGCGACAGGAGGCTTGAAAACCGCCGCCGCGCGCGACAATCATACTTCAACCGCGACCCCAGCTCTTCTCATACTGTTCGTCGCGCTCCCTCATCCAGATTGTCGCGCCACAGACCACCGTCTGCCCACGGTCAAGGGCGACCGCCAAGCCTATGCCGAGCAGATCGGCGCTGATGGGCACGCGCTGCTCGATGCGATTTATGCCGGCGATGCCGAAGCTTGGCTGCGCCACATTCCGGCCGTCGAGACGATGCGGCGGGTCTGGGTCCAGCAGTTCTACCGTTCGGAGGCGCGTGTCCAGTGGCGCACGGAAGCGGAGGGTGTGCCGTCGTCGGTTTTGTTCATCGCATCGCCGTACGATTCCGAAGCGCATTTCGGCAAGAAGCGCAGCACCTCCTGGGTCGGCCACAAGGTGCATCTCACGGAAAGCTGCGATGAGGAACCAACGCCTGGATCGAGGATGAACTCGCCGGCTGCCACTTTGCCGACGAGCGGCTGGGGCGACGCTTGGAGCTATGTGGGAGATTGGGTGACGGGCCGATCAGGCGGCGTTCTGTGACGCGGCTTCAGTGACCTCGATGCCGTCGCGGAATGTGACGCCGCGGATCACCTTGGGCAACAGGTTTTCGCCCTGGAGGCGGCGCCAGGTTTTTGCCGCGGCGGTGATCAGCTTGAAGACCATCAGCTTGGCGGTCTCCTGTGACAGCGCCCCCTTGGTTCGGAAGGTCCGGTGCCGCACGGTGGCGAACACGCTCTCAATGGGATTTGTGGTCCGAACGTGCTCCCAGTGCTCGGCGGGGAAGGCGTAGAAGGCGAGCAGCGCGTAGCGGTCCTTGCTCAGGCACTGGACGGCTTTGGCATGCTTGGCCGCGTACTTCTTCACGAAGATC
>NZ_JAEPIV010000087.1:0-1564 GCF_016632405.1 Azospirillum aestuarii
CGTCGCGCGGGCCGCCTTCCCCAAGGGCACGGCCGTTCTCCGTCTCCGCGATGAACTGGGGACGATCTATCAAGACGATCTGTTCGCCGCCTTGTACCCCCAGCGGGGCCAGCCGGCGGCCGCGCCGTGGCGATTGGCGCTGGTTTCGGTCCTGCAGTTCCTTGAGGGGTTGCCCGACCGGCAGGCCGCCGACGCCGTGCGCGGGCGGATCGACTGGAAGTACGCTCTCAGCCTGGATCTCACCGATCCGGGCTTCGACTTTTCCGTGCTCAGCGAATTCCGGGCTCGGTTGATCGCCGGGGAACAGGAGGCGCTGCTGTTGGACGCCTTGCTGACGCGGCTCAAAATAGCCGGGTTGGTGAAAGCCGGAGGCCGGCAGCGTACCGATTCCACTCATGTCGTGGCCGCTATCCGCGGGCTCAACCGTCTGGAAACGATCGGCGAGACGCTGCGGGCCGCGTTGAACAGTCTGGCCGAGGCGGCGCCGGCTTGGTTGACCGACCGGATCACCCTCGACTGGTTCGAGCGCTATGGCCGCCGGGTCGAGGAATATCGGCTGCCCAAGGGGGAGGCCGCCCGCACGGCTCTGGCGGAGCAGATCGGCCGCGACGGTTACCAGATCCTCGCCGCCGTCTATGCCGCGGACGCCCCGGTCGGCTTGCGCGCCCTACCGACGGTCCAGGCGCTGCGCCGCACTTGGGTTCACCAATTCTACACCGAAGAGGACCAGGTCCGCTGGCGGACCGCAACCGAGTTGCCGCCGGCCAGCCAGCGGCATGATTCGCCTTATGACGTGGAGGCGCACTACGGCAACAAGCGTAGCGCCACCTGGGTCGGGTACAAGGTCCATCTCAGCGAAACCTGCGATGCCCAAGCGCCCCACCTGATCACCCATGTCGAGACCACGCTGGCGCCGGTCAGCGACATCGACCGCACGGCGCCCATTCACGCGGCCTTGGCGGCGCGCGGCTTGGTGCCCGCGGTGCACTTCCTCGATGCCGGCTACGTCGATGCGCCGTTGCTGATCGCCAGCCAGACCGAGCACGGGATTGAGATCGTGGGGCCGGTTCGGCCCGACATCAGTTGGCAGAGCAAGACCCACCAAGGCTATGACCTGAGCGCCTTCACCATCCGTTGGGACGCCCAGACCGTGACCTGTCCGCAGGACCAGACCGCCACATCCTGGGTGCCGAAGACGGACCGCTGGGGCAACGCGGTCATCCACGTCAAATTCCCCTTCCGGGTGTGCACCCCGTGCCCGGCGCGGGCGCATTGCACCCAGGCCAAAGCCAGCCCACGGAATCTCACCTTCCGGCCGCGCGCCGAGCATGAAGCGCTTCAAGACGCGCGCCGCCAGCAGGAAACGCAGGAATGGCGCCGTCGCTACGCGGCCCGGGCCGGGGTCGAAGGAACGCTGGCCCAAGCCCTGCAACTCTTCGACCTGCGGCGATGCCGGTATCTCGGACTGGCCAAGACCCACCTGCAGCACGTCCTGACCGCCGTCGCCCTCAACATCGTCCGTTTGGACGCGTGGTGGACCGACCGGCCCCTGGCAAAAACCCGC
>NZ_JAEPIV010000088.1:0-1533 GCF_016632405.1 Azospirillum aestuarii
CCGGCGTTGAGACCGCCAACGTGAAGATGAGCATGAACCCCTTCGACGAGATCGCCGTCGAGGAGGCCGTCCGCCTCAAGGAAGCCGGCAAGGCGACCGAGGTCATCGTGGTCACCGTCGGCCCGACGGCGGCGCAGGAGACGCTGCGCACCGCGCTCGCCATGGGCGCCGACCGCGGCATCCTGGTGCAGACCGACGCCGAGACGCAGCCGCTGGCCGTCGCCAAGGTGCTCAAGGCGCTGGTCGAGAAGGAAGGACCAACTCTGGTCATCCTGGGCAAGCAGGCGATCGACGACGACTGCAACCAGACCGGCCAGATGCTTGCCGCCTTGCTGGGCTGGCCGCAGGGCACCTTCGCCTCCAAGGTCGTGCCGGGCGAGGGCTCGGTCACCGTGACCCGCGAGATCGACGGCGGCCTGGAGACGGTGCAGCTGACGCTGCCGGCGGTGGTCACCGCCGACCTGCGCCTCAACGAGCCGCGCTACGCCTCGCTGCCCAACATCATGAAGGCCAAGAAGAAGCCCATCGAGACGCTGGCGCCGGATGCGCTGGGCGTCGACGTGGCGCCGCGCCTGACCACGCTCAAGGTTGCCGAGCCGGCCAAGCGCAAGGCCGGCGTCAAGGTCGCCGACGTGGCCGCCCTGGTCGACAAGCTGAAGAACGAAGCGCGGGTGATCTGACATGTCCATTCTCGTCATCGCCGAACACGACAACGCCGCGCTGAAGGCCGCCACGCTGAACGCGGTCAGCGCCGCCGCCAAGATCGGCGGAGATATCCACGTTCTGGTCGCCGGCCAGGGCGCCCAGGCCGTCGCCGAGGCCGCCGCCAAGGTGGCCGGGGTGTCCAAGGTGCTGCTGGCCGACGACGCGGCCTACGCCCACCCGCTGCCGGAGAACGTCTCCCCGCTGGTCGTCAATCTCGCCAAGGGCTATGGCCATGTGCTGGCCGCCGCCTCGTCGGAGGGCAAGAACCTGCTGCCGCGGGTCGCCGCCCTGCTCGACGTCGCGGCGATCTCCGACATCACCGGGGTGGTCTCGCCCGACACGTTCGAGCGGCCGATCTACGCCGGCAACGCCATCGCCACGGTGAAGTCCGCCGACCCGATCAAGGTCGTCACGGTGCGCACCACCGCCTTCGAGGCGGCCGCCGCCACCGGCGGCTCGGCCACGGTCGAGACGATCGCCGGGACGGGGGACACGGGTTCCGCCAAGTTCGTCGGCCAGGAGCTGACGAAGTCGGAGCGTCCGGAGCTGACCCAGGCCAAGATCGTCGTGTCGGGCGGGCGCGGCATGCAGTCGGGCGACAACTTCAAGCTGCTGGAAGCGCTCGCCGACACGCTGGGTGCGGCGGTCGGCGCCAGCCGCGCGGCGGTCGACGCCGGCTTCGTGCCGAACGACTATCAGGTCGGCCAGACCGGCAAGATCGTGGCGCCCGAGCTGTACATCGCGGTCGGCATCTCCGGTGCCATCCAGCACCTCGCCGGCATGAAGGACAGCAAGGTCATCGTCGCCATCAACAAGGACGAGGAGGCG
>NZ_JAEPIV010000089.1:0-1466 GCF_016632405.1 Azospirillum aestuarii
GGGCCGAGACGTCCATCGTCGAGCACCGCGACATCATCGACGCCCTGACCCGGCGCGACGCCGATCTGGCCGAGCGGCGGGTGCGCGAGCACACGCTGGGGCTGGCCCGCCATGTCGAACAGCACTGCGATTTTCTCGATTGACCGATCGTGAACCGAATAAGAGTCGGGGAGGAGTAACCCTTATGTCAGCCGTCACAGTCCTCAACAACCAAGCCACGGCCGCCACCGATGCGGAACCGGCGCTGACGGATGGTTTCCAGCTCGTCATCGATGCCCTCAAGCTCAACGGCATCGAGAACCTCTACGTCGTGCCGGGCATCCCGATTTCCGACCTGCTGCGCATGGCCCAGGGCGAGGGGCTGCGGGTCATCTCCTTCCGCCACGAGCAGAACGCCGGCAACGCCGCGGCGATCGCCGGCTTCCTGACCAAGAAGCCGGGCGTGTGCATGACCGTCTCGGCGCCGGGCTTCCTCAACGGCCTGACCGCGCTGGCCAACGCCACGACCAACTGCTTCCCGATGATCCTGATCTCCGGCTCGTCGGAGCGCGAGATCGTCGATCTCCAGCAGGGCGACTACGAGGAGATGGACCAGCTGGCCATCGCCAAGCCGCTGTGCAAGGCGGCCTTCCGCGTGCTGCACGCCCAGGACATCGGCATCGCCGTGGCCCGCGCGATCCGCGCCGCGGTGTCGGGCCGTCCGGGCGGCGTCTACCTCGACCTGCCGGCCAAGCTGTTCTCGCAGGTGATGGACGCCGCCGAGGGCGCCCGCTCGCTGGTCAAGGTGGTCGACGCCGCCCCGGCGCAGCTGCCCTCGCCGGACTCGGTGGCGCGCGCTCTGGAGGTGCTGAAGGGCGCCAAGCGGCCGCTGATCATCCTCGGCAAGGGCGCCGCCTACGCGCAGGCCGACGAGGCGGTGCGCGAGCTGGTCGAGAAGAGCGGCATCCCATTCCTGCCGATGAGCATGGCCAAGGGGCTGCTGCCCGACACCCACCCGCAGTCGGCGGGGGCGGCGCGCTCGATGGTGCTGAAGGACGCCGACGTGGTGGTCCTGGTCGGCGCGCGTCTGAACTGGCTGCTGTCGCACGGCAAGGGCAAGACCTGGGGCGAGCCGGGGTCGAAGACCTTCATCCAGATCGACATCGAGCCGCGCGAGATGGACAGCAACGTGGCGATCGTGGCGCCGCTGGTCGGCGACATCGGGTCGTGCGTCTCGGCTCTGACCGCCGGGATGGCGAAGGGTTGGACGCCGCCGCCGTCGGAGTGGACGGGGGCTGTGTCGGCGCGCAAGGAGGCGAACATCGCCAAGATGGCGCCGCGGCTGATGAGCAACGCCTCGCCGATGAACTTCCACGGGGCACTGGGCGCGCTGCGCCGGGTGATCCAGGAGCGCCCCGAGGCTCTGCTGGTGAACGAGGGGGCGAACACGCTGGACCTGGCGCGCGGGATCATCGACATGCACCAGC
>NZ_JAEPIV010000009.1:0-3012 GCF_016632405.1 Azospirillum aestuarii
AGAGCGGCAACATCGGCAGCCTCAACCCCACCAGCGCCGTCCGCAAGGGTCCAAAGACGTAACGGTCAAGCGTTACCAAGGACGCCGGTTCTCCGGTTCCAGGCCGGGCGGCCCTGCCAGCGAGGGGCGGGGCCGCCCTTTTCAGACACAGAGCACCACCGGGAGGAACGACGATGGGAAAAGCTCTTGAAGGCGTGCGGGTTCTGGACTTTACCCATGTTCAGTCGGGTCCGACCTGCACGCAGCTTCTGGCGTGGTTCGGCGCCGACGTCATCAAGGTCGAGCGTCCAGGCGAGGGCGACATCACGCGCGGTCAGCTGCGCGACGTGCCCGAGGCCGACAGCCTCTACTTCACCATGCTGAACCACAACAAGCGGTCCATCACGCTGGACACCAAGAATCCGGACGGCAAGCGCGTCCTGGAGGATCTGGTGCGCATCTGCGACGTGATGGTCGAGAATTTCGCCCCCGGCGTGCTCGACCGCATGGGTCTGACCTGGGAGCGCATCCAGGAACTGAACCCCCGCATCATCGTCGCCTCGGTCAAGGGCTTCGGCCCCGGTCCCTATGAGGACTGCAAGGTCTATGAGAACGTCGCGCAGTGCGCCGGCGGCTCGGCCTCGACGACCGGCTTCGACGACGGCCCGCCGATGGTCACCGGCGCCCAGATCGGCGACAGCGGCACCGGCCTGCATCTGGCGCTGGGCATCGTGACGGCGCTCTACCAGCGCACCCAGACCGGGCGCGGCCAGAAGGTGCTGGCGGCCATGCAGGACGCCGTGCTGAACCTCTGCCGCGTCAAGCTGCGCGACCAGCAGCGGCTGGAGCGTGGCCCGCTCAAAGAATACCCGCAGTACCCGAACGGCGAGTTCGGCGACACCGTGCCGCGCGCCGGCAACGCCTCGGGCGGTGGCCAGCCGGGCTGGATCTTGAAATGCAAGGGGTGGGAGACCGATCCCAACGCCTACATCTACTTCATCACCCAGGCGCCGGTCTGGGCGAAGATCTGCGACGTCATCGGCAAGCCGGAGTGGGTCACCGATCCGGATTACGCGACGCCCGCCGCGCGCCTGCCGCGCCTGAAGGACATCTTCGCGACCGTCGAGGAATGGACCATGACCAAGACGAAGTTCGAGGTCATGGAGATCCTGAACACGTACGACATCCCCTGCGGCCCCATCCTGTCGATGAAGGAGCTGGCGGAGGATCAGTCGCTGCGCGAGACCGGCACCATCGTCGAGGTCGATCACCCGACGCGCGGCAAG
Source organism: Azospirillum aestuarii (assembly GCF_016632405.1). Taxonomy (NCBI): domain Bacteria; kingdom Pseudomonadati; phylum Pseudomonadota; class Alphaproteobacteria; order Rhodospirillales; family Azospirillaceae; genus Azospirillum; species Azospirillum aestuarii. Next base: position 1,266 of record NZ_JAEPIV010000009.1, read on the forward strand.
TACCTGACGGTCGGCAACCCGATCAAGCTGTCGGACAGCCCAACCGAGGTCACGCGCTCGCCGCTGTTGGGCGAGCACACCGACGAGATCCTGCGCGAGGTGCTCGGCTTCGACGAGCGGCGCATCGGCGAGGTCCGCGACAGCGGCGCGCTGGGGCTGGTCGTTCCCCGCATGGCCGCCGAGTAAAGACAGCCGTGGCGAGGGCGTACCGTCAGGACGCCCGCTCCATGCAGCACGGATAGCAGGCGCACGCCGTCCCGAAGAGCGGGGGCGTGATCGCGGCCATCCGGCGAGCCATCGGCTCACCCGCTTATTTCTCCGCATATTCAGCACAGGACGCAGGGTGCCGGCGCAGGACGCGTCAGCGCCGATGGCGGCCTGCGCCCCGCACCCTTCCATTTTAAACACCCGAAGACAGCCATGAACATCCATGAGTATCAGGCCAAGGGCCTGCTGAAGACGTACGGCGTCGCGGTGCCCCGCGGCGGCGTCGCCTACACCCCGCAGGAAGCCGAGACCGTCGCCCGCGAGCTGGGCGGCCCGGTGTGGGTCGTGAAGTCGCAGATCCACGCGGGCGGCCGCGGCGCCGGCCGCTTCAAGGACAACCCCGAGGGCAAGGGCGGCGTCCGCGTCGTCAAGTCCATCGAGGAGGTCGGCAAGAACGCCGGCGAGATGCTCAACCACGTGCTGGTCACCAAGCAGACCGGGGCGGAAGGCCGCGAGGTCAAGCGCCTCTACGTCGAGGAAGGCGCCGACATCAAGCGCGAGCTCTACCTCGGCATGCTGGTCGACCGCGCCACCGGCCGCGTCACCATCATGGCGTCCACCGAAGGCGGCATGGAGATCGAGGAGGTCGCCCACAACACGCCGGAGAAGATCGTCAAGGTCGCCATCGACCCGGCCACCGGCATCCAGGGCTATCACACCCGCAAGGTCGCCTTCGCGCTGGGCCTCGAAGGCAAGCAGGTCGGTGCGGCGGCGAAGTTCCTGACCGCCATGTATCGCGCCTTCACCGAGCTGGACTGCGCGATCGTCGAGATCAACCCGCTGATCGTCACCGGCTCGGGCGAGATCCTGGCGCTCGACGCCAAGATGGCCTTCGACGACAACGCCCTGTTCCGCCATAAGAATGTGGCCGAGCTGCGCGACGTCGCCGAAGAGGACCCGGCCGAGGTCGAAGCCGCCAAGCACGACCTGAACTACGTCAAGCTGGACGGAAACATCGGCTGCATGGTCAACGGCGCCGGTCTGGCGATGGGCACCATGGACATTATCAAGCTGTACGGCGGCGAGCCGGCCAACTTCCTCGATGTCGGCGGCGGTGCCACCAAGGAGCGCGTCACCGCAGCCTTCAAGCTGATCCTCTCCGACCCCAATGTGAGCGGAATCCTGGTCAACATCTTCGGCGGCATCATGCGTTGCGACGTCATCGCCGAAGGCGTTGTCACAGCGGCCCGCGACGTAAAGCTCCACGTTCCGCTGGTCGTCCGTCTGGAAGGCACGAACGTCGAGCTGGGCAAGAAGATCCTTGCTGAGTCCGGTTTGCCGATCCTGTCGGCTGACAACCTCGCCGACGCCGCCGAGAAGGTGGTCAAGGCCGTGAAGGAGGCCGCGTAAGATGGCTGTTCTCGTCGATAAGAACACAAAGGTGCTCTGCCAGGGCTTCACCGGAGCCCAGGGCACCTTCCATTCCGAGCAGGCGATCGCCTACGGCACCAAGATGGTCGGCGGCGTCACCCCGGGCAAG
>NZ_JAEPIV010000009.1:3061-3444 GCF_016632405.1 Azospirillum aestuarii
GCCGCCGCCCTTCGCGGCGGATGCCATCCTGGAGGCGATCGACGCCGAGATCCCGCTGGTGGTGTGCATCACCGAGGGCATCCCGGTGCTCGACATGGTGCGGGTCAAGCGCGCTCTGAGCAACTCCAAGACCCGGCTGATCGGGCCAAACTGCCCGGGCATCATCACGCCCGACGAGTGCAAGATCGGCATCATGCCCGGCCACATCCACAAGCGCGGCAAGATCGGCATCGTCTCGCGCTCGGGCACGCTGACCTACGAGGCGGTGGCGCAGACCACCGCGGCGGGTCTGGGCCAGACGACCTGCATCGGCATCGGCGGCGATCCGGTCAACGGGACGAACTTCGTGGACAGCCTGGAGCTGTTCCTGAAGGACCCGGAGA
>NZ_JAEPIV010000009.1:3508-6758 GCF_016632405.1 Azospirillum aestuarii
CCAAGAAGCCGGTCGTCGGCTTCATCGCCGGCCGCACCGCGCCTCCGGGCCGCCGCATGGGCCATGCCGGCGCGGTGATCTCCGGCGGCAACGATACCGCCGACTTCAAGATCGACTTCATGAAGTCGGTCGGCATCGCCGTCGCCGACAGCCCCGCCAGCCTGGGTTCCACCATGCTGAAGGTCTTCAAGGGCTGATCCGTTTTCGTCGCTGTAGTGTTTTCCCCGAAGTGACTGGCCGCGCCGGCAACGGCGCGGTCTTCTTTGTTGTGTATAGGGCAGGGCTGGGTGCTGTTTCCGCAATGTGGAAAGCCGTCGAAGAAGCGTTGCGGCGAATGGTATGACCAGTCATCTTTGTCTTGCACAGGGTGCTTCACCCTTTGTATCGGGCGGGTTGTTGCTCTGCATTTATGCGAGCCTCTCGAAATCACTGGCCGTGCTGGCGACAGCACGGCCATTTTTTTTCGTTCCTTACCTATTGTTCCGTTGTCCGTGCGAGCGCCAGGAAGCCGGCGATGTAGTCCACGCACTCCTCGCCGCGGCGGACGCCAAGATGAATGCTCTTGCCGATCCCCTCGGTTCCCAACCGCACACTGCGGATGGGCAGACCGGCGCCGCCCTCCCGCACCAGCCAGTCCGGCAGGACGGTGACCCCGCGCCGGGCGGCGACGAGCTGGAGCATCAGGTCGGTCGACTCCGCGGTCTTGTGGCGGAGCGGACGGCAATGGGCGGGGACGAGGAAGCGGGTGTAGACGTCCAGCCGTTCCAGGCTGACCGGGACGGTGACCAACTCCTCCGCGCGAAGGTCTTCGGGTTGCGCCACGCCCCGCGTGGCGAGCGGATGCGCCTCATGCACCACGAGCACGAGTTCGTAGTCGAAGACCGGCGTGAACAGGACATCGGCGGTCTCGATGGGATCGGGCGTGACGAGCAGGTCGATCTCGTTGTCGAGCAATGCCGCCAAGCCATCGAAGCGGAAGGCGGTGCGGACCTCGAAATCCACGTCCGGCCATTGGGTGAGATAGCGGGCGGTCATCCGCATCAGCCAAGCTTGGCAGGGATGGCATTCCATGCCCACCCGGAACGCCCCGCGGCGGCCCGACGCGAAATCGTCGAGAACCCGTTCGGCGTGCTCGAACTGCGGCAGCAGGCGCTGCGCCAGCGCCAGAAGATGCCGGCCGGCCTGGGTGAAGCGGAGGCTGCGCCCCTTCTTCGTCCAGATTTCGACCCCGCAGCGCTCCTCGAACTTGCGCATCGTGTGGCTCAGCGCCGATTGGCTGAGATTCAGGCGTTCGGCGGCGGCGGTGACGCTGCCCGCCCGATCCACCTCCCGCAGAATCGCGAGAATCTGGCGGTCAAGCATCCATGACTCCGGCTCATCCAATCATGAGAATATACCACTTCTATTCATGATGGCGGGTCGGTAAGCCTGGGGCAACCGCCACAGAGCCAGTCCCGAGGACCGTCATGAGCCAAGCCGACACCAACTCTCTCGCGCATGGCCCTTACGCGCATGGGACGGGGAATGTTTTGCGGCTGTCGGCCGCGCAGGCGCTGGCCGGTGCCAACGCGGTGGTCGTCTACGCGACGGGGGGCATCGTCGGGCACACGCTGGCGCCCAGCCCGGCGTTCGCCACGCTGCCGCTCTCCGTCTTCGTCGTGGGAATGGCGGTCTGCACCATACCCGCCGGGGCCATCGCCCGGCGGCACGGGCGGCGTGCCGCCTTCCTGGCGGGGACGGGGTGCGGCGTGCTCGTCGGGCTGCTGTCCGCCCTGGCGGTGATTCTGGGGAGTTTCTGGCTGTTCTGCGCGGCGATGATCCCCGGCGGCGCCTACGCCGCCGTGGTCCTGTCCTTCCGTTTCGCCGCGACGGATTGCGTCGAACCGGAACGGCGCCCGCGGGCCATGTCGGCCGTGATGGCGGGCGGGGTGTTCGCCGGAGTCATCGGACCGCAGCTCGTCACCATCACGATGGATGTCTGGCCGCCGCACCTGTTCCTGGCGACCTTTGTCGCCCAGGCCGCCGTGGCGGCGCTGTCCGCCCTGGTGCTGGTCGGTGTGCGGCTGCCGATGCCGACCGCGGCGGAGGCAGCCGGTGGGAGGCCGCTCGGCGTCATCGCGCGCCAGCCGCGATTCGTCACCGCCGTGCTGTGCGGAGTCGTCTCCTACCTTCTGATGAACTTCATCATGACGGCGGCCCCGCTGGCGATGCGGCTGTGCGGCCTGTCGCAGGAGGTGTCCAACCTCGGCCTGCAATGGCACGTCATCGCCATGTACGCCCCAAGCTTCGTCACCGGACGGCTGGTCGAGCGGTTCGGCGCGTCCCGCATCGTGTTCGCCGGCCTGGGGCTGATCGCCGCCGCCGCCGTGGTCGGGCTGGGGGGTGTCGACGTGGCGCATTTCTGGGTGAGCCTGATCCTGTTGGGCGTCGGCTGGAACTTCGGCTTCCTCGGGGCCTCCGCGCTCGTTCTGGAATGCCACCGTCCGGAGGAGAAGACGCAGGTGCAGTCGCTCAACGACTTCATCGTGTTCGGGACGATGGCGCTGGGGTCCTTCGCGTCCGGAGGGCTGCTGGCGGCGTTCGGCTGGGACACGGTGCTTTGGGTGTCCTTCGTGCCTTTGGCGGCGGCCATCGCAGCACTCGCCGTCACGGCCTCGTCCCGCGCCGCGTCGGCGGCCGCCTGAAGCCGCTCGGCGCCTCGTCCGTTCGATTGCGAGGACACCATCAAGTCCCGCCCTCAGGGCGGGCTGACCCTCCCGGCCGTCCGGTTTTCGAAGGCCGAAAAAATTTTTGGATGAAAAGCGCGGCGCGTCAAAAGTTCGTGTTGCCAACAATCGTTTCCCTGGCATACCATATGCCGTATCTGGAGCGCCACGAACGCAGGGACAGCGTGACCGGTTCTCCAGCACACCATTGAACCATGACTCACATCGGCACGGAACAAGGCCGCCCATGACGCGGCGATGCGGACGCTCGCTCGGACGCCGCCTCGCCCGCCCAAGGGGACCCTCATGCCCGGTATCAAAGCGTCGCAATCCCACGGGAGGGAATGATGGTTGGATCGACAGAATCCCAGAGGCCAGCTTTTAACAGTTCCGGCGGCTCGAAGGCGCCCATCTCCGAAGGCGCGCGTTGGATGCAGATCATCGTCGGCATCGTCTGCATGGTGGCCGCGGCCAACATCCAGTATGCCTGGACGCTGTTCGTGCCGGAAATCCAGGCCACCCATGGCTGGACCCGCGCCTCGATC
>NZ_JAEPIV010000009.1:6803-212355 GCF_016632405.1 Azospirillum aestuarii
GACCGTTACGGCCCCCGCGTCATCGTCGCCTTCGGCGGCGTGATGACCGGCCTGTCCTGGATCGTCGACAGCTACGCCGGCTCGCTCGGCATGCTCTATGTCGGCTCGGCCATCGGCGGCATCGGCGTCGGCTGCGTCTACGCCACCTGCGTCAACAGCGCCCTCAAGTGGTTCCCGGACAAGCGCGGCCTCGCCGTCGGCCTGACCGCGGGCGGTTACGGCGCCGGCTCGGCCCTGACCATCCTGCCGATCGCCAACATGATCCACTCGTCGGGCTATCAGTCGGCCTTCTTCTGGTTCGGCCTGGTGCAGGGCACGATTATCTTCTGCGCCGCCTTCTTCCTGCGCGCTCCGCAAAAGGATCAGGTCAAGGCCTCGACCAAGGTCCTGCAGTCCCGCCGTGACTACACGCTGAAGGAAGCGCTGCAGACGCCGGTGTTCTGGGTCATGATGCTCATGTTCATCTGCACCGTGTCGGGCGGTCTGATGGCGGTGGCTCAGCTCGGCGTGATCGCCCACGATCTGGGCGTGAAGGAAGCCCCGATCAGCCTGTTCGGCATCACCATGGCGGCTCTGCCCTTCGCGCTGATGCTCGACCGCGTGATGAACGGCATCTCCCGTCCGCTGTTCGGCTTCATCTCCGACCACATCGGCCGTGAAGCGACGATGTTCATCGCCTTCACCTTCGAAGGCATCGGCATCCTGATGCTCAGCCGCTTCGGCCACGACCCGATCATGTTCCTGATCCTGTCGGGCATGGTGTTCCTGGCCTGGGGCGAAGTGTACAGCCTGTTCAGCGCGACCTCGGCGGACACCTTCGGCACCAAGCACGCGGCGAAGATCTATGGCGTGCTGTACTGCGCCAAGGGCGTCGCGGCGCTGCTGGTCCCGCTGGGCAACCTGCTGATGGAAGCCACCGGCACCTGGGCGACCGTGCTCTACATCTGCGCCACCATGGACCTCATCGCGGCCTTCTGCGCCATCGCGGTCCTGCGGCCAATGCTGCGCCGGCACCATGCCCGAAACGCCGAACTCGCCGCCCAGCAGGGTACGGGGGGGCTGGCGGTGCAGACCGGCCACTGATCGGTCCGCACACTTTCGGTTCCATGCCTCGGATAAAGGCCGCCGCGCGCACCCCGCGCGGCGGCCTTTCTTCATTCCAGGAAGAAGGGGCGGTTGTGGCCTTCGCCGGACTGGTTGAAGCGGTCCGACGACCAGAGGCCGTCCGGCTGCTCGTCCTGCGGATCGGAATTCCACTCGTCGTCCTCCCGCATCAGCAGGGTCAGGCCGTGGCCCATAAGGCCGGCCAGGGCGACGAAGGCGATCATCTGGGATTCGAGCATGGGACGGGCTCCGGGCACTCGGGAGGGGCTTTGTTTCTTGTTGTGGTGCAGCATAGTGTGCCGGCTCAGGCTGCGCAATAGGATTTTGTATACCAGATAATGGATACCAGAATCGCGTCAATTGCATTGATGAGGCGGGATTCGCCGCGAATGGGCGTTGACGCGGGTGGGGCGGATCGTTCAGCATGGCGACGTTCCAAGGGGAGCCCCATAGCACGGGGCTGAGATGATGCCGTAAGGCGCCGAACCCTTTGAACCTGATCCGGGTCGTACCGGCGTAGGGACAGGAACAAATGGACCACGGTCACGCGCATCCCCATTGCGCACCCCTATTATGGGGACCGCTCCGGTCGTCCGTTCTGCCGCTCCGTCACACCCGGATCTCCAACGATCCTATGTGCGATGGAGATCCAAGCAGATGCCCGACTCTCTTCCCCCCGCCCCAAAGGACGCCACGCCGTCCGACCCTTTCACCGTGACGACCGGCCCGCTGCCGTCGTCCAGCAAGGTCCATGTGGCGGGGGAGCGCTTCCCCGATCTGCGCGTGGCCATGCGCGACATCCATGTCGGCGGCGGTGAGCCGCCGGTGCGCGTCTACGACACCTCCGGCCCTTACAGCGACCCCGCCGTGCAGACCGACATCCGCCGCGGTCTGGCGGAGCTGCGCCGTTCCTGGATCGAGGCGCGCGGCGACGTGGAGGTCTACGAGGGCCGCGAGGTCCGTCCGGAGGACGACGGGCTGCGCGTCGGCGAGGCGCGCGCCGTGCCCGTCTTCGACCGCGCCGGGCGCCGTCCGCTGCGCGGCAAGCCGGGCCGGGCGGTCACACAGATGGCCTATGCCCGCGCCGGCATCGTCACGCCGGAGATGGAGTACATCGCCGTCCGCGAGAATCTGGGCCGCCAGCGGCTGGCCGAGGCGGCGGCGAGGGACGGTGACGATTTCGGCGCCTCCATCCCCGATCACGTGACGCCGGAGTTCGTCCGCGACGAGGTGGCGCGCGGGCGGGCGATCATCCCGGCCAACATCAACCACCCCGAATCGGAGCCGATGATCATCGGCCGCAACTTCCTCACCAAGATCAACGCGAACATCGGCAACTCCGCCGTCGCCTCCTCGGTGGGGGAGGAGGTCGACAAGATGGTCTGGTCGACCCGCTGGGGGGCGGACACCGTGATGGACCTGTCCACCGGCCGCAACATCCACACCACGCGCGAGTGGATTCTGCGCAACAGCCCGGTCCCCATCGGCACCGTGCCGATCTATCAGGCGCTGGAGAAGGTCGGCGGCAAGGCCGAGGACCTGACCTGGGAGATCTTCCGCGACACGCTGATCGAGCAGGCGGAGCAGGGGGTGGACTATTTCACCATCCACGCCGGCATCCGTCTGGCGCACATCCCGCTGACCGCCAAGCGCACCACCGGCATCGTGTCGCGCGGCGGCTCGATCATGGCGAAATGGTGCCTGTCCCACCACCGCGAGAGCTTCCTCTACGAGCGGTTCGAGGAGATCTGCGAGATCATGAAGGCGTACGACGTCGCCTTCTCGCTGGGTGACGGCTTGCGCCCCGGCTCCATCGCCGACGCCAACGACGCCGCCCAGTTCGCCGAGCTGGAGACGCTGGGCGAGCTGACCAAGATCGCCTGGAAGCACGACGTGCAGGTGATGATCGAGGGGCCGGGCCACGTGCCCATGCACAAGATCAAGGCCAACGTCGACAAGCAGCTGGCGCTGTGCGGCGAGGCGCCCTTCTACACGCTCGGGCCGCTGACCACGGACATCGCGCCGGGCTACGACCACATCACCAGCGCCATCGGCGCCGCCATGATCGGCTGGTTCGGCACGGCGATGCTCTGCTACGTCACGCCGAAGGAACATCTGGGGCTGCCGGACCGCGACGACGTGAAGGTGGGCGTGGTCACCTACAAGATCGCCGCCCACGCCGCCGACCTCGCCAAGGGCCATCCCGGCGCCCAGGAACGCGACGACGCCCTGTCGCGCGCCCGCTTCGAGTTCCGCTGGCGCGACCAGTTCCACCTGTCGCTCGACCCGGAGACGGCGGAGCGCTTCCACGACCAGACCCTGCCGGCGGAGGGGGCGAAGGTCGCGCATTTCTGTTCGATGTGCGGGCCGAAGTTCTGCTCGATGAAGATCACGCAGGAGGTGCGGGAATACGCCAACTCCGGCATGGCCGAGATGTCGGAGAGCTTCCGCGCCAAGGGCGGAGAGATCTACCTGGAGGAGGGACAGGCGGCGGAGTAGCGGCTGAGTCGAAAAGGGGACGCCCTCGCGGGCGTCCCCTCGCTTCGGCTCCTTCCCCAGGCGGGGGAGGGGAAGAGAGCGTCAGGACATGGCCGTTACGCTTCGGCCGTCACGCTCCGGCCGCTGTGCGTGCCCAGCGACTCCGCCGCCATGCGGTTGCGCATCGGGCGCAGGACGAACAGCGCCAGCACGGCGGCCAGCGCGTTGACCCCGGCGGCCAGCAGGAAGACCGCGTGCCAGCTTCCCGTCGCGTCGGCGATGATGTTGGCGAAGGGGATCAGCAGCGCCGCCGTGCCCTTGGCGGTGTAGAGCAGCCCGGCGTTGCTCGCCGCGAACTTCGATCCGAAGGTGTCGGCGCAGCAGGCCGGGAACAGGCTGTAGATCTCGCCCCAGGCGAAGAAGACCAGACCGGTCAGCAGCACGAACGCCACCGGGTCGCGGCCGTAGAGGCTGAGCGCGACGATGCCCACCGCCTCGATGGCGAAGGCGATGAACATGGTGTTCTCGCGCCCGATGTGGTCGGACACCCAGCCGAAGAAAGGGCGCGTCAGCCCGTTCAGCACCCGGTCGATGGACAGGGCGAAGGTCAGGGCGGGCAGGGTCAGGCCGAGGATGCTGACCGGCGCATGGGCCAGCCCGAAATCCTGGGCGATCGGGCCGAGTTGCGCCGTCGCCATCAGCCCGCCGCCGGCCACCATCACGAACATGGCGTACATGACCCAGAAGACCGGGGTGCGGACCATCTGGCTCGGCGTGTACTGCCGCTGCGCGGGCGGGGCGGCGTATCCGCCGCGGGTGAGGGGAGCGGAGGGCGGCGCCACCAGCAGCCAGGCGAGCGCGAAGACGACCAGACCCTGGCCCAGCCCGAAGGCCATGAAGGTCGCCTCGTAGCCCGAGGTCTCGATCATCGTGGCGATGGGCACCACCGTCAGGGCGGAGCCGGCGCCGAAGCCCGCCGCGGTGATCCCGGCGGCCAGACCGCGACGGTCGGGAAACCACTTCAGCGCGTTGCCGACGCAGGTGCCGTAGACCGCGCCCGCCCCGATGCCGCCGATGGCCGCCGCGACGTAGAGCAGCAGCAACGAATCGGCCACCGCGTTCAACGCCCAGGAGGCGGCGCAAAGCACCGAGCCGAACAGCACGACGATCCGCGGGCCGAAGCGGTCCACGAACCAGCCCTCGACGGGCACCAGCCATGTTTCGGTGACGATGAAGATGGTGAAGGCTACCTGGATGGCCGCACGGCCCCAGCCATGTTTGTCGTCGATGGGTTCGACGAAGAGGGTCCACCCGTACTGGAGATTGGCGATCATCGACATGCAGATGACGCCGGCAAGCAACTGCATCCAACGCCCGCCGACAGGCAGGGCGCTTTGCGCACCGGTTTGGCGCATATGGTTCCTCCCGGATGGTCCGCGATCTCGTTCTTGTCCTGGCGCGCGCGGGGTGCGTTCGGTGCCCGACCGCTTCGCTTTATCCTTCGAACGGGGCAGCCCGGTTGCATGCTGTTGGCATGCCAGACGCCGTATTCGTGATGCCTTGACGGTGAGTGTGGCGGATAATCCGTGGAGTCATCAACAAATTTTCGTGAGCGAGCGCCGCCCTGGCCATAAGTGATATATTAAATCGGCTGGCGGCGCCCCGCCGATTACACGACCAGAACGGCCCGGAAGTCGTTGACGTTGGTCAGGGTCGGCCCGGTCACCAGCAGGTCGCCAAGCGCGCTGAAGAAGCTGTAGCCGTCGTTGTCGGCCAGCCTCTCCTTGGCGTTGACGCCGGCCTCGGCGGCGCGGGCCAGCGTGTCGGGGCCGAGCAGGGCGCCCGCATTGTCCTCCGTCCCGTCGATCCCGTCGGTGTCGGCGGCCAGCGCGTGAACTCCGGCCATCCCGTCCAGCGCCACGGTCAGCGCCAGCAGGAACTCGGCGTTGCGCCCGCCGCGGCCCTTGCCGCGCACGGTCACCGTGGTCTCGCCGCCGGACAGCAGGACGCAGGGCTTGGCGGCGGGCTGGTCGTGCTCGACGATCTGGCGGGCGATGCCGGCATGGACCAGCGCGACCTCGCGCGACTCACCCTCCAGGGCGTTGCCGAGGATGACCGGGGTGACGCCGGCCTTGCGGGCGACCTCCGCCGCGCGCTCCAACGCCATCTGCGGGGTGGCGACGAGGATGGTGCTGACACGCTCCAGCCGCGGGTCGCCGGGCTTCGGGCTCTCGTCGCTCCCGGCCAGCAGATGGTCCATGACCGGCTGCGGCGGGGTGATGCCGTACTTCTCCAGCACGGCCAGCGCATCGGCGTAGCTGGTCGGATCGGGCACGGTGGGGCCGGAGGCGATCACCGACAGGTCGTCGCCCGGCACATCGGAGATGACCAGGGAAACCACCCGCGCCTTGGTCGCCGCGGCCAGCCGCCCGCCCTTGATGGCGGACAGGTGCTTGCGCACGCAGTTCATCTCGGTGATGTTCGCGCCGGAGCGGAGCAGCGCCTTGGACACCGCCTGCTTGTCGGCCATCGAGATGCCTGGTGCTGGCAGGGCCAGCAGGGCGGAACCGCCGCCGGAGATCAAGCAGAGCATCAGATCGTCGGGGCCGAGCGAGGCAGCGATGTCGAGGATGCGCTTTGCCGCCTGCTGGCCGGCCTCGTCGGGCACGGGGTGGGACGCCTCGACCACCTCGATCCGCTCGCACGGCACGTTGTGGCCGTAGCGGGTGACGACCAGACCGGACAGCGGACCCTTCCAGTGTTCCTCCACCGCCTTCGCCATGGAGGCCGCGGCCTTGCCGGCACCGACGACGACCGTGCGGCCCTTCGGCGGTTCCGGAAGATGCGGAGGCACGCACAGCGCCGGCTGCGCCGAGGCGACGGCGGCGCGGAACATGTCGGTCAGGAGCGCGCGGGGATCGGTGGTCGTCATGGTCTGGTTCTGTCCCTTCCCTGAGCCGCGCCGTTCACCGGCGCCGGTCCTCATGTGCTGGGAATGCTAACGGATTTGGCGCGGGGGGCAATGGGGTGGGAGCGCTTTGTAAACCCTCTTCCCTCCGGGGAGAGGGGAGGGTGAGGGGGATGTGCGTGGCGGCACGTTCGGCAAAAGCGCAACCCCCTCACCCCAACCCTCTCCCCAGAGGGGAGAGGGGGTTATCACTCCAACCTCACTCCGCGGGTTCGGTCACGCGGTGGTTCTGGCCGATCTCATGGTTGGCGAGCAGCTCCAGCGCGCGGACCATGCCGGAGTGGTCCCACGCCTTGCCGCCCTGGGCGGCGCAGGCGTTGAACAGCTCCTGGCAGGTCGCCGTGTTGGGCAGCGACACGCCGAGCGCGCGGGCACCGGACAGGGCCAGGTTCAGGTCCTTCTGGTGCAGCTCGATGCGGAAACCCGGATCGAAGGTGCGCTTCACCATGCGCTCGCCATGCACCTCGAGGATGCGCGAGGAGGCGAAGCCGCCCATCAGGGCCTGACGGACCTTCGCCGGGTCGGCGCCGGCCTTGGACGCGAACAGCAAGGCCTCGCCCACCGCCTCGATGGTCAGGGCGACGACGATCTGGTTGGCCACCTTCGTTGTCTGGCCGTCGCCGTTGCCGCCGACCAGCGTGATGTTCTTGCCCATTTTCTCGAACAGCGGCTTCACCGTCTCGAAGGCCTTGTCCGGACCGCCGACCATGATGGTCAGCGAGGCGGCCTTGGCGCCGACCTCACCGCCGGACACCGGGGCGTCGAGATAGTCGCAGCCCAGCTCATTGATGCGCTGGGCGAAGGCCTTCGTCTCGATCGGGGAGATCGAGGACATGTCCACGACGATCTTACCGGCGGACAGACCCTCGGCGACGCCGTTCGGGCCGAACAGGGCGGCCTGCACATGGGGGGTGTCGGGCACCATCGTGAAGACGATGTCGGCCTTCTGCGCCACCTCGCGGCTGGAGCCGCAGGCGGTGGCGCCCTTGGCGAGCAGGTCTTCCGGGGCCGGGTTGATGTCGTAGACGAACAGGGTGTGGCCGGCGTCGGCCAGATGACCGGCCATGGGGCGGCCCATGATGCCGAGACCGATGAATCCAATGTTCATGGCTGTGTCCTCAAATCTTCTGTGTTCGGGCGGTCGAAGGGGATGGCGATCAGGCGGCGGCCATCAGGCGGCGGCCATCAGGCGGCGACGGTCTCGCCGGGCGTGGCGGCGCGCATCCAGCCCAGCCCTTCGCTGGTCCCCTTGGCCGGCTTGTACTCGCAGCCGACCCAGCCGTCGTAGCCGATCCGGTCGAGCGCCGCGAAGACGAAGGGGTAGTTGATCTCGCCGGTGCCCGGCTCGTTGCGGCCCGGATTGTCGGCGATCTGGACATGCGCGATCTTCGGCAGCAGGCGCTGGATGGTCGGGACGAGATCGCCCTCCATGATCTGCATGTGATAGACGTCGTATTGGATGAAGAGGTTGTCGGAGCCGACGGCCTCCAGAATCCGTTCCGCCTGCGCGGTGTTGGTCAGGTAGAAGCCCGGAATGTCGCGGGTGTTGATCGGCTCGATCAGGAAGCGGATGCCGGCCTGCTTCAGCGCCTTGGAGGCGAAGGACAGGTTGTCGACGAAGGTGCGCTCCAGCGCGTCCGCCGCCACACCCGCCGGGGTCTTGCCGGCGAGGCAGTTGATCTGCTTGCAGCCCAGCGCCGTGGCGTATTCGATGGCGCGGCCCACCCCGTCCTGGAACTCACCCACGCGGTCCGGCAGGACGGCGATGCCGCGCTCGCCCGCGTCCCAGTCGCCCGCCGGCAGGTTGTGCAGGACCTGGGTCAGCCGGTTGGCGGCCAGCCGCTCGGCCAGAGCCTCCTTTTCGAAGGCATAGGGGAACAGATACTCGACGCCGGTGAAGCCGTCCTTCGCCGCCGCGGCGAAGCGGTCGAGGAAGGGCAGCTCGTTGTAGAGCATCGTCAGGTTGGCGGCGAACTTGGGCATGTCTCTCTCCCGGATGTTCGTTACAGGCTTGGCCGGTTGGCGGTCAGGATCGAAGGGCGATGACGGAGGCGTCAACGTGGCGGTCGCCTTTTTTTCACCCTGCGGAACTGTGGATCTGGGGAAGCCGCTTGCCCCCACCCTGACCCTCCCCCGCTGGGCGGGGGAGGGAAGGGGCCCATGCGGAGCATGGGAAGGGGGGCAACCGGCTGCCGATCAGACCCGCACCAGCTCCGGCTCGTCCGCGGGCACGTCCAGCACGTCCTCGAACTCGGTGATGTTGTTGATCTCCGTGCCCATGGCGATGTTGGTGACCCGCTCCAGGATGACCTCGACGACCACCGGAACCTGGAACTCGTCCATCCACTGCTGCGCTTGCGCGAAGGCGGATTGCAGGTTGTCCGGATCGGTGACGCGGATGGCCTTGCAGCCGAGACCCTCGGCCACCGCGATGTGGTCGACGCCGTAGACGCCGATTTCCGGGGCGTTGATGTTCTCGAAGGAGAGCTGGACCTGGAAGTCCATCTGGAAGGCGCGCTGCGCCTGCCGGATCAGCCCGAGATAGCTGTTGTTCACCAGGACGTGGATGTAGGGCAGCTTGAACTGGGCGCCCACCGCCAGCTCCTCGATCAGGAACTGGAAGTCGTAGTCGCCGGACAGAGCGACGATCTTGCGCTTCGGATCGGCCACCCGCACGCCGAGCGCCGCCGGCAGGGTCCAGCCGAGCGGACCGGCCTGACCGCAATTGATCCAATGGCGCGGCTTGTAGACGTGCAGGAACTGCGCGCCGGCGATCTGCGACAGGCCGATGGTCGAGACGTAGCAGACGTCCTCGCCAAAGGCGCTGTTCATCTCCTGATAGACGCGCTGCGGCTTGATCGGCACGTTGGCGAAGTCGGACTTGCGCAGCATGGAGCGCTTGCGGACCTGGCAGGTCTTCACCCACTCCGACCAGTCGCGCAGCTTGCCGGCGGCCTTCCACTCCTTCGCCACCTCGATGAAGAGGTCGAGGGCGGCTCCGGCGTCCGACACGATGCCCAGGTCCGGCGCGAAGACGCGGCCGATCTGGGTCGGCTCGATGTCCACATGCACGAACTTGCGGCCCTTGGTGTAGACGTCGACCGAACCGGTGTGGCGGTTGGCCCAGCGGTTGCCGATGCCCAGAACCACGTCGGACGCCAGCATGGCGGCGTTGCCATAGCGGTGGGCGGTCTGCAGACCGACCATGCCGGCCATCAGCGGGTGATCGTCCGGAATGGCGCCCCAGGCCATCAGGGTCGGGATGACCGGCAGGCCGGCGATCTCGGCGAATTCGACCAGACGGTCGCTGGCGTCGGCGTTGATGATGCCGCCGCCGGCCACCAGCAGCGGCCGCTCCGCCGCGTTCAGCATTTCCAGCGCCTTCTCGACCTGGGCGCGGGTCGCCGCCGGCTTGTAGGTGGGCAGCGGCTGGTAGGTGTCGGGATCGAACTCGATCTCGGCCATCTGCACGTCGATCGGCAGGTCGAGCAGCACCGGGCCGGGCCGGCCGGAGCGCATCAGGTGGAAGGCCTGCTGGAAGGCGTAGGGGACCTGCCCCGGCTCCAGCACGGTGACGGCCCACTTGGCGACCGGCTTGGCGATGGACGGGATGTCCACGGCCTGGAAATCCTCCTTGTGCAGGCGGGCGCGCGGCGCCTGGCCGGTGATGCACAGGATCGGAATGGAGTCGGCGGAGGCCGAATAGAGGCCCGTGATCATGTCGGTGCCGGCGGGGCCGGAGGTGCCGATGCAGACGCCGATGTTGCCGGCCTTGGCGCGCGTGTAGCCTTCGGCCATGTGCGACGCGCCTTCGACATGGCGCGCAAGAACGTGGCCGATGCGGCCGTTGCGTTGCAGCGCCGCGTAGAACGGATTGATGGCCGCTCCGGGGACGCCAAAGCAAACGGACACGCCTTCTTTTTCCAGGACATGCACCGCCGCTTCAATCGCCATCATCCTAGCCATGGCTTGGTCTCCTCCCTCGCGTAACGGGTCGCTGTTGCGTTGGATTGAGCTTTCATCAACGGGGCGGCTATTGGCAAAGTGTTGGCGAATCCTTTCCGCGTGATGGAAATCACGCCGAACGGGGCAGTCCTTCACGGCGCGCCGGACAATTATGCTGCACTTGCACAGTCCCGATGGCGCTGTCATCGTGATCGGATGATGGCGATCCCGAGTCCCCGCCTTTTGGCGATCACGGACCGGCGGCAGGCGGCGCAGCCCTTGCCGGATCTGGCGGCGCGCCTGTTCGCCGGGGGCTTGCGCTGGCTGTCGCTGCGCGAAAAGGATCTGGACGAATCCCGGCAGGTCGCCCTGGCCCACGCGCTGGTGCAACGGGCGCGGCCCTGGGGGGCGCTGGTCACGCTGCACGGTGATCCCGATCTCGCGCTGGCCGCCGGGACGGACGGGGTTCACCTGCCGGAGGGGGCCGACGTGGCGGCGGCTCGGCGGCGGCTCGGCCCCGGCGCCCTGGTCGGGCTTTCCGCCCATGACGCGGACGGGATTCGCCGCGCCGCGGCGGGTGGGGCGGACTACGTCACGCTGTCACCCATCTTTCCGTCGCCGAGCAAGCCGGGCTACGGCCCGCCGGTCGGGACGGAGGGGTTGAGACGCTTGGCCGCGGATGCTTCCCTTCCCATCATCGCGCTCGGCGGCGTGGAGTCGGGCAATATCGGAGAGTGTCTGGCCGCGGGGGCCGTCGGAGTGGCGGTCATGGGCGCGTTGATGCGGACGCCGGACCGCCTGCCCGAACTGCTCAAGACCTTGAAAGGCGGACAGCCGTAGGGAAGAGCAGCGAACGGAAACGCTCTTTCCTTATCGTGGTCCTGGACTTTTCAGCCCGAAGTGTGCATCTGGTATCTCATATACGAAAACGATGCGATGCCTTTCGCACGACCGGGCCGGCGCACACTGGGGTGCTTCCGGACGGCCAGCATTGAGGAACGGTGCCGACCATGAACCCTCCGCCGATCAACGTCCAGCCGCTCGACACCGGATCGACCTTCCGCGCTCAAGCGTATCATGCGTTGAAGCAAGCCATCTCGCAAATGGACATCTACGACCATAACGACGAGATCCGGCTTGAGGAGCGGCAGCTCAGCGAGTTGCTGGGAGTCAGCCGGACGCCGATCCGCGAGGCGCTGACCCTGCTGGAGCAGGAGGGGTTCATCCGGCTCCAGCCGCGCCGGGGCATCTTCGTCATCCGCAAGACCAAGGCCGAGATCGTCGAGATGATCCAGGTCTGGGCGGCGCTGGAGAGCATGGCCGGGCGGATGGTCGCGACGCAGGCCACCGACGAGGACATCCGCACCCTGTGGGATCTGTTCCGCAACTTCGAGATGCGGAACCCCAAGGAGCATGTCAACGAATACTCCGACGCCAACATCGCCTTCCACAAGAGCATCATCCGGCTCAGCGGGTCCAAGCTGATCCAGGAAATGACCGACAACCTGTTCATCCACATCCGCGCCATCCGCAAGCTGACCATCGGCCAGGCCAACCGGGTGGAGCGGTCGATCAACGACCACAAGGAAATCATCAAGGCCCTGGAACGCCGCGACGTCGATCAGGCCGAACACCTGATCCGCGAGCACACGCTGGGTCTGGCGGCGCATGTCGAGAAGCATTGCGACTTCCTGGAGTGATCCTGACGTGACGGCGCCCCGCCCCCGGTGAGGGGGAAAGGGCGCCCACGGGGTTACGCCGGTTCCTGTATCCTGGTCTCGGCCGCGCTGTTCAGCCCGTTCGCGGTGATGGTGACCACGCGCAGGCTGTTGGTGGTGCCGGGCGTTCCGAAGGGGACGCCCGCCGTCACGATCAGCGATTGGCCGGGAGCGCCGATGCCCTCCTGGGCGGCGACGAGGCTGGCCCGCTCGACCATTTCGGCGAAGTTCTGCACGTCGGCGGTCCAGACCGGGTGCACGCCCCAGGCCAGCGAGAGCAGGCGGGCGGTCCCGCGTTCGGCGCTGAGGCCGAGGATCGGCACGGTCGGCCGCTCGCGCGAGGCGCGCCGCGCGGTGGAGCCGGTGCTGGTGAAGGTGGCGATGCCGGCGGCCGAGATGGTCTCGGCGATCTGGCGCGCCGCGGCGGACAGGGCGTCCGGGGTGGTGGCCTCCGGGCTCGGGTGTTCGGAGTCCATGATGCGGCGGTAGAGGGGATCGCGCTCCACCCGGCGGATGATGCGGTCCATCATCGCCACGGCCTCCACCGGATGCTTGCCCGACGCCGATTCCGCCGACAGCATCACGGCGTCCGACCCGTCATAGACGGCGGTCGCCACGTCCGACGCCTCGGCGCGCGTCGGCGTCGGCTCGGTGATCATGGATTCCAGCATCTGGGTGGCGACGATGACCGGCTTGCCGGCGGCGCGGCTCAGGCGGATCATCCGCTTCTGCAGGCCGGGCACATCCTCCGGCGGCAGTTCCACGCCGAGGTCGCCGCGGGCCACCATCACGGCGTCCGACAGGGCGATGATCTCCTCCAGCCGGGGCAGGGCGGCGGGCTTCTCCACCTTGGTCATGATGTGGGCACGGTCGCCGATCAGGGCGCGCGCCTCCAGGATGTCCTCGGGCCGCTGCACGAAGCTGAGGCCGATCCAGTCCACGCCCAGCGTGAGGCCGAACTGCAGGTCGCTGCGGTCCTTCTCCGACAGGGCGCTGAGGGCCAGCGTGGTGCCGGGGACGTTCATGCCCTTGCGGTCGGACAGGGTGCCGCCGACCACGACCTCGGTCTCGGCGTGGTCGGGGCCGCAGCTCAGCACGCGCAGGCGCATCCGCCCGTCGTTCAGCAGAAGCTCGTGGCCCGGCTCCAGGCTGGCGAAGATCTCCGGATGGGGGACGCAAACGCGGCTGCGGTCGCCGGGGGTCGGGTCGAGGTCGAGGCGGAAGCGGTCGCCGCCGGCCAGGATCACCGCCACCTCTTTGAAGGTGCCGACGCGCAGCTTCGGACCCTGAAGATCGAGAAGCACGCCGATGGGGCGCCCGACCGTCTCCTCGACCGCACGGATCTGGCGGTAGCGTTCGGCGTGGTCGCGCTGCGTGCCGTGGCTGGCGTTCAGGCGGAAGACATCCACGCCGGCCTCGGCGAGGGCGAAAATCTGGCTGTAGGTCGAGCTGGCCGGCCCCAGAGTGGCGACGATCTTGGTGCTGCGGTTGCGCTGCATGGCGCGGGCCTCCTGAGAGGGCGATGACTTGACAATGACTGGGTGGTGCTTTGGGTGATGCTGCGGCCGGGGCGGGGCGTGGGTCAAACCGCCGCTATGGCTTTTCCACATAGCGGGAAGTCACACGGTTGGTTTGACCGGGAGTGAGCCCTGGGCGGACACTGGACGCCCGCGATCAGCCAGGACGATGCCATGAACACGCCTGTCGAGCCGCTTTCCGCCGCCAGCCTGATCCTTCTGCGCGACAGTGTGGACGGGCTGGAGGTCTTCATGATCCAGCGCCACCGCGACCTTCGCTTTGCGCCCGGCGCCACGGTGTTTCCCGGCGGGCGGCTGGACGCGGAGGACAGCGAACTGCCCTGGCGGGAGCTGTCGCTGCCGCTGACCGACGACATGCCGCAGCGGATGGCCGCGATCCGCGAGGCGTTCGAGGAGTGCGGCCTGCTGCTGGCCGGCGGCGCGGTGGATTCCGCCCTTCTCGACGGGCTGCGGACCGTGTCGGGCGGAACCTTCCTGGACCGGCTGCTGGCGGTGGGGCTGGAGCCGGACGTGGCGGCGCTGGTTCCCTTCGCCCGCTGGCTCACGCCGGAGAGCGTGTGGCGACGCTACGACACCCTGTTCTTCCTCGCCAAGGCGCCGGCGCGCCAGACCGCCGTGGTCGACGGGGTGGAGGCGGTCGCCGGATTCTGGGGCACGCCGCGGGCCATCCTAGCCGAGGCGGAGGCGGAGCGGTTGTCGCTGGTCTTCGCCACCCGCATGAACCTGCTGCGTCTGGCCGGTTGCCGCACGGTCCGCCACGCGATGGAGGAGGCCGCGCGCTTCCACCCGCTGACGCCCATCCTGCCCCGTCCCGCCGACACCCCCGAGGGGCCGGCGTTGTGCATCCCGGACGGGCTCGGCTACCCCCTGACCCGTGTTCCTTTGGAGCTGGCACGGTTGGGTTGAGCGCGTCGCGCTATTCCGAATTTCTCCGCCACAATTCGCCTAAAATTCCGCTATGCGGAATTTCCCGTGCCTATTTTCACCGCCGAAGCGTTATCGTCGCAAATGCGACTATTTGTGCATTGCACTCAGTTCGCAAAGTGGCATTATGGTGAAATAAGATATCGGTTTGATCGGAGAAACTTTCCGTTCATGTCCACACGGTGCCTGAACACCACGCCGACGCGAGGATAGGTCCATGCTCCACCAGTCCATCATCCAAGGCTCCACCGACACCAGCGGCGCCCTCGCCGTCGGTGCCGCCGTGGTTGCCGGGCACGCGGCGCTGCCGGCGGCCAATGGACAGGCGGCCGGTGGGCAGCGGTGGGTCTACGCCTTCGGCTGCGGCGGTGCGGAGGGGCACGGCGGCATGCTGGCGGAGCTGGGCGGCAAGGGCGCCGGGCTGGCCGAGATGGCGCGGCTGGGCGTCCCGGTGCCGCCGGGCTTCACCATCGTGGCGGAGGCCAGCCGCCGGCACCGCGCCGGGCAGGGCGGCTTCCCCACGGGCCTGACGGCCCAGGTCGAGGAGGCGCTGATCCGGCTGGAAGCCGTCGCGGGCGCGCGCTTCGGCGGGTCGGAGAACCCGCTGCTGGTGTCCGTGCGGTCGGGGGCGCGGGCGTCGATGCCCGGCATGATGGACACCATCCTGAATCTCGGCCTGACCGACGCGACGGTGAAGGGGCTGGCGGCGCGCAGCGGCGACGCCCGCTTCGCTTACGACTGCTACCGCCGTCTGATCCAGACCTACGGCGCGGTGGTGCAGGGGGTGGGCGCCCACGTCTTCGACGCGGCGCTGGACGCCTACAAGGAGGGGCGCGGGCTGACCCGCGACGCCGACCTGAACGCCGCCGACTGGCGCGCCGTGGCCGCCGCCTACCGCGCGGTGATCGAGCGCGAGGCGGGCGAGCCCTTCCCGCAGGACGCGCGGACCCAGCTCTTCGCCGCCATCGGGGCGATCTTCCGCTCCTGGAGCAACGCCCGCGCGGTGGCCTTCCGGGCGGTGCACGGCATTCCCGACGATTGGGGAACCGCGGCGACCGTGCAGGCGATGGTGTTCGGCAACCGCGGCGGCGCCTCGGGCACCGGCGTCGCCCACAGCCGCGACCCGTCCACTGGCGAGGCCGTGCTGTGCGGCGAGTTCCTGGCCGACGCCCAGGGCGAGGACATCGTGTCCGGTCTGCGCACGCCGGGGCCGCTGGCCGGCGCCGAGGCCTCCCTGGAGGCGGTCGCTCCCGAGGCCTTCGCCGAGCTGGGCCGCATCGCCGACCGGCTGGAGCGCCATTTCGGCGACATGCAGGAAATCGAGTTCACCGTTCAGCAGGGCCGTCTGTTCATCCTCCAGTCGCGCGCCGGCAAGCGGACGCCGGAGGCCGGGGTGCGCATCGCCACGGAGATGGCGCAGGCCGGCATCATCACGCGGGCCGAGGCGGTGCGGCGCGCCGATCTGCCGGCGCTGGCGGACAGCCTGCGCCCCATCCCCGATCCGGACGCCCCCCGCGAGGTGATCGCCCGCGGCCTGCCAGCCTCCTCCGGCGCTGCCACGGGTGCCGCGGTCTTCACGTCGGACGAGGCGGTCCGGCTGGCGGCGGAGGGCGTGGCGGTGGTGCTGTGCCGCCCGGAAACCTCTCCCCACGACGTGCACGGCATGCAGGTGGCCTGCGCCGTGGTGACCGCCCGCGGCGGAGCGACCAGCCACGCCGCCACCGTCGCCCGCGCCATGGGGCTGCCCTGCGTCACCGGAGCGCGCATGCTGCGCGTCGATCCGGCGGCTGGCGTGATGACCGTGGGCGACCTGACCGTCCGGGCGGGTGAGATCATCACCGTGGACGGCGGGGCGGGCCATGTGATCCTGGGCAGCGTGCCGATGATCCGCCCCGAGCTGCCGGAAGCCGTGGCGCTGCTGCTGCGCTGGGCCGAGGGCGTCGGCGAGTGATGGTTTGAAGCCATGAAAAAGGCCCGCCGTCCGAGGGGACGACGGGCCTTTTGGCTGGGGCCTTTTCGCTTCCGCCGGGTTTGCTTCCGCCGGGTTTGCGGTCAGTGGGCGTAGACCGGGGTTTCCTGTGCCGGCGGCTGGGTGTGGGCGACCATCTCGGTGAGCTGGAGCTTGGTGAAGTCGCGGGCGCTGACGACACCGACCAGCGTGGAACCGTCGAGCACCGGCAGATGGCGGATGTGGTGGCGGTCCATCAGCTCCAGCGCGTGGACAAGGCTGTCGTCGGGCGAGCAGGTCTGCGGCGCGCGCGACATCAGCATGAAGACCGGCGTCTTCAGGACCGAGGCGCCGCGTTCCAGCAGCGCGTAAACGACGTCGCGTTCCGACAGCATGCCGGCCACGGCGTTGCCTTCCGTCCGGCAGACGTCCTTGACCACCAGGGCGCTGATGTTCTCCGACCGCATCAGTCGGATCGCCTCCTCGATGGTTTCGCCGGAACGGACGGTGACGACGCGGGATTCCTTGGTCCGAAGAATGTCGGCGACTTTCATGGCGAGCCCTCCACCAGACAGCGGGTTGCGTAAGCGCGCCCTGCACGGAAACCCCCGCGGGGGGACCGGAGCTTGACCGGTGGAGCCGCATCGGGCCGGTCGAAGGCCGTCGGCGGCACCTGGGCATCGGGCAGTGGCAGGCGATGGATATTTGGTATACCAGATGCCACGGCTCGTCAATAGCTAACATGGCAAACAATCAGTGAGATTGCATTTTTTTGCTGGGGCTTCGCCGGCCTTCGTCGTCGTCCCTATGGCGATCGTCAGGGTGCCCACAACGATAGCTGGCATGCCAAATACTCAGACTGACTGAGTGTGGGGGTGCGATGGTTGCCATGATGCTGCTGATGCTCGCGGCGTTCGCGTCGGGCGTTCTCAACGCCGTCGCCGGGGGAGGGGCCTTCATCACGTTTCCGGCGCTGCTGTTCGCCGGGGTGCCGCCGGTCAGCGCCAACGTGTCGAGCACCGTCGCCCTGTTCCCCGGCCAGATGGCCAGCGCCTGGGCCTACCGCAACGAGATCCGGGGCGTGACGGAGGTCAGCGTCACCGCCTTCTCCGTGGTCAGCCTCGTCGGCGGCGTGGTCGGGGCCATCCTGCTGCTGACCACGCCGGACCGCGCCTTCGCCGGGCTGGTGCCGTGGCTTCTGCTGTTCGCGACGGCGGTCTTCGCGGTGGGCAGCTTCATGCCGGCGCTGGCAGCCCGCCTGCGGCTCGGAGGGCGCTCCGTTCTGGTCGTGCAGTTCATCATCGCCATCTATGGCGGCTATTTCGGCGGCGGGATCGGCTTCCTGATGCTGGCGGCGCTGACCCTGTTCGGCCTGCGCGACATCCACGCCATGAACGGTCTGCGCATCCTGCTGGCCGCTCTGATGAACGGCGCGGCGGTCGCGGCCTTCTGCCTGTCCGACGCGGTGTCCTGGCCGGAAACCGCCGTGATGGCGGTGTCGGCCATCGCCGGCGGCTACGTCGGTGCGCATGCGGCGAAGCGGGTCAGCCGCGACGTGATGAAGTGGGTGGTGGTGTCGATCGGCGTGGGGCTGACCCTGTACTTCTTCATCAAGGGCGCCGGAGCCTGAGGGCGCCCCACACCGGGTCTTGTCAGGGCTGGCCGGGAACGGCGATGGGACGCAGCCCCTTG
This sequence comes from Azospirillum aestuarii, assembly GCF_016632405.1. Lineage (NCBI taxonomy): Bacteria > Pseudomonadati > Pseudomonadota > Alphaproteobacteria > Rhodospirillales > Azospirillaceae > Azospirillum > Azospirillum aestuarii. Next base: position 25,119 of record NZ_JAEPIV010000009.1, read on the forward strand.
GCGTAGCTCTTCCACCGCTCCTGGTAGACGGCGGCGGGGGCGCGCATCCGCTCCACATCCTCGTCCGACAGCGTGCGCACCACCTTGCCCGGCGCGCCGAGCACCAGCGAGCGGTCGGGGATTTCCTTGCCCTCCGCGATGAAGGCATGGGCGCCGATCAGGCAGTCACGTCCGATGCGGGCTCCGTTCAGGACGGTGGCGCCGATGCCGATCAGGCTGCCGTCGCCGACGGTGCAGCCGTGCACCATCGCCAGATGGCCGATGGTCACGTTGCGTCCGATGAGCAGCGGGAATCCCGGATCGACGTGGAGGACGGCGTTGTCCTGGACGTTGCTGCCGGCGCCGATGTGGATGCGCTCCTCCTCGGCGCGCATGACCGCCCCCCACCAGACGGACACGTCCTCCTCCAGAAGGATGTCGCCGACCACGGTGGCGCTGGGGGCCACCCAGCAGTTTGGCGACAGCTGCGGGACCTTGTCGTTGAAGGCGTAGATCACCCGTTCCTCCTTTATTCTTCGTGTGGGCATCCTACCGCGGAACGGATCGGCGGCGTGAGAATGCTGCACTGCGCTATACCCATAAGAAAATTGCGTGATATGATGGGTGCGCTTGGTTCCCGACCCGTGTGAGGACTCCCATGCCGCTCTATTCCTACCACTGCACCGCCTGCGACCACGATTTCGAAGCGCTGGTGCGCTCGTCGGACACGCCCGTCTGCGCCTCCTGCGGGTCGGCGGCGCTGGAGCGGAAGGTGGCGCGCATCGCGCCGGACACCAAGGCCGACAAGTTCCTGAACACGGCCCGCCGCGCCGCCGCAGCGGAGGGCCATTTCAGCAACTACAGCAAGGCGGAACGCTCGCGCATTTAGCGCGGCGCTCACGTCCCGTCCGGTATCCCATACTTGCGCAGCTTGTTCGCGATCATCGTGTGCGAGGTGTGGAGCCGGGCGGCCAGCTTGCGGCTGGAGGGGTAGCGCGGGTAGAGGCGGCGGAGCAGGCCGCGCTCGAACGCCGCCGCCGCCTCGTCCCAGTTGGACGGCTCGGCGGGCTCGCCGCCGGTTTCGGCGTCCATGCGCGCCCCGGCCAACTCCAGGTCGGCGGCGTCGAGATAGGCGCCGTCGCTCATCGTCACGGCGCGGAAGATGACGTTCTCCAGCTGGCGGACGTTGCCCGGCCAGGGGTTGGCGAGCAGGGCGGCGCTCGCCGCGACGGTCAAACGGCAGGGCGGGCGGCGGGCCTGGGCGCAGGCGCGGGCGATGAAGTGCCGGGCCAGCAGAAGGATGTCGTCGCCGCGCTCGCGCAGCGCCGGGACCTGGAGCGACAGCACGTTCAGCCGGTAGAACAGGTCCTCGCGGAAGCTGTGCTCGGCGACCATGGCGTCGAGGTCGCGGTGGGTGGCGCTGACCACGCGGACATCCACCGTCTGCTCGCGGTCGCCGCCAACACGGCGGAAGCGCCCGTCGTTCAGGAAGCGCAGCAGCTTGGCTTGGAGGTAGGGCGACATCTCCCCGATCTCGTCGAGAAAGACCGTGCCGCCATGGGCCAGTTCCAGCAGGCCCGGCTTGCCGCCGCGCTGCGCTCCGGTGAAGGAGCCGGGGGCGTAGCCGAACAGCTCGCTCTCCGCCAGACTCTCCGGAACGGCGGCGCAGTTCAGCGCCAGGAAGGGCTTGTCGCGTCGCGGGCTGGCGCGGTGGCAGGCGTGGGCGATCAGCTCCTTGCCGGTGCCCGTCTCGCCCAGGATCAGCAGCGGCGCGTCCACCGCCGCGACCCGCGCAGCCCGCGCCTTCAGCGAGCGGACCGGGGCGGACTCGCCGAGGATGCGGTCGAAGCCGCCCTCGTCGAAGTTCTGCAGCGCGTTCAGCCGTTCGCCCAGCCGGCTCGGCGCGAAGAGGGTGACGACGCCACCGGCCGGACGCCCGTCCTCAACGATGGGGGTGGCGTCGAGCAGGAAGGGCTGCCCGTTCAGCGTGACCTCCTGCCCGGCGGCGAGGCGGAAGCCGTTGTCCACCAGCAGGTCGGACAGCTCCGCATCGCCGAACAGCCGCCCGAAATCGGCGCCGGTCAGGGCGGCCTCGCTGCGTCCGGCGACCGTCGCGGCGGCGGCGTTCGCGACCACGATGCGGCCCGCGCGGTCCACCGCCAGAACCGGGTCGGGCAGCGCCTGGAGAAGCGCGTCCAGATGCAGCCGCCGCCGTGTACCTGGCAGAATGTCGATGGGAGTGACGGACTCCACGCCTGGCACGGCGCGCAGGGCGGCGTCGAGCGCGCCGAAGCCCGGCACGTCCAGTTCCGGCGCGTCGATGTGGATGTGCGGCGGGTCCACCTCCACCGCCACGACGTTCAGGCGCCGCTTGGCGAGCACGGCCAGGATCTCATGGGCGATGCCGACCCGGTCGGCGAACAGGACGTCGATGCGCATGGCTTCCCCCGGTGGAGTGGGCGAGAGTACCACGACGGGCGCATCTGTAAACATCCGTGTACGCCGTAACGATTTCTGTACGGGTACTGCAACTCGCTGTTTTATCGGTGTTTAACTGGGAAACAGGAGATGTGTTTCGAGTGACGCGTAACGATTGGTGTACGGTCTCATCCGGAGCTCAACCGTCCGCGCCAGTGATTCCGCGGCTTCCGGCACTTGGCATCCCGTTTGCGAATGGGATGCGGACAAATCCGTGATCTCGGGAGCCTTCACATGCGCGTCATCGTCCTCGGCAGCGGCGTCATCGGCGTTTCCACCGCCTATTTTCTGGCGAAGGCCGGACACGAGGTCACGGTGGTGGACCGGCAGCACGGCCCGGCGCTGGAGACCAGCTACGCCAACGCGGGCGAGGTTTCGCCGGGTTACTCCGCCCCATGGGCAGCGCCGGGCCTGATGGCGAAGGCCGTAAAGTGGATGCTGATGAAGCATTCCCCCCTGGTGATCCGGCCCAAGTTGGACCCGGCGATGTGGTCCTGGTGCCTGAAGCTGCTGGCGAACGCCAACGAGCGCTCCTACGAGATCAACAAGGGCCGCATGGTCCGGCTGGCCGAATACAGCCGCGACTGCCTGCGCGCTCTGCGCGACGAGACCGGCATCCGTTACGACGAGCGCGCCAAGGGCACGCTCCAGGTCTTCCGCACCCAGAAGCAGGTGGACGCCGCCGCCACCGACATGGCCGTCCTGGACCGCTTCAAGGTGCCCTACAGCCTGCTGGATGTGGAGGGCTGCGCGGCCGTCGAGCCGGCGCTGCGGCTGGTCAAGGAGAAGATCGTCGGCGGCCTGCTGTTGCCCGGTGACGAGACGGGCGACTGCTTCCGCTTCACCAACGCGCTGGCCGCGATGGCGACGGAGCTGGGCGTGGAGTTCCGCTACAACACCGGCATCCGCAAGCTGGAGAGCGACGGGCGCCGGGTCACCGGCGTGGTCACCGACGCCGGCACGCTGACCGCCGACTCCTACGTCGTCGCCATGGGGAGCTACTCCCCGATGTTGGTGAAGCCGTTCGGGCTGGACCTGCCGGTCTATCCGGTGAAGGGCTATTCGTTGACGCTGCCCATCGTCGATCCGGCGGGTGCTCCGGAATCCACGGTGATGGACGAAACGCACAAGATCGCGGTGACCCGCCTCGGTGACCGCATCCGCGTCGGCGGCACGGCGGAGTTGACCGGCTTCGACCTCACCCTGCGTCCGGACCGCCGCGGCCCGCTCGACCATGTGGTGAGTGACCTGTTCCCGACGGGCGGCGACCTGTCGAAGGCGGAGTTCTGGACCGGCCTGCGGCCCAACACCCCGGATGGCACCCCCATCGTCGGCGCGACCCCGGTGCGCAACCTGTTCCTGAACACCGGCCACGGCACGCTCGGCTGGACGATGGCCGCCGGTTCGGGCCGGGTGGTCGCCGACGTGGTCGGCGGGCGCCAGACGGAGATCGACATGGATGGGCTGACGGTCGCCCGCTACGGCCGCTCCGCCTCTGCCGCGTCCAGCCGCCCCACGGTCGGCGGCGTGGCCCGCCCGGCGGCCTGACGAGCCTTAATCCTACGGGCCTTACTCCCGTCGGGGTCTATTCCCGACGGGCCTGCGCGCCCTGGTTCAGGCGCGCGGTGTTGAATTCCTTCATGCGCGCCGCGTCGAACAAGCCGAGCGCCTTCACCTGCTCCGGCGTCGCCTGCAATGTGACGGAGGTCAGGCCCGGCTCCAGCGCCGCCGCTTTCCAGGCGACGGCGTAAGGGCCTTCGCCCTCAGGCTCCGGCGTGACCACGACGGCCTTGAGAGCGCCGTTGCGGTCGAACACCAGATCCTCCACCGTGCCGAAGAAGCCGGCCTCCGTCGCTCCGCCTTCCGTGTTGGCCGGCTGGCCGAGCAGGGCGGAGACGCGCCAGTCGCCGGGACGGCTGGCCGCCTGCTGCTGGCGGCGGATCAGGTCCAGCGTGTCGGGGCCGGTGACCGGATAGGCCAGGACGCCGTCCACCGATCCGGGCATGAGCTGGTGCCAGGGTACGGTGAAGCGCGCCTCGCCGACATCCAGCATGCCGCTGGCCTCGATCACCGCGCTTTCCAGCCGCCCGTCCGGGCCGACGACGAGATCCACCACCTGCCCAAGCTCCTCGCCGAGCAGCCCCTCGACCTCCGTCCCGACGATCACGCCGGCCCGCCAGCCCTGGTAGAGCCGGGGATAGGATGTTTCGGTGGTCCGCCCCGTTTCGGCGGACTGGGACGGTTGAGCCTGGACGGGTTGAGGAACGCCCAGGGTCAGGGACGTGGCGAAGGCGAACGCGGCGAGGATGCCCGCCGAAGTGCCGCTGTAACGCATGGGTCTGTGCTCCCGATTGTGACGCGCGGTCCGTCAAAGGGAACATGGGGGGTGCGCGGCGGTTCCCGAGGGAACTCCCCAGAGGTACGCCGGTTGCTGACCGGACAGGCCAACCGAGGAGGTGATCCCATGGCAGGAAAGCTGGAGAAGAAGACCGTCGCCGTTCTGGCGACCGACGGCTTCGAGCAGGTCGAACTGACCGAACCGGTGAAGGCGCTGCGCAACGAAGGCGCCGAGGTGCGGATCGTGGCGCCCCAGGGCGGGCAGATCCAGGGTTGGAACCACCACGACAAGGCCGACCGGGTGGACGTGGACGTCACGCTCGATCAGGCGGACCCCGGCACCTTCGACGCGCTGGTGCTGCCGGGCGGCGTCATCAATCCCGACGCGCTGCGGCTGGAGCCCAAGGCGATCGACTTCGTGCGCAGCTTCGTCCAGTCGGGCAAGCCCATCGCCGCGATTTGTCACGGCCCCTGGACGCTGATCGACGCGGGCGGCGCCAAGGGCAAGCGCATGACCTCCTGGCCGTCGCTGAAGGCCGATCTCGGCAATGCCGGAGCGAATTGGGAGGACAGCGAGGTCGTCGCCGACCAGGGCTTGGTGACCTCGCGCAAGCCGGACGATCTGCCGGCCTTCTGCCGCAAAATGGTGGAGGAGTTCGCCGAGGGTCGCCACGGCGCCCACCGCACCGCGGCGGAGTGATAGTGATGATGCACCGTCCCCTCTCCCCGGCGCTGGGAGAGGGGACAAACTCTCTAGACGGACGCCAGCGGCGACAGGCCGTTCTGGATCGCCCACACCGCCGCTTGCGTGCGGTTCTGGGCGTTGATCTTCCGCATCACGTTCTTGAAATGCATCTTCACGGTCGATTCCGTGATGTGCAGGTTGCGCGCGATGGCTTTGTTCGACTGTCCGGCGAGCAGGCAGCGCAGAATCTGAACCTCGCGCTTCGACAGTTCGTTGCTGGCGGGCTGGGCGCGCTCCGGCTGCGGGCGCTCGCTGTTGGCGTTGGCGATCAGCAGGCTTGCGACGTGGGTGGGATAGACCACCTCACCCAGCATGACCAGTTGAAGGGCGCGCAGAAGGGACTCGCTCGACATCGACTTGTTCAGATAGGCGTCGGCGCCCGCCTTCAGCGACAGCGACAGCGTGCGGTCGGCGATGGCGTCGGCCAGCACGGCGATGCGGGCGCTGGTGGCGGCGCGCAGGCGCTTTACCCCGCCGGCCTCGTCGTTCGTCGCCTCCCCCAGGGCCACCACGATCAGGTCGGGCAGCATCCCCTGCGCGATGGCCGCCTCGGCGTCCTCCACCGTCGCGGCGTGATGGCAGACGCGGAAGGGGCCACCGCTGATGAGCGTTCCCAGCGCCGCCGAAAACAGCCGATCATGGTCCACGAGCATGACGTTCCAGGTTTTCATCGAAACTCCTCCGTGACGCCACCCGTGACGAGCAGCGCACAACGCCAATCGTTGTCCGTTTCGCCTGGGAAAAGGGAAAAAAGCCGACTTTATTGTATCGAAAAAGCGTGCTTTACGCTGGTTGTCCCGATGATTTATACGGATGGTCTGGGAGCGGTGCAAGATGCTTGGAAGAAGCTCGATATGAATGAATCATAAATGGCTTCAAAAAGTCAGGAATTCGCATAGCGCTGCTTCTGCAAAGTCCAAAAGAGGTATCTTTATACTTTTCCGCTGGACAGAAAGCTGGGCTGGTTTGGGACGTCTTTGTTTTCCAAATCGGCTTTCGGCGGCTTGATGGGGTAGCAAAGAAATGGAAGTTCAGCTGCAGACGCGCGGCAAGGAGCGGTCGGTGGCCGGCAGGGCGCAAACGTTTCTGGTGGTGGACGACCACCCCTTGGTGCGGCACGGCTTCGCCCTCTCGGTGGGGGAGATCCACCCGGACGCGCAGGTGCTGGAGGCTGGCTCGCTGGACGAGGCGATGGTCATCGCCGACCGCACGCCGGATCTGACACTGGTCCTGTTCGACCTCAATCTGGGCGACCGCAGCGGGCGCGACGGGGTGCGTCGCATGGTCGAGGTTCTGGGAAACCGCCCGTTGCTGGTCATCTCCGGGTCGGACGAGGTGGCGGACATCGTGGACAGCGTGCGCCTGGGGGCCAGGGGCTACATCCTGAAGACCAGCTCCACGGCGGTCCTGGAGCATGCGATCTCCCTGGCGCTGACCGGGGAAACCTTCCTGCCGCTGCCGCGCGCCGTCCTGTCCGGCAACGTCGCGACGGAGGTCGCGCGCCCCTCGGGCCAGATCCTCGATCGGCTGACCGACCGGCAGCGCGACGTGTTCCAGCTTTTGCTGGCCGGCCACTCGAACAAGGAGATCGCGCGGGAGCTGGGCGTGCTGGAAGGCACCGTGAAGGTCCATGTGCGGGCCATCATGCAGAAGCTGGGCGTGCGCAACCGCACCCAGGTTGCCGTCGTGGCGGCCCGCAGCGGTTGCTTCCCGGAGGACGTCTGACGCCTTTCGGCGCCGTTTATCCATCCGAACCATGCCTTTATGGCTAGACGGCCGGCCCGCCATTGCGGCCTGCGGAGACTTTCCGGCACTATGACGGAAACGCCCGACAGGAGGGACAATGACGGGCTCTGTGCGTTTCGTGCTCGGCGGACGGGTGGTGGAGGTGCGGGACGTCGATCCCACCACCACGGTGCTGAACTGGCTGCGCGCCAACGGGCGCCCCGGTTCCAAGGAGGGCTGCGCCGAGGGGGATTGCGGCGCCTGCACGGTGGTGCTGGGCGATCTCACCCCAGATGGGCGCCTGCGTTACCGCGCCGTCAACGCCTGCATCCTCTTCCTGCCGATGATCGACGGCAAGCTGCTCCTGACCGTCGAGGATCTGGCCGGCGAAGACGGGGAACTGCACCCCGTTCAGGCGGCGATGGTCGACAAGCACGCCTCACAATGCGGCTTCTGCACCCCCGGATTCGTGATGGCGCTGTTCGCGCTCCACCATGACGGACGCGCTGCCGATGGCGTCCTGAACGATGGGGCGATCCATGACGCGCTGGCCGGCAACCTGTGCCGCTGCACCGGCTACCGCCCGATCCTCGACGCTGCTCGCGCTGTGATGGCGGAGCGGGCCGAAGACCGTTTTGACCGGGCGGAGGAGGGCATCGCCACGGTGCTGCGCTCCATCCGGCGCGACGGCTCCCTGACCGTGACTCATGGCCCCGCCAGCTTCCACGCGCCGCGGAGCGTCGATGAACTGGCCGCCCTGTTCGTCGCGCATCCGAACGCCACGCTGGTCGCCGGGGCGACCGACGTCGGGCTGTGGGTGACCAAACAGGGGCGCAGCCTGCCCACGCTGATCCACCTCGCCCAGGTGCGGGAGCTTCACCGGATCGACGAGGGGACCGAGGCGCTGGAGATCGGCGCGGCGGTGACCTACACCGACCTGCTGCCGGTTCTGGAGCGCCGCCTGCCCGAGCTGGCCGCCCTGGTCACCCGCATCGGGGCGGCGCAGGTGCGCAATTCCGGCACGCTGGGCGGCAACGTCGCCAACGGCTCCCCCATCGGGGACAGCATGCCGGCCCTGCTGGCGCTGGGGACCTCGCTGGTGCTGAACCGGGGCGGGGTGCGGCGGGAGCTGCCGCTGGACGGCTTCTATCACGGCTACCGCAGGAACGACCTGAAGCCGGGCGAGTTCGTCGAGCGCATCCGCATCCCGCTGCCGCGCGAGGGCCAGCGCTTCGCCACCTGGAAGGTGTCCAAGCGGCGGGATCAGGACATCTCCGCCGTCTGCGCCGCCTTCCTGCTGACCCTGGACGGGGAGGGGCGGGTGGCGGATCTGCGCGCCGGCTACGGCGGCATGGCGGCGACCCCGGCCCGCGCCCCGGCGCTGGAGGCGGCGATGGCCGGGCAGCCCTGGACGGCGGACGCCGTGGCGGCGGCCTTGCCGGCGCTCGACGGCGACTTCCGGCCCATGACCGACATGCGGGCCAGCGACCGCTACCGGGCGCTGGTGGCGAAGAACCTGCTGATGCGCTTCCTTCTTCACACGACCGGGGCCGAATTGCCTTCCCTGGAGGCCGTGCATGGCTGACGGCGGCACCATCCAACCGATCCGCGGTGGCGTCCACCGGGGCATCGAGCATGAAAGCGCCCGCAAGCATGTGATGGGCGCCGCGGCCTACACCGACGACATTCCGGAACTGCCCGGCACGCTGCACGTCGCGGTGCGGTTGTCCGAGCGGGCGCACGCGCGCATCCTGGGCATGGATCTGTCGCGGGCGAAGCAGGCGCCGGGCGTGCACGCGGTCCTGAGCTACGCCGATGTTCCGGGGGACGGCGACATCGGCACCGTCCAGCGCGGCGACCCGATCCTGGCCGACGAGTTGGTGACCTATGCCGGGCAGGCGGTGGTCGCCGTGGCGGCGGAGACGCTGTCGCAGGCCCGCGCCGCCGCCCGGCTGGTCGAGATCTATTACGAGGATTTGCCGGCGGTGCTGACCGCCGAGGCGGCGCTGGAAACGGGCAGCTTCGTCTCCCCGCCGCTGACCTTCCGGCGCGGCGACGCGGCGGCGGAGGTCGCCGGGGCGCCGCACCGGCTGACCGGCACGCTGGAGGTCGGCGGGCAGGACCATTTCTACCTGGAAGGCCACATCGCCTACGCCATCCCCAAGGAAGACGGCGACCTTCTGGTCCATTCCTCGACCCAGCACCCGGCGGAGGTCCAGCACGCCGTCGCCCAGGTGCTGGGACGGCCGATGCACGGGATCTCCGTGGAGTGTCGGCGCATGGGCGGCGGCTTCGGCGGCAAGGAAAGCCAGCCGGCGCAGATCGCCGCCATCGCCGGCCTGCTGGCGAACGCGACGAAGCGGCCCGTGAAGTTCCGCCTGGACCGCGACGACGACATGCTGATGACCGGCAAGCGCCACGACTTCTTCGTGCGCTACGACGTCGGCTTCGACGGCGAGGGGCGCATCCAGGGTCTGGAGATGGACCTTGCCGGGCGCTGCGGCATGTCGCTGGACCTGTCCAACGGCGTGGTCGACCGCGCGATGTTCCACGCCGACAACGCCTACTATCTGCCGGCGGCGCGGGTGACCGGACATCGCTGCAAGACGAACACGGTGTCCAACACCGCCTTCCGTGGCTTCGGCGGGCCGCAGGGCGTCATCGCCATCGAGCATGTGGTGGACGAGATCGCCCGCTCCCTCGGCAAGGACCCGCTCGACGTGCGCCGCGCCAACCTCTATGGCGGGCCGGGCCGCGACACCACCCACTACGGGATGCCGGTGGAGGAGCCGGAGATCCTGGCCGAGCTGATGGACCGGATCGAGCGGGACGGCGACTACCGCCGCCGCCGCGAGGAGATCGACGCCTTCAACGCCCGCAGCCCGGTGCTGAAGAAGGGGCTGGCGGTGACCCCGGTGAAGTTCGGCATTTCCTTCACCGTCAAGCACCTGAACCAGGCGGCGGCGCTGGTCCATGTCTACACCGACGGCTCCATCCAGGTGAACCACGGTGGGACGGAGATGGGGCAGGGCATCCACACCAAGATGGCCCAGATCGCCGCCCAGGAGTTCCAGATCGACGTGGACCGGGTGCGGGTCACCGCCAGCGCCACCGACAAGGTGCCGAACGCGCCGCCCACCGCCGCGTCGGCCGGCACCGACCTGAACGGCATGGCGGTGCGCATCGCCGTGGGGACCATCCGCGACCGGCTGGTGGCGTTCCTCGCCCAGCACTGCCACACCACGCCCGACAAGGTGGAGTTCCGCGACAACGCCGTCTTCGCCGGCAACCATGCCATGACCTTCGCGGAGGTGGCGAAGCTCGCCTACCTGAACCGGGTGTCGCTGTCCTCCACCGGCCATTACGCCACGCCGAAGATCTGGTGGGACCGCGAGAAATGCGAGGGGCGGCCCTTCTTCTACTTCTCCTGCGGCGTCGCGGTGACGGAGGCGCTGATCGACACGCTGACCGGCGAGTACAGCTTCCCCCGCGCCGACGTGCTGCACGACTGCTCCGGCAGCATCAACCCGGCCATCGACCTGGGGCAGGTGGAGGGCGCCTTCGTCCAGGGGCTGGGCTGGGTCACCTCGGAGGAGCTGTGGTGGGACGGCGAGGGACGCTTGCGCACCCACGCGCCCAGCACCTACAAGATCCCGACCTCGCGCTCGCTGCCGGAGGATTTCCGGGTGGCGCTCTACACCGACCGCCCCAACCGGGAGGACACGGTGTTCCGCTCCAAGGCGATCGGGGAGCCGCCGCTGATGCTCGGCATCTCGGCGTGGCTGGCGCTGAAGGACGCCGTCGCGGCGGTGGGCGGCCACCGGCTGCCGGTGCGCCTCGACGCGCCGGCGACGCCGGAGCGCGTGCTGCTGGCGGTTGAGGATGTGAAGGCCCAGGAATTGAAGGCAAGGATGGGTTCCGCTGGTGGCTGACGCGTTGATGAAGAAGGTCGCCGTCCACGGCGCGGCGACGGTGCGGTTCGAGCATCGCCACGGGGCCACGCGCCTCGCCACGCTCTATCACCACGATCCGCTGCGGGTGCTGCTGCCCGACCCGCGGGCGGAGGATCTGTCCATCGCGGTGCTGGTCACCACCTCCGGCGGGCTGGTCGGCGGCGACCGGCTGGACGTCGCCCTGTCGGCGGGGCCGGGGGCGGCGGCGCTGGTGACGACCCAGGCGGCGGAGAAGGTCTACCGCTCCGCCGGGCCGGACTGCCGCATCGACACCCGCGTGACCGTCGAGGCCGGCGGCTGGCTGGAATGGATGCCGCAGGAGGCCATCGTCTTCGAGGGCTCCCGCCTGCGCCGCCTGACCCGGCTGGAACTGGAGGGCGACGCCCGCCTGATCGCCGGGGAGATGCTGGTCTTCGGGCGCGCCGCCTTCGGCGAGACGGTCACCCGCGGCCTTGTCCGCGACGCTTGGGAGGTGGTGCGCGACGGCCGCCTTGCCTGGGCCGACGCCCTGCATATGGACGGTGACCTCGCCGAGACGCTGGCCCACCCGGCGGGCTTCGGCGGGGCCGGGGCCTGCGCCACACTGCTCTACGCCGCACCCGACGCCGCGACCCGGCGGGACACGCTGCGCGAGGCGGCGGAGGGGCTGGAGGGCGTACGGGTCGGCGCCACGGCCTTTGACGGGCTGCTGGTCGTCCGCATCCTGGGCGGCGAGGCGCGGTCGGTGCGCGGCGCCTACGCGGCGCTGTGGTCGCATCTGCGCTCCGCGGCGGCGGGCCTGCCGACGCGCTTGCCGCGACTGTGGGAAGTCTGACCCGATCGAAAGCGCACAGCGCCTGTCGAAACGGGATTGGCGCACCGCAGCGACGTGGCATAATCCCGCCAATCCAATGGGAAGGCGGAGAGACAGCCCCATGAACCTGACACCGCGCGAGAAGGACAAGCTTCTCGTGGCCATGGCCGCCATGGTGGCGCGCCGCCGGCTGGAGCGTGGCGTGAAGCTGAACCATCCCGAGGCGGTGGCCCTCATCACCGACTATGTGGTGGAAGGCGCCCGCGACGGACGCACCGTGGCCGAGCTGATGCGCGACGGCGCGACGGTGATAACCCGCGATCAGGTGATGGACGGCATCCCGGAGATGATCCACGAGATCCAGGTCGAGGCCACCTTCCCGGACGGCACCAAGCTCGTCACCGTCCACCAGCCGATTCGCTAAGGGGAAACCTCGATGAAACCCGGTGAAATCATCCCCGCCGCGGGCGAGATCGAACTCAACGCCGGCCGCGACACGGTGGAGCTGGACATCGCCAACGCCGGCGACCGCCCGATCCAGGTCGGCTCGCACTATCACTTCGCCGAGACCAACGAAGCACTGACCTTCAACCGCGAGAAGGCGCGCGGCTTCCGGCTGGACATCCCCGCCGGGACGGCGGTGCGTTTCGAGCCGGGGCAGACGCGGCGCGTGCGGCTGGTGGCCTATGCCGGCAACCGCGTGGTCATCGGTTTCAACGGCAAGGTCAACGGCAGCCTGTAAAGGGCGCCAGCGGAGGGGCATCAGACAATGGCGCATCGCATCGACCGGGCCGAATACGCGGCTCTCTACGGCCCCACCGTGGGCGACCGTGTCCGGCTGGCCGACACCGACCTGATCGTGGAGGTCGAGAAGGACCACACCGTCTATGGCGAGGAGGTCAAGTTCGGCGGCGGCAAGGTGATCCGCGACGGCATGGGGCAGGCCCAGACCTCGCGCCAGGGCGGCGCGGTGGACACGGTCATCACCAACGCGCTGATCATCGACCATTGGGGCATCGTCAAGGCCGACATCGGCATCATCGGCGGGCGCATCGCCGGCATCGGCAAGGCCGGCAACCCGGACGTCCAGCCGGGCGTGACCATCGTCGTCGGGCCGGGCACCGAGGTCATCGCGGGCGAGGGCAAGATCGTCACCGCCGGCGGCATCGACGCCCACATCCACTTCATCTGCCCGCAGCAGGTGGACGAGGCGCTGAACAGCGGCGTCACCACCATGCTGGGCGGCGGCACCGGCCCGGCGGCGGGCACGTCGGCCACCACCTGCACGCCGGGCCCGTGGCACATGGCCCGGATGCTCCAGGCGGCGGAAGGGCTGCCGATCAACTTGGGATTCTTCGGCAAGGGCAACGCCAGCCGTCCCGACGCGCTCTTGGAGCAGATCGCCGCCGGCGCCTGCGGCATGAAGCTGCACGAGGACTGGGGCACCACCCCGGCGGCCATCGACACCTGCCTGACGGTGGCGGAGGAGACGGACATCCAGGTGGCGATCCACACCGACACGCTGAACGAGTCGGGCTTCGTGGAGAACACCATCGCCGCCTTCAAGGGCCGCAACATCCACGCCTTCCACACCGAAGGGGCGGGCGGCGGCCACGCGCCGGACATCATCAAGGTGGCGGGTCTGCCCAACGTGCTGCCCAGCTCCACCAACCCGACGCGGCCCTTCACGGTGAACACGGTGGACGAGCATCTCGACATGCTCATGGTCTGCCACCACCTGTCGCCCCGCATTCCGGAGGACGTGGCCTTCGCCGAGAGCCGCATCCGGCGCGAGACCATCGCGGCGGAGGACATCCTGCACGACCTCGGCGTCTTCTCGATGCTGAGTTCGGACAGCCAGGCCATGGGCAGGGTCGGCGAGGTGATCATCCGCACCTGGCAGACCGCGCACAAGATGAAGGTCCAGCGCGGGCGTCTGGCCGAGGAGACGGGCGAGAACGACAACTTCCGCGTGAAGCGCTACGTCGCCAAATACACGATCAACCCGGCGCTGTCGCACGGCATCGCCCATGTCGTCGGCTCGGTCGAGGTCGGCAAGCTGGCCGATCTGGTCGTCTGGTCGCCGGCCTTCTTCGGCGTGAAGCCGGACATGGTGCTGAAGGCCGGGACCATCGCGGCGGCCCTGATGGGCGACCCCAACGCCTCCATCCCGACGCCGCAGCCGGTGCATTACCGCCCGATGTTCGGCGCCTACGGCCGGGCGATGCAGGCCAGCTCCCTGACCTTCGTCAGCAAGCTGTCGCTGGAGAACGAGGCGCTGCGCTCGCTCGGTCTGCGGCGTGAGCTGGTCGCGGTGACGGGGGTGCGGGCCATCGGCAAGAAGCAGATGATCCACAACGATTCCACACCCCACATCGAGGTCGATCCGGAAACCTACGAGGTGCGCGCCGACGGCCAGCTCCTGACCTGCGAGCCGGCGGACGTGCTGCCCATGGCGCAGCGGTACTTCCTGTTCTGAGTGTGGGGTGACGGGTTCGTGATTGGAGTCTTCGATTCCGGGCATGGCGGTCTGACGGTGCTGCGCGCGCTGGTGGCCGCCGCTCCCGGGCGTCCCTTCGTCTATCTCGGCGACCATGCCGCCGCTCCCTATGGTCCGCGCAGCGAGGAGGACATCTACCGCCTGACGGTCCAGGGGGTGGAGCGGCTGTTCGCCCAGGGCTGTGGGCTGGTCGTCCTGGCCTGCAACACGGCGGCGGCGGTGGCCCTACGGCGGATGCAGCGGACGTGGCTGCCCGTGGCCCATCCGGGCCGCAACGTGCTGGGCGTCCTGGTGCCGATGGTCGAGGCGATCACCCGCGTGCCCTGGATGCAGGACGGCCCCGCCGCCGACTGGCGTCCGGAGCCGCGGACCGTCGGCGTCTTCGCCACCCCGGCCACCGTCGCGTCGGGCTCCTTCCCGCGCGAGATCGGCAAGCGGGCACCCGACGTGCGTGTGGTGCAGCAGGCCTGCCCGGACCTCGTCCCGCTGATCGAGAGGGGGGCGGGGGACGCGGAGCTGGCTCCGGCGGTGCGCGGCTATGTGCGGGCGCTGCTGGAGCAGCTCGGCGGCCGGCCGCTGGACGCGGCGGTGCTCGGCTGCACCCATTACCCGCTGGTGGCGCATCTGTTCACGGAGGCGCTGCCGCCGGGGGTGGAGGTGCTGTGCCAGCCCAGCCTGGTCGCCCGGTCGCTGGACAATTACCTGGAGCGCCACCCCGAATACGCCCCGGCCCCAGTCCCGTCCGCTGGCGAGGCGCCGGGCGTCCTTCGTTTCTTCACCACGGGAGCGGCGGAACCGGTCGGCGCCCTCGCGGGACGTTTCTTCGGCCGGCCCACACCCTTCGAACGGCTTTCTCCATGACCGACACGCTCCGCCGCGCCATCCGAGTCCACGCCTGCGGCCATTGGCCCGCCGAGCGCGAGGCCGGCACGGTGACCCTCGCCTTCGACGACCGCCACCGGCGCCGCATGGTGATGAGGGACGATGCGGGGACCGATTTCCTGCTGGACCTGCCGCGCGCGGTCGCGCTCGACCACGGAGACGGGCTTGAACTGGGCGACGGCGCCTTCCTGCGCGTGGTCGCCGCCGACGAGGAGCTGATGGAGGTGCGCTGCGGCGGCGGGACGGAAGGCTTCGCCCGCATCGCCTGGCACCTCGGCAACCGCCACCTGCCGGTGCAGATCGTCGGCGAGACGATCCGTCTGCGCCGCGACCATGTGATCGAGGACATGCTGAAGGGGCTGGGGGCCAGCGTCACGGCCATCCACGCGCCCTTCGCGCCGGAGGGCGGGGCCTATTCGGGGCAGGGGCATTCGCATGGGCACGGGCACGGGCACGGCCATGATCATGGGCATGACCACGATCATGGTCATTCGCATTCCCACAGCCATAGCCACAGCCACTCCCATTCTCATGGGCATTCCCACGGTCATTCGCATGACTGAGGGCGCTTGCCCCCTCCCTAACCCTCCCCCGCTTCGCGAGGGAGGGGACTTGGCCCTCCCCTGCGCAGCGGGGGAGGGAGGGACCCGCCCAGCGGGGGGGTGGGGGCCCGTCTCGGCCACCCACCTCACCAAGCTCCTTGCCTGGCTGTCGCCGTCCTTCCCGGTCGGCGGCTTCTCCTACAGCCACGGCATCGAGGCGGCGGTGGAACAGGGCCTCGTCCGCGACCGCGACACGCTGACGCGCTGGATGGACGGCATCCTCCGCCACGGCGCCGGGCGCACTGACGGCATGCTGTTCGCCGCCGCCCACCGCGCCGTGCTGGCGGGCGACGAGGCGGGTTTCGCCTGGGCGGTCGAACGCGCCGACGCCATGCGCGCCTCTTCCGAGACCGCGCTGGAGAGCCGCGCGCAGGGGCAGGCCTTCCTGATCGCCGTGCGCGCCGCTTGGCCGCTGGAGGGGATGGAGCGCTGGGACCGGGTGATCGCCGACACCGGCCGCCCGGTTGCCTACGCCCTCGCCGTGGCGCTGGCCGCCGCGCTGATCGGCGTGCCGGAGGGGCCCGCCCTGTCGGCCTATCTGCACGCCTTCGCCGCCAACCTCGTCTCGGCCGGGGTGCGGCTGGTGCCGCTGGGGCAGACGGACGGGCAGAAGGCCCTGGCGGCGCTCGATTCCGTGGTGCACTCTGCGGCGGAGGCCGCGCTGGCCGCCCCGCTCGACGATCTGGGCAGCCGTGCCATGGCCGTCGATTGGACCTCCATGATCCACGAAACCCAATACACGAGGTTGTTCCGCTCATGACCGCCCCGATTTCCAAGAGCCATGGTGGCCCCCTGCGCGTGGGCATCGGCGGGCCGGTCGGCTCCGGCAAGACGGCGCTGACCGACGCGCTGTGCAAGCGCATGCGCGACGACTGGGAGGTCGCGGCGATCACCAACGATATCTATACCAAGGAGGACGCCGAGTTCCTTACCCGCTCCGGCGCGCTGAAGCCGGACCGGATCATGGGGGTGGAGACCGGCGGCTGCCCTCACACGGCGATCCGCGAGGATGCCTCGATCAACCTCGCCGCCGTCGACGAGATGAACCGCAAATTCCCGAACCTCGACCTGATCTTCGTGGAATCGGGCGGCGACAATCTGGCGGCCACCTTCTCGCCGGAACTGGCTGACCTGACCATCTACGTCATCGACGTATCGGCGGGCGACAAGATCCCGCGCAAGGGCGGGCCGGGCATCACCCGGTCGGACCTGCTGGTCATCAACAAGATCGACCTCGCCCCGCTGGTCGGCGCCAGCCTGGAGGTGATGGACCGCGACGCCAAGAAGATGCGCGGCGACCGGCCCTTCGTCTTCACCAACATCAAGACGGGGCAGGGGGTGGACGCGGTCCAGTCCTTCATCGTTCAGCGGGGCGGGTTGCCGCTTCCGGGCTGATCACTTCGCAGAAGAAGCATTCGCGGAACCTCCGTCTTGGCCGTGCTGTTTTCCCCGCGTGAGACGCACACGCACGGAAACCAAGCCGGAGGCACCCACGATGAAACGCCTGCTCCTCAGCGCCGCCATGATCGCGGGGGCGCTCGGGCCTTGGCCGGCACTCGCCGAGACCTGCCCGGAGGGGGTGAACCGGCTGGGCCAGCGCATCGGCGCGCTGGAGGCCGCCGGCAACCAGACTCCCGCCTCCATCAGCCCGCAGGAGATCGGCCAGCTCCGCGCCCTGCGCCAGACCGCCGAACGCGCCGGCCAGCGCGGCGGCGAGCCGGCCTGCCAGACCATCCTGGGCGAGGCCGACGCCCTGCTGCGCACGGTCGAGCACCCGCGCGTGGTCGCCGCCGACGACCTGTCCAAGGCCAAGCTGCACAACGCCAGCGGCGAGGAGATGGGCTCCATCTCGGAGCTGGTGGTCGATCCGAACACCGGGCGCGTCGCCTACGCAGTGGTCGAGGCCGGTGGCTTCCTCGGGCTCGGCGAGCGCAACTTCCCGGTTCCCTGGGCGCTGATCCAGCCGGCGCAGGCCGGCGACGGCTATGTCCTGAACGTGACCAAGGACCGGCTGACCGCGGCGCCGCAATTCACCCGCTCCAACCGTCCGGACATGTCGGACCGGCAATGGGCGGTGGCGTTGCACACCTACTACGGCGTCCAGCCCTATTGGATGCGTGACGGTGCCGCGCTCGCCGCGGTTGGTATGCCGGAGGGCGGTGCGGCGGGGACGCCGCAGCTCCAGTCGGAGGTGCAGCGCCTGTCGCAGGAGGTGGATCGGCTGAACCGCGAACTGTCGCAGGCCCGTACGCTGGCCGATACGGCCCGCAAGCCCGATGGAACGGCGCAGCCGGGCTCGTCCGGTTCGACCGGCGGGGCGCCGGCCCCAGACCAGGGCGGGCACCAGGGCGGGTCCACGCCGCCTACCCCGCAGCAGTGACCATAGAAAGAGATCGAGGAGAGCAGCGATGGCGATGACGAGCCAACAGGGCATGGGCAGCCGCGACGCGGCCCTGCCGGACGATCTCGAACGCATGATCAACGTTGGGCATACCGAGCGCTTGGTGTCGCTGGTCGGGGGCGGGCTTCTCGCCGTGCTCGGGCTCCGCCGCCCGACGGTCGCCGGGGCGGCGCTGGCGTTGGCCGGCGGCGCTCTGGTCGCCCGCGGGCTGACCGGCTATTGCCCGGCCAAGGCGATGATGGAGGATCTGGGCGGCCACGACGGAGCGGGCATCCCCGCCGCGGATGTGGAACCGGGCGTCCATCGCTATTCCCGCCATCCCGGCGACATCTACGACGATGCCGACGAAAAGGAGAAGGTGGACGAGGCGTCGATGGAATCCTTCCCGGCCAGCGATCCGCCGTCCTTCACGCCCGGCGCCGTTTGATCGTTTCTGGTCCCATAAATTCCGGTCCTCTCAAAAGGCCCCTCCGGAAGGTGGGGCCTTTGTTTTTATTGCGGTCCTCTTCATGAATACGCAAGAAAGAGGTATGGATTGCCGCGCCGGCCTTCGCGTCTTCGCTGTGTGAAGGCTGTGTTACGGATAAACAAAGCGATAATGTCGGTTATATTGCGACTTTAACAAGTTGCCTATGACCTTCGATTGCACTATGGTGCGTTGCACAATTCGAGTGATCCGATCTGGCGCACTCTGAATCCGGCCACCTTGCAATCCGGGAAAGCCAGCCTATGACCACGATCATCCCCGCCGCCGCCACTCTTGAAGGCAAGAAGGGCCTCGTGCTCGGCATCGCCAACGATCAGTCGATCGCGTGGGGCTGCGCCCGCGCCTTCCGCGCTCTGGGCGCGGATCTCGCGGTCAGCTACCTGAACGACAAGGCGAAGCGCTTCGTCGAGCCGCTGGCCCAGCAGCTCGAAGCGGAGATCTTCGAACCGGTGGACGTCACCGGCGAGGGTGAGCTGAAGGCCATCTTCGAGAAGATCGAGCAGAAGTGGGGCAAGCTGGACTTCGCGCTGCACTCCATCGCCTTCGCCCCGAAGGACGATCTGCACGGCCGCGTCGTCGATTGCTCGCGCGAGGGATTCCAGATGGCGATGGACGTGTCCTGCCATTCCTTCATCCGCATGGCCCGCTACGCGGAGCCGCTGATGAAGGACGGCGGTTCGCTGTTCACCATGTCCTATTTCGGTGCCAACCGCGTGATCGACAATTACGGCGTCATGGGTCCGGTGAAGGCCGCCCTGGAGGCCAGCGTGCGCTATCTTGCGTCCGAACTGGGTCCGAAGGGCATCCGCGTGCACGCCATCTCCCCCGGCCCGATCAAGACCCGCGCCGCCTCCGGCATCGCCCATTTCGACGAGCTGATGGAGAAGGCCGCGGAACGCGCGCCGGAGCAGCGTCTCGTCACCATCGAAGAGGTCGGCTACACCACGGCCTTCCTGGCGACGGACGGCGCCAAGGGCATCACCGGCAGCACCACCTATGTGGATTGCGGTTATTCGATCGTCGGCTGACCGGGCGGTGGTTCACCGATAAGTTGGGGCGGCTGATCGTCGCCTCATCTTCATAAAGTCGATGTGAAGGCAGGCGGAAACATGACGTTTCGCCTGCCTTTCCGCGTCTTTGTTTCGGTGCGGCAAAATGCCATGTGACAATCGTATGCGTTCGTTTTGTAAAAAATGCGCCCATAATGCAGGCAAAGGCCGCCGGTTGTGGAGTCGGCGGTAACAGGGGTCGCGGCGTCTGGTATTTACGGTTTTTTGACGGATTGCGCACCTTCATCTTCAGTTGCGCAGGTACGGCGCGCTTCCCTTCAATGCGGTGGCTTTCGGCGGAATTGCCCGGTGGCCGCGGAAGACAGGGTGCGGAGGGTTCATGGGTGTCATTACGTGGAGGCGGCAGCTCAGCGTCGGCCAGCCGTCCATCGATGAAGATCACAAGCACCTGATCGAGTATCTGAACGAACTGGACGCCGCGCTGAACTCGCGCAGCTTCATGCCCGTGCGTGTCGCCAAGATCCTCATGAAGCTGCTGGAATACACTCAGCAGCACTTCGCTCGCGAAGAAAAGATCATGCAGGCCGTGCATTACCCGAAGTTCGAGGAGCATGTCCGCCAGCATCAAGAGGCGGTGCGGACCTTGAGCGAACTGTCCGCGGTCTTCACGCGGGACCCGACGCATCAGAACGCCGAGCGGATCTACACCTTCACCGCGAACTGGCTGGTCCACCACATCATCATGCAGGACACGCAGCTGACGCCCTATGTGCGGGGCGTCTGGGTCTGATACCGAAGGCGCATGGCGTAGCCATGTGCGAAAGGGTCATACGGCCGGCCGATCATGGAACTGTTCATGCGCCGGCCGTATGAGGGCCGGGCAGGGCGTTACAGGAAGGCGCTGCGCCGCCGGCCGGTGGCGTTCTCCCATGCCCATTCGACGACGAGGCTTAGCAGCCGCTCCAGCGTCGGGCGCACCTGACGCGCCGACTCCTCGCGGAAGCCGAAGGGTGCCTCTTCGTCCATGTAGGTGAGTTGCGACAGTTCGAGCTGCACCGAGTGGATGTTGTCGGCGGGATTGCCGTAGCGGCGGGTGATGAAGCCACCCTTGAAGCGGCCGTTCTGCACGGAGGAAAAACGCCCGGTCGCGGTGAGCACGTTCATCACCCGGCCGACCAGCGCCGACGAGGCGCTGGTCCCTTCCGCCGTGCCCAGGCTGAAGTCCTGAATCTGCCCGTCGAAGAAACGCGGCACGCGCGATCGGATGGAATGGGCGTCGAACAGCACGGCCACGCCGAAGCGGTCCTTCAGCGCCTGAAGCTCGCCGTTGAGCTGATCGTGATAGGGGCGCCAATAGGCACCGATCCGCCGCTGCACCTCCGCCGCGTCCGGTTCCTGTCCCGGGTGGTACACCGGCTGGTGATCGAATGTGGTGAGCGGACAGAGTTCGGTGCTGCCGGCGCCGGGAGTGGAGCAGGCGTCCTCGGGATCGCGGTTCAGGTCGATCACGTAGCGCGAGAGAATGGGCTTCAGGAAGCCGACGCCCAGCGCCGGAGCGAAATGATAGAGGCGGTCGAGATGCCAATCCGTGTCCGGCACCGCCAGGGCGGAGTCGGTCATGGTGGCCGCGATGTCCGGCGGCACGACGGTGCCGACATGCGGGATGCTGAGCAGGACGGGGGTTTCCCCCGGCTGGAAGCGGAACGTCTCCATGCCAACACCCCTGGTTTCCTGGCCCGATTCGTCAAGCCATTCGTGCAACAACGGTTTGGTGCGCCGCAGCATAATCGGAACTATGCGGCGCAACCGGCATGGCGGTCAAATCCTATTGCGTATTTGTTATAAAGGCTTCAGCGGGTTGTGGCGGACGGGTCCGCCGCAACCGCCTTACGCCTCCAGATCCCCTTCGCTTTCCTCCGCCACATGGTCGACCATGTCCGACAGGACGCGCCGGATGTGCTCGTCGGTGATCAGGTAGAAGACGCGGTTGCCGCGCCGTTCCGCCTGGATCAGCCGTCCCGCCCGCAGCAGGCGGAGGTGATGGCTGACCAGGGATGGCGACAGGCCCAGAGCCGCCGCCATGTCGCCGACCGAGGTCGACGTGTCCAGGCAGGCCAGGATGATGCGCAGCCGGCTGGGGTCGCTCATCAGGCGGAACATGTCGGCCAGTTCGGTGGTCTGGTCTTCGGACAGGCGGAGATGCGCCGGCTTGTCCTTCGGTGCTGACCCTTTTTGCATGCCGCGTTGATTCCCGCTCGTAAGGTTTTTATCGGTGGTTGACGCTCTTACAAAGTATAGGCCGGAAGCCGCGTCAATCCCATAGGTCGGCCAAACGATGTCCGAAGTCGATTGGCGGTGGCCTCTTACGTATGGCCTATCGCTCGCCTGTTGACCTTGGACAAAGGCTCGGGAACAATTCGGCCACAAGCACGACGGTCTGGGACAAGGCCGCACAGGATGCCTTCAACGATCGAATGAACGGGATCGAATGAACGGTCGAACGAACGACCGAAACGGGCAGGATCGAGGGGGAGGACCGTCATGACGTCGCGCCGACAGGTTTTGCTGCCGCTCGCGCTGGCCCCGGTGGCCGGCTGGGCGATCTGGGCCGCCAACGCCAGCGAGCCCACGCATCCCGCCGGGCCGTTCCATCTGCCATTGGACGACACCACGGCCCTGTGGCGGGATCTGGTGCAGGTCCGTATGGAGGGACCTGCCGCCAACCCGGTCTTTCCGACCCGAGTCAAGGCGTTGGAGGGAACGCTGGTGACGGTGCGCGGTTTCATGGTGCCGCTGAGCGATGCGCCGTCCCACAACCGCTTCATCCTCGCCGCCAATCCCATTTCCTGCCCGGCCTGCCATCGGCCAAGCCCCTCCACGATGCTGCACGTCCACAGCCAGATCCCGGTCCGAGAATCGCAGGCCCCGGTGCTGATGACCGGCACGTTGCGGCTGAATCCTTTGGAGGGATTGTTCTACCGTCTCGACCGCGCTGAGCTGCGTTACGCCTGAACGTTGCGGATCGGATCGGTCATTCCTTTTTCCGGCGAGTCGTGAAATCCTGCCGCCTGTTCGAGTCGGGCGGGTGGCGGGGAACGCGTGGCCGGAAAGGGAGTGGCTCTGTGGCGGGCCGCCGGGTTGTTCCTGGCGCTCGTTCTCTATGGCCTGCTGAGCGCGCCGGCACCGGCGGAGATCCGCCCGGCGGAGGCGGTCATCGGTGCCCTGCTGGTGCTGGGTGTCGGGCTGCTGCGCCCCCTGTGCGTGGCGACGGGCCAGACGTTGCTGGAGCGTGGTTCGCCACCGTGGGAGATGCCCGCGGTGCTGGCGCTGGCGGTGCTGTTGTGGTGTCCCCTGATGCGCGGCGTATGGCTGGACTGGGCGCCGGGCGACATGGTGCGCGACGTGGTGCCGCTCCTTTACCTGTTCCTTCCCGTGCTTCTGGTGCCGTTGCTGCGCGCTGCCCCCGACCGGGCGGTGGGGCTGCTGGCCGGTGGTCTGGCGGTGGCCGGTGTGGGGTTCGCGCTGCGCTGGTGGAAGCAGGCGGAATGGGGGTTCGGCGCCGTCGGTGTCCGTGCGATGGCGGACGGCGGCGTCTATCTGCTGAACGCGCCGTCGGTCCTGTTCGCCGCCATCGCGCTGCCGGCCTTCGGAGTCGGGATGCTGACGCGCGGCGGGTGGCTGCGACGCGCCGCCGGTGTGGCCGCGATTCTGGGTGGCTTGCTGTGTCTGGTGGCGTTGGCCGGGGCGGTGCACCGGATGGCGCTCGGGCTTGCCGCGATTGCCTTCGCCGCCTTGGGGCTGTTGTGGCTGCGCCGGGCGCCGCTGGCCGTGCTGGGGGTGGGTGGGATAGCGCTGCTGTTGGCGACGCTTTTTCCAGAGGCGCTGCTCGGCGCCTTGGGGCAGGTGGCCGAGAAAACCCGGCTGGCCGGAGCGAACACCCGGTGGGAGGAGGCGGAAGCCGCGCTCGGGCAGGCGCTGTCCTCCCCGGCTGCCTTCCTGTTCGGGCAGGGTTGGGGGGCGCTTCTCGTCAATCCCGCGGTGGGCGGGTGGCGCGTGTCCTACACCCACACGCTCGTGACCTACGCTCTCGCCAAAACCGGTGTGGTCGGTCTGTGCGCCCTGATCGCCTATCTCGGCGGTCTTGCTCCGCGTGTGCTGGCGCTCCTGCGGTCCGATCCGGTGCTCGGCTGGGCGGTGTCGGGTCCGCTGCTGATGGCGCTTGGGGCGCACACCAGCTTCAAGTACCTCGACACCGGACTTCTCCTCACTCTGGCGGTGCTGGCGGCGGAGCGTGGGAAGCGGTTGCCGCCGCGCTGAAGGATATGCATACTTATGCGTGTCAAACCATTTTGGCGATTCTTCTTCCGTGGATTCACCGTCCATCCTGTTCGTCAACCGTGTGTTTCCTCCGGATAAGGGGGCGACCGGGCGTTGCGTGTTCGACGTGGCGGGGCGGATGGCGGCGATGGGCTGGCGGGTCACCGTTGTCGCGGACGGGTGCGGACCCAGCGATGCGCCGCCCGGCGTCGCCGTCCGCCGCACCGGCGGGGATGCTCCACTTGATGCAGGGGCGGTGAGCAGGGACCCGCGGCTGACCGCCCGCGGCTATCTCGCCGCCGCGGTTCGGCTGATTCAACGGGCGTTGCGCCTGCCGCGGCACGACGTCGTGGTGACCATGACCGACCCGCCGCTGCTGGCCTGTGCCGGACCGCTGATCGCCGCCCGCCATGGCGCGGCGTCCATTCATTGGAGCCAGGATGTGTTTCCGGCGTTGCTGCCGGTGCTTGGCATCCGCATGCCGGAACCGCTGACGCGGATGACGGAGCGGGCGAGTGTTCGGGCGCTTCGCCGCCATGACGCGGTGGTCGCCATCGGGCGCTGCATGGCCGGGCGGCTGGCGGCGGCGGGGGTGTCGGCGGAACGGATCACCGTCCTGCCGAACTGGCCCGATCCGCGCATCCGGCCGGTGCCGCGCGCGGACAACCCGTTCCGGCGGGAGCATGGGCTGGGCGGCCGTTTCACTGTGGCCTATTCGGGAAACATGGGGCTCGCCCACCCGATGGACGCCCTGCTGGAGGCGGCGGCTCTGCTGGCGCGCAGCGATCCCGCTCTTGCGATTCTGTTGATCGGGGAGGGGCGGCGGCGGGCCGCCATTGCGGAGGCGGTGGAGCGGCGCGGGCTGACGAACGTCCGGATGCTGCCGCTCCAGCCGCCGGACCGGCTGGCTGAAAGCCTGTCCGCCGCCGATCTGCATCTGGCGACCATGGACCCGCGGGCTGAAGGGCTGCTGGTGCCCAGCAAGGTGGCCGGCGCGCTGGCGGCCGGCCGGCCTTGCCTGTTCCTGGGGCCGGCGGGCAGCGATGCGGCGGCCATGGTGGAGGGCTGCGGGCAAAGGCTGGCACCGGACGACGCGGCGGGTCTGGCCGCTGCGATTCGCATCTACGCCCGTGATCCGGCACTGCGCGCGGCGCATGGGGCAAGGGCGCTGACCGTTGCATCGGCTTGGGACGCCGCCGCCGCGGCCCGGCGGTTCACGGCGCTGGCCGAGACGCTGCACCAGGAGAGGCTGCGCGGCGCATCCGTTCCGACCGGGCGGAGCCTGCCCCATGCCTGACGGAATGCCGCTGCGCCGCTCCCCGGTGGAGGTCGAGGCGGTGGAAACGGGGCTGCGGTTGCGCCGATTCCTCCGGACGATGCGGGAGGGTTGGCCGATCCTGTTCATCGGCACGGCGCTGGGCGTGGTGGCGTCCGTGACCGCCTTGCGGCTGGTGGTTCCCCAATACACCGCGGTGATGGTGATCGGGCCGACCGCCCGCGTCGGTGCGGCGGCCATGGGGGCGCGGCTGCCCGTTCTGATCGGCCGGGAGGCCGCCGCCGCCGCGTCGGAACCCGGTCCGGGGGACGAGATCCTTTCGGATTTCGCGCGTTATCTCCAGCTGTTCACCTCCATCCCGGTGGCGGAGCGGCTGATGGCCGATCCGCTGCTGCTGCGCGGCCTGTTCCCTGACCGCTGGGACGGGGAGGCGGGGAATTGGCGCCCCGCGCCCGGTCCCATGGCGTCCGCCAAGCGGACGTTCCTCGCGCTCGTCGGCCGGTCGGACTGGGTGGAACCCGACGCGGAGCGGGTGGCGAGCGCCCTTCAGGACCGGCTCACCATCGACATGGTGGGCAGCGGGCCGATGCGGCGGCTGCGCCTTCGCCACGCCGACCGTGCCATGGCGCTGCGGATTCTGTCCGCCGCCGCCCAGGCGACCGACGCCCATCTGCGGGCGGAAGCGTCCCGGCGAAGCGCCGCCCAGATCGCCCACGCCCGTGCCCGGCTGGCCGGGATCACCGTGGCGGAGCACCGCCAAGCCCTTGCCGACCTGCTGTCGGAGCAGGAACGGATCGCCATGATGATCGAGGTCGATCTGCCGCTGGCGGCGGACGCCATCGAACCCCCCGCCGCGGCGCAGCGCCCGGATTGGCCGAATCCCCTGCGCGTGGTTCCCGTGGCGGCGTTGGTGGGGCTAATGGCCGGGGCGCTCGCCGTCGGCCTGCGGCGCCTGTGGCGGGCCGGCGGCGAGGCAACACCGTGATTCCCGTGTCGGTCGTGGTGATGACCCGCAACGAGGCGGCCAACCTTCCCCACTGTCTGTCCGCCCTGGGACGTTTCGCCGAGCGCTTCGTGGTGGACAGCGGCAGCACCGACGGAACGCCGGCCATCGCCGAGGCGGCGGGCGCGCGGGTCGTGCCCTTCCGGTGGGACGGGCGATATCCCAAGAAGAAGCAATGGTGCCTGGACCAACTGCCGTTCCGCCAGGATTGGGTCCTGTTCGTCGATGCCGACGAGCGGCTCGGCGGTGCGCTGGTGGAGGAGATCGCCGCGCTGATGAGCGCGGGGCCGCGGCATGCCGGCTACTTCATCGATGGCCATCCGGTGTTTCTCGGCCGGCGCCTGCGCTTCGGCGCGCGTAACCGGAAACTCGTCCTGTTTGACCGCCGGAAGGCGCACTTCCCGACCGTGCCCGACCTCGACGTGGCCACCATGTGGGAGGTAGAGGGCCATTATCAGCCGGTGATCGCCGGCACCGTCGGACGGCTGCGCCACAGCCTGACCCATGCCGACGACAAACCGATCGCGGCGTGGTTCGAGCGGCACGCCCGTTACGCCGATTGGGAGGCGGCGTTGCGGTCGGATGGACGGATGGCGGATCTGATCGGGCGGGAATCCGGCGCGCGCCGTTGGCTGAAGGCTTGCTTGGGCATGATCCCGGCCCGTCCGCTCCTGGTCTTTCTGTATGGGTATGTCTGGCGTTTGGGGTTCCTGGACGGCGGTCCGGGGTTCCAACACGCGCTGGCGCGGGCGTTTTACTATTGGCAGATCGGCCTGAAGATCGCGGACGCGAGGCGGCGTGCCGAACCTCCCGCGCCCACCGATGACTGAGGGTCGAACGAGGGTGCCGTGACTTACACCGCCTCGTCCAGGGCGCGCTCGCCGCCCAGCGCCTTGAGAAGGTCGAAGGTGCGCTTGCGCACCGAGGAGTCTTCGATGCGGTAATAGGCCCGGACCAGTTCGAGGGTCTCGCGGCGGGCCATCGACTCGAACTCTTCCGTTTCGGACGGCGGAAGGTCGGGCGACGGGGTGGCGATGTGCTCCGGCGAGGGCATGTCTTCGAAGAAGTAGCTGACCGGGACGCCCAGAACCTGTGACAGATTGAACAGGCGGCTGGCGCTGATGCGGTTGGACCCGCGCTCGTACTTCTGGAGCTGCTGGAAGGTGATGCCCACCGCCTCGCCCAGCTTCTCCTGGCTCAGACCGAGCAGGGTCCGGCGCAGCCGCAGCCGGGCGCCGACATGGATGTCGATGGGGTTGGGACCCTCGCCACGGCGTGACAGCGTGTGGGCGGGCGATAGCTTGGATTTCGTGGCACTCATAATAGACCCTCAGTATGGAGGTGGTCGGCGCCACCAGGGAAATTGGTTAGGTCAGAAAGTAAATTCTATGCAACTTTTCGTGCGCATCAACAGCTAGATGCGTGAAACAGTCGTCAAAGCTTATGAAAGAAACGATCGTTCATTTGGTGAGAAACGATATTTCGCGTAAAGCCATGGAATTGTTTGGCGCAAGGTAAGGGCAAGCCATTGTAATCCCCATAATGTTGCGTTGGCCGATCGGCCCAGCCCAAGCAGCTCGCGACGGATGATCGCCTGCTCCCGCCGGCCGCGCGCCGGGTCCTTCTGCGACCGCCCGCCGGTGGCGAATACGCATACCGGAAGTGGCAAGCGGTGCGCCGGGTCCCCTTGCTTGAGGACCGTCACGGTGAACGCATAATCGGCGGCCAGCGTGTGGCGCAGATCGAATCGGACGTTGGACAGGGCGGCCAACCGGTAGACCATGGCTTGGTGATGCGTGAACATGCCCAGCAGGGCGCGGTAGTGCGACCGTGCCGGCTTCACGACCAGACGTCCGCCGGGAAGCTCCTCCACCGCATCCCCGTAGAACAGGCCGGTATCCGGACTTGCGGTCAGGATGGGATAAAGCCGCTCCAGAACCCGATCGTCGGCCAGCCGGTCGCCGGCGTTGAGAAACAGGACATGGCTGCAAGAGGGCCCGCAGGAGGGCGACCGTTCGGCAATGGCGTCCAGCGCGGTGTTCATGGCGTCGTACAGGCCGCGGTCGGGGGATGAGCGCCACCAGACGGCTTCGTTCCCATGGCGGGCCAGCCAGCGCGCCGTCCCGTCGGTGGACGCGCCGTCCGCCACGAACCAGTCGTAGGCCGCGATGGTCTGGGCGCGCAGGCTGGCGCGGGTGGCGAGCAGGCCGGGCAGGTCGTCGCGGACCACGGTGACCACGGCCAACCGGACCGTTCCCGTGTTGCCCGTCACTCGGAGATCACCGCGATGGCCGCCGCCGAGATGGCGAGCTGGCCGAGGATGGTGCCCATGCTCTTGGAGAACTCCATCAGATCGAATGGCTTCGGATCGCGCGGCACCACGATGGACGAGCCGGGCGGGATCGCCGTGACGGTGTGGTTCCAGGAGGAGAGGGACAGCGGCTGCGCCCTCCCATCCGGCAGAACCAGGAAGATGCGGGCGTCGTCGGCGTTGCGGCTCGCTCCGCCCGCCTCCCGCAGATAGGCTTCGGCGGTCTTGCCGCTGACGAACTGCGCGGCGGTCGGGTGCTGAACCTCCCCGGTCACGGTGACGGTGAGGGGACGTTTCGGAATCAGGATGCGGTCGTCGGGCTCCAGGAGCACGTCCAGTTCCGGCCGCTGGCGCAGCACCAGGGGGTCGGCCTCGACGACGATGCGGCCCAGCGGTTCCACGCCGCGCAGCTGGGTCGCCAGTTGCCGGGCCAGCCCGACCACGTCCGAGCGCGCGGCTTCGCCCTTCTCGACCTCCTGCACCATCCAGCGTTCCAGGTCGCGGGCCTGCTGGTCGAACCAGGCGCGCTCGCGCTTGCGCTCGCTGTCGCGCAGGAAGCTGGTTCCGGCGGGATAGGCTTCCTCCGTCAGGCCGCCGGCCCGGTCGATCAGCGATGACAGTGTCTCGCCGCGCGCGACGTCGTAAGTGCCGGGACGCCGCACCGCACCGGAAATGGTGACCGCACGCGCTTCCAGCGCCTGGGGCTTGGGGTTGACGCGCAGGCTGTCGCCCGGATGCAGCGCCGTCCGGGCCGACAAGCCCTCGCGGAGGTCCAGGCGTCGGCGCTGACCGGTGGTGGTGGTGATTTCCAGGCTGGCGAGATCGGCGGTCGCGGCGGGGCCGCCGGCGGTCGCCAGAAGGGCGTCGACGGTCGCCGTCTCCGCCACGGGATAGGTGCCGGGGGCGCGCACGGCGCCACGCACCTGCACCCCGCGTTCCCGCACCAGCGCCGCCACGTCGTCGGGGAGCGGGGGGCCGGCGTCGGGTGGTCTGGCATCGGCCGGGGGCGTCTCGGGCTTGCCGTCCTTGTCCGATGGGCCGGTCAGCGCACGGACCTCGGCGAAGGAGAGCAGGCGCACCCGATCACCGTCGGCGAGCGCGCGGTTGGCCTGTCCGGAGGCCACCTCCTGCGGCGAAAAGGGAAGCAGTCGATGGGCGAGGGTGCGGCGGTCGAAGCGCTCGATGACGCCGAGCAGGGGATAGACGTCCCGCTTCAGCGCATCGCCGCCGGTCAAGGCGTCGCGCAGCGTGGCGCCCCCAGCCAGGGGACGGACGCCGGGTCGGCGGGCATGGCCGGTGAGCTCATAGACGGGCTCGTCCGGTTCCACAATGGAACCCGCCGCCACCGGACGGTGCTGCGATGCGCCGCCGACAGGGGGATCGTAAGCGCCGGACTCCGGTCCGCCCGCGGCAAGCGCCAGCTCCGCGGCGGCACCTCGTCCGGCGGAGGGGTAGAAGCCGGGGCGGGGAACGCCGCCCAACAGCAGGGTGGAGTGCTCCAGCGCGAAGACGAGCAGGTCGGGGACGGCTTCGAACAGGGGCGGGCAGGGGGTGCGTCCACCGGTCAGCCGTGCCGCCGCCCGCGCCTGCGGACCGTTGGCGAGCGGCCCGTCCGGCTGCGCCGTCAGGGCGCGGGCCAGGACCACCAGGCCGCGGCACCCGTCCGGGGCGGGCTCGCGCGCGCCGCGCAGCAGGTCCAGCACCGGTTCGGAGGTCAGGAAGTCCACATCGTCCGCCCCCAGCACATAAAGAACGTCGCTCTCGGCCAGGCGGCGGCGGTCGCGGCCGCTGAGCACCGCTCCCAGGTCGACCGGTTGCAGGACGCGCGCGCGATTGCCCGGATGAATGGAGGCGAGCACCGCGAAGGGAAGATAAGGCGCCGGCCCCAGATCGGCCGTCGAGACCAGCGCCCCGATGGTCGGGGTGCGCTCCAACGCACGGGCGCCGGGCCGCAGGACATGGCCATCCAGCCGCAGGTCGCCGCCCCGATCCTCGCGGCGGGGTGCCAGCAGCAGCAGGTCGCCGTCGCCCAGTTGAACGGCATCCGTGTCGAACAGCTCCTCCGCCCGCTCCTCGCCGTTCGGGCCGATGGCGTAGCGGAGCGCCCGATGCGCGCCGGGCCGCAGCAGGCCCCCGGCCATCTCCTTCGCGACGGCGATCGGCAGGCGGTCCTCGCCGGGGGGAAGCTCGTAGACGCCGGGGCGCTTCAGCGGGCCGGCCAGCGCCACCGTCGGGCCGAGCGGCGGCACGAAGACGCGGTCGCCGTCGCGCAACCGGATGCCCGCGTTCGCGTCGTCCCCGGTCATGAACAGGTCGTACAGATCGATGGGCAACCCGGTCGAAGGGGGGCTTGCCGCGGCTTGCGCATGATACAGGCGGATGCGACGGAGCGAGCCGCCGCGGGTGACGCCGCCGGCAGCGGTCAGCGCGTCGATCAGCGTAGCGAAGGCACCGATCTCCTGGCGGCCCGGACGGGCCACGGCGCCGGTCACCAGGACGCCGATCCGCCGGATTTCCGTCACCGAGACGTACACCTCGGTGTTTGGAAAGGACGCCGTCACGGCGTCGGCCAACTGGGCGCGGAGGTCCGCGAGGGTCAGGCCCTGGGCCACGACGGGCCGCACGTCGTCGACGGTCAGCAGCCCCGCCCCGTCGATGATGTGGCGCTTGCTGGAGGATTTCTGGCCGCGCAGGGACACCAGAAGCTCGTCGCCCGGCCCCAGCGTGTAGTCCGCCTGCACGCCGCCCGATCCGTCCCGACGCGGCGGGTCCTGGCCGAACTGGTCATAGCCGAACTGGAGAAGGGCGGAGCCGGCCCGCTCGCTGTAGGCGGCCTCGATCGGTGACGGGGCGTCCGGGCCGGGACCGGGGCGGGTGGCGCCCGCGCGCGGTGTCGGGAGGGCCTGGGAAGAGGGCGTTGCCGGGCGGGCGGGCGGCGCCGGGGAAGCCGGTTCGGCGGCCGATGCGGCGAGCGATGCGGCGGGCACCCAGACCATCAGCGCCGCCAGAGGCACCAATAGGGCGAAGATTCTGCGCACGGAGTCACACATCGATGGTGCTGGCACCGTTGTCCGTTTCCGTATTGGCCGTCAAAGCTGGATGCAGCGGTTACTAATGCGTGCATGTCGTGGAAAAGGCAACGGTCAAGCTGCGTTGCCGTGCCGTCGTGCCGCGTGTAGACTGAGGGCATCGCGTGGAACGCGCAGGAGCCGCGGCCCATGGTTGCCGGTGTGTCGTCGAGTGGCATTTTCGGCTGGCCCTCCTTGCGGGCCGGCCCGTCGGCGCGCGACCGGAGCCCGGACAGTGCCCGGACCGCCGATCAGGATACCGCTCGGACGAGCGCGGACCAAGCCGGCGCGCTGACCGACGATCAGCAGCGACAGGTCCAGGAACTCAAACGCATCGACGCCAGCGTCCGCCAGCACGAGGCGGCGCATCAGGCGGCGGGCGGCCCTCATGCGGGCGGCGCCTCCTTCACCTTCACCCGCGGACCGGATGGCAAGAACTACGCGACCGCCGGCGAAGTGCAGGTGGATGTCGGCGCGGAGAGCGACCCCGAAGCCACCGTCCGCAAGATGGACACGGTCAAGGCGGCGGCCTTGGCGCCGTCCGACCCATCCGCCCAGGACCTTCGCGTCGCCCAGCAGGCCGATGCCGCGAAGATGCAGGCGCAGCAGGAGTTGCGGCGGAAGGGGTCCGGACCGGGCGTACGGAGCGGCGGTTCGCCCGACGGGCAGGACGGCGGAGTGGAAGTGGAGGGCGCGGCGCCCGGTGACACAGCCGCGCCGGCCCTGGCGGCGCGCGGCGCGGCGGCTTACGCGTCGGCCTTCGGCATCGGCCGGCGGACCGGGACCGCCGGCATCACGGTCTGACGCCGGGCGGTCCGGTTCCGAGTCTCAGCGGCGGACGGGGGACTCGCCGTCGAGGGTCAGCAGCGGGCCGTAAAGCTCCGGCCGGCGGTCACGGAAAATGCCCCAGGACGCGCGCTGGGCGGCGATGCGGTCAAGGTCGAAGCTGGCGGTCAGGACCGACTCGCTGTCGCGGTCGGCCTGCGCGACCAACTCCCCGGTCGGTCCGGCGATGAAGGACGAGCCGTAGAAGGTGATTCCGCAGGTGTCGCCCTCTTCCCGGCCGATGCGGTTGGAGGCGACCAGCGGCATCAGGTTGGCTCCGGCATGGCCTTGCATGACCCGCGTCCAGTGGGCCTGGCTGTCCAGCGCGCCGTCCTGGGGCTCGGACCCGATGGCGGTGGGGTAGAACAGGATCTCCGCACCCTTCAGCGCCATGGCGCGGGCCGATTCCGGGAACCACTGGTCCCAGCAGATCGCGCAGCCGACGGCGGCGTAACGGGTTTTGTAGACCTGGAAGCCGGTGTCGCCGGGGTTGAAATAGTATTTTTCCTGATAACCGGGTCCGTCCGGGATGTGGGACTTGCGGTAGACACCGAGGACCGTGCCGTCCGCGTCGATCATCGCCAGGGAATTGTAATAGGCGTTCCGCGCCCGTTCAAAGAAGCTGGTGGGGATGACCACGGACAGTTCGCGGGCCAGCGCGCTCATCCGCGCGATCACCGGGTGATCCTCGACCGGGTGGGCGAGGGCGAACAGATCCTGCTTCTGGTCCTTGCAGAAATAGGGCGTTTCAAACAATTCCTGCGGCAGGATGATCTGGGCGCCGCGCGCCGCCGCATCGCGCACAAGGCGTTCGACGCCGTTCACATTGGCGTCGCGGTCCCAACCGCAGGCCATCTGGGTCGCCGCGACGGTGACGGTGCGTCCGGTGTTGGGGCGCATAAGCTGGTGCTCCTGTGCTCTTGCGGGTGCTGTGCCGTGTTAATCGGCGGAGGGTCGGGCGCGCAACCCCATCTCCGCCCTATCATAAACCTTTCAGATTCGTCCACATTTCAAGTCCGGCAGGCCTCTCCGCCCGGTCTCGGCGGGCAAACGGGTGCAGAACTCCAAAGTTGTATGCACAAAAACGAAAAGGACCCAATCAGGATTCGCGCCATGGCTATGCGACATATTATTGCATGCGCGGAAAATTTAAATTCGCAATTGCTTTGCGATTTTTCCGAGAGAATATATGATCGGGCAAGTTGATTTCGTCCGCTGCACCGCACCACGGCCTGACGGACGTCTGCCGAGAGATCGTCGTCATGGTTGGGCGTTTCAAGAGACAGGACCCCATCGTCGCGGAGCCGCACGGGGAGGACGCCGACCCGTTCCCGCCGTCCGGCATGACCTTGCCGCGGGCCGTGCGGGAGGTGCATCGCGCCATCGCGCGTGCGCTGCAGATCCGCGTCGCCGACCATGGCGTCAGCATGGGGCAGTGGTATTTTCTTCGCGCCCTGTGGGAGGAGGACGGGCTGACCCAGCGCGAATTGAGCCAGCGGGTCGGTATGATGGAACCCACCACCGTGACCGCGCTGAACAACCTGGAGCGGTGCGATCTCGTGCAGCGGGTGCGCAACCCCCACGACCGCCGCAAGGTGAACATCTACCTGACGCCGAAGGGCAAGGCGCTGCGGGCCGATATCCTGCCCGGCGCGGAGGAGATCGAGGAAGCCGCCACCCAGGGCATTTCTCCACGCGAACTGGAACTGACCGTCAGCGTGCTGCGCCGGGTGTCCGCCAATCTCGGTGGATTGCCGCCCGTCGGTGGAGACGACGATCTGGGTTAGGGGCAGCGTGGCGACCGAAAGTGCCCAGCGCCGATCGTTCCGGTCAGTCGTCCGGATCGGGGGGCGGCGGCAAGCTGGCGCCGGTCAGGTTGGCGCCGGTGAAGCGCGCGTCGCGAATGTTCGCGTCGCTGAGAATCGCCCCGGTCAGGTCGGCGCCGGAGAAGTCGCAGCCGGCCAGATTCGCCCCGCGCATGTTGGTGCGGATGCAGGAGGCTCCGGTGAAGTTGCTGCCGGTCAGGTTGGCCGCCCACAGCCGCCCGGTCGGCCGCCCGTCCGGACCTTTGATGTCGACCCAGCCGATGCCCGCCCCGTCGAACCGGGCGCCGGACAGGTTGGTGCCGCGAAGCGTCGCCCCATCGAGGATGGCGCCGCTGAAGTCGCTCTCGGTCAGGTCGGCGGCGGAGATGTCGCACATGATGAGCAGCGAATCGCGCATCTTGGCGCCGACCAGCCGCACGCCGCGCAGATTGGCGCCGGACAGATTCACGCCGTGAAGGTCGATGTGCGACAGGTCCGCTCCGCTGAGGTCGGCGCGCGATCCCATGGCGCCGTTGGTGTTGATCCAGGTGTAGTGATTGTGCAGCGCTTCCTGGATCTGGATCGAGAAATTCTCGGCCGAGCGCGCCATGTTGGCGCCGGTGGTGTCCGCCCCGGCAAGGTCGACCCCTTCCATTTTCGCGCCCTGGAGGTCGGCGTTGCGCAGATTGGCGCCGGCCAGGACCGCACCATTCAGGTTGGCGTCGCGCAGGATGGCGCCCTGGAGGTTGACGCCGGACAGGTTGCAACCGCGCAGGTCGGCGCGGGCAAGGTTGCAGTTCTTCATGGTGGAGCGCATCAGAGTCGCCCCGGCCATCAGCGCGCCCTCGCAGTCCGCCCCGTTCATCGACACGTCGGTCAGGTCGGCGCCGGACAGGTTGGCGTTCGACATCATCGCGTCGTCCATGTCGCTGCCGGACAGGTCCGACCGCACGAAGTCCAGGCCCTTGCTGCCGTTGGCCCCATTCCCGCCGTAGAGCAGCGCGCCGCCACGCAGGTCGGCTTCCTTCAGGATCGCCCGCTTCAACTTGGCGCCGCGCATGTGGGCGCCGCGCAGATCTGCCCGGTAGAGGTTGCAGCCGGTCAGGTCCGCCTTGGTCAGATGGGCGGCGAACAGGTCGGCGTGGCTGAGATTGGCGTTGGACAGGTCGCAATGGGCCATGTTGGCCCCGGACAGCTTGCCCTGAGTCAGTTCCACCCCGGCGAGATTCGATCCCTCCAGGTTGGTCATGGTCAGGTTGGCACGATTGCCGCCCGACCGGTTCTTCAGCCAACGCTCGTGCTTTTCCAGCACGGCGACCAACTCATGTGGCGTCATGACCCCGTCCGACAATCGGCCCGTTCCCGGCGCGGTGCAGGGGGATGGGCGCGGTTACTCCAGCGCGTTAGCAGTGTCATAAGATAATCTGGTTTAATTGTTAACATGCTCTTCCGTTGCCGGGCGCGATGCGACGGCGGACCGGCGCGGTGTGGCGAAGAAACAAGGGAAAGAGGCTCGGAATGACCGGCGGACATACGGTAGCGGCCTTCGACGCCGAACTGGCGCGCCTGCACCAGATCATCGTGACCATGGGACGGCTCGTCGAGGGGCAGTTCGCCGCTGCGCTGGAAGCCATCGCGGAGCGGGACGCCGGCAAGGCGGCACGGGTGATCGAGGCCGACGCCGAGATCGACCGGCTGGAACTTGAACTGGAGGGGCTGAGCGTGCGGTTGCTGGCCCTGCGTCAGCCGATGGCGAAGGATCTCCGCGACATCGTGTCGGCGATCAAGATCGCCTCGAATCTGGAGCGCATGGGCGACTTCGCGGGCTCGGTCGCCAAGCGCGCGGTTACGTTGGCGGGCTTGCCGGTGGAACCGCCCGTCGCTTCGCTGTCCTGGATGGGCGAGACGGTGCTCGGCATGATCCGCGACGTGGTGACGGCCTATGACGATCAGGATGCCGAGCGCGCTATGGCGGTCCGCAACCGCGATGGGCAGGTGGATGCGGCCTACACCAGCCTGTTCCGTGAGTTTTTGACCTACATGATGGAGTCGCCGGCACAGATCACCGGCTGCACCCATCTGCTGTTCGTGGCGAAGTCCATCGAGCGGGCCGGAGACCACGCCACGAACGTGGCAGAAAACATCTGCTACATCGTTCAGGGGCGCCTGCCGTCCGAGGAACGGGCCAAGGGCGATCTCAGCAGCTACACCGTGGTGGAGAAGGAATAACGCGCGCCCAGGGATGGCGAAGACCACCCCTTGGGCCGTGGTTCCTCAATGCTTTGGGCGCCAGCCGCTGCCGTCCGGTTCGTAACGCCGCCGCACCGCGGCCCAGGCGACCTTATGGGCCAGCAACTCGCGCTGCATGGCGTGGCGAGCCTCCGGCGACCGGCAGCCTTGCCAGGTGTGATTGAAGGCCGACCGGTAAATGTCCTGTGCGGGCGGCGGCAGGCATCGCTTCACCGATTCGGGCAGCTCGGCGTTTCTGCGGAAGGTCATGGGCGTTCCTCCGGCTTATGATTGTTTTGTTCCAATCATTATAGCCGCTATTCCACTGGAGTTTGTAGGGCTTTTTCCTGCGGCGTTGGAGGTAGGCGCCCCGGCGGACGGCTTAGACCGAAGGTCTGGAAACACGAAAAAGCCCTTCCCCGATCGGCGGGGAAGGGCTTTTTCGACAACCCAAGCAGTGTCGCGGGGACCCGTTCTGATGACCCTGACTTACGGCGTGCGGCGCGCTGTGCGATGCGCCGGGATCGGAATGGGCCGGAGCGCCTGCTCTTCGCGACGGCTGGCCGACATGTCGATCTCGATGCGTGCCAGGGCCTTGCGCAACTCGTGCACCGCTTCCGACAGGGTCTGGATCGACGCTTCGCCCGGCTGCTGGCGCCAGCCGCGGTAGGCGTTCAGGCAGCCGCGCGCGGTGTCGCGCAACCGCGCCTCGACGGCATCGACCGGCGGAGGGTTGGTGCCGGCGGGGCGGCTTCCATCCGCCGCGGCGGGCTGGGGAGCGGACTGGGCCGGTGCCGCCCCCGACTGGACCGGGGCCGGCTGGACCGGTGCCGACTGGGGCGCAGGCTGCGGCTCCGGACGGTTGAGGCGCAGCGTCTCGGTCTGAGCCGGAGCGGACGGCTGGGCCGGCGTGGGCTGGGCAGCAACAGCCGGAGTTGTCGTCGGAGCGACGGTCTGGGGAGCCTGTGCCGGGGCGGGGGCCGCGGCGCGGCGCACCGGCTTGACCAGCGCCGGAGCTTCCGGGGCAGCAACCGGAGCGGGCGACGGCTCCTCCGCCAGCGCGTCGCCGGCAGGCGCTTCCGCTGCGGCGTCTGCTGCGGCGTCGGCGGTGTCGGTGGCCTTACCTTCTTCAATCACCGGCGCATCCTTGTCGCCGGCCGCTTCGGCCTTGCGAATGATGTAGGAAATGGCGCTCGGCGTGCATTCGAATTCACGCGCGATTGCCGACAGGGTAGCGCCGGAACGGTAACGCTCAAGAATCTGCGGCCATGCCGACTGGGGGATTCGTCCGCGCTTCTTCGGAGCCTCCGGTTCGGACCCGGTTTCTGCGTTCATTATGTCGCTCGGTTGCCAAAGTGAATTTTGAGTCATGCGTACGCTGCTTGGGCCGTATCGCGCGCCTTCTGACGCCGCGGCACGCGGGCGCGTGCACGAGCATCACGTCAGGAGCCGTTTTTGCGTGCGATGTTGTCGGTACAGATGAATATCGGGAACTTGCTGGGAAAATGCCAGAAGAACTTTGCGCCGCATGGAAAAATTGCGCTTAGGCTGATTGCCGGAGCCTTAGTCCGAAGGCTGGATTGCCTTGTGGCGGCTGTTTGCGCGAATCGCATAGGAACATCCGCGGGCGAGAATTTTAAAAACTGTATTTCACGAATCGGTCGTGCAGGAAGCGGTTGCAAAGGGGTTTGAAAAACCACGGCGGTCCGGAATGCGTTGCGGAGCGTTCTGTTGACATGAAGCGCCCATCGCAAGGCGCGCGCTGTCCGACTGGCGGAGTTTCTTTCATGCCGCATTCCATCGATCGGTCCCGGCCCTTGTCCGGCTCCGTCCCGCGCCAAGCCGGATTGACGTCCGGATTGACGTTTTGTTCCGCATCACGATTGGCGGCGTCCGCCGCGCCCGCGGGTCTTGTCGCGGCCCTTCTCGTCTTGGCGGCTCCAGCGTTCGCGCAGGATGCGGGCGGAACGTCTCCGGCTCCGGCGGCACCGCCGTTGGCGTCCGTCCTGCCGCCCAACGCGCCGCCCACCTTCGCCGAGCTCGCGGAGAAGCAGTTGGACGCCGTGGTCTTCATATCCACCACGCAGGCGGCTCCGCAAGACGGTCCACAGGCGGGGCCGCGCGGGCCGGAGCGTCCCGGCTTTCCGCCAGGGTCGCCTTTTGAAGAATTCTTCCGAGAGTTTCGCGACCGCCAGCGCGGCCAGCCGCAACAGCAGCAAGCGCCACGCCCGACGGCGGCGTTGGGCTCCGGCTTCATCATCGACCCGGCGGGCTTCGTCGTCACCAACAGCCATGTGGTGTCCGAAGCGGCGGAGATTTCCGTCACCATGCACGACGGCACGAAACTGCCCGCGAAGCTCGTCGGCGTGGACGGGCCGACCGACCTTGCCGTGTTGAAGGTCGACAGCAGGAAGCCGCTGGTTTCCGCCCCCTGGGGCGACAGCGAGGCGCTGCGGGTCGGCGACTGGGTGGTCGCCATCGGCAACCCCTTCGGCCTCGGCGGATCGGTCACCGCGGGAATCCTCTCCGCGCGGCAGCGCGACATCCAGCAGGGACCGTACGACGATTATCTGCAGACCGACGCATCGATCAACCGCGGCAATTCCGGCGGGCCGCTCTACAATCTCAACGGCGAGGTGATCGGCATCAACACGGCGATCTATTCGCCGACCGGCGGCTCGGTCGGCATCGGCTTCGCCATCCCGTCCTCCATCGCCCGCCCGGTGATCGAGCAGTTGCGCGATCATGGGCAGGTGCGTCGCGGCTGGCTGGGCGTCCAGGTGCAGAGCGTCACCTCGGACATCGCCGAAAGCCTGGGCATGCAGGAGCCGGCGGGTGCCCTGGTGACCAGCGTGTCTCCGGAAGGTCCGGCGGGGAAGGGCGGCGTCCGGCAGGGCGACGTCATCACCCGCTTCAACGGCGAATCCATCGAGCAGATGCGCGAACTGCCGCGCGTCGTCGCGGCGACGAAGATCGGGTCCGCCGTGCCGCTGGAACTGCTGCGCGAGGGCAAGGCAGAGACGCTGACCGTGACGGTGGGTGAACTGGAGCCGCAGGAGCAGGTCGCGCTGTCCGGGTCGAGTGGAGCGCCGCGACCGGAGACGACGGTCGACACCAAGCAGGTCCTCGGCCTCACCCTGTCGCAGCTGACCCCCGGCCTGCGCGACAGCTTCTCCATCAATCCCGACGTCGAGGGCGTGGTTGTGACCGAGGTCGGCGATGCCAGCGCCGCCAGCGAGCGCGGGATCGAGGCCGGCGACGTCATCGTGGAGGCCGGGCAGGAGCCGGTGAAAACGCCGGAGGATCTGAACCGTCTGGTCGACGACGCGCGCAGCCAGGGGCGCAAGACGGTGCTGATGCTGCTCAGCCGCGACGGCGACCTGCGCTACGTGCCGATGCCCATCGAAGACCGCAAGGGCTGAGGGCGGCCAGAGGCTGTCCCCAGGGGCTGTCCCAACCTTTTCCTCTACCGTTTGCCGGGCGGCGGGAGTAATTTGCCCGCCACTTGGCGAATGGGATTAATCCAGTGAGCGTAGATTCCGAGGGCCGTCCGCCCGTGCGGCTGTCGGTCGTGGTTCCGGTCTTCAATGAGGCCGAAAACGTCCTTCCCCTTCTCGAAGAGATCGAACGCGCGCTGTCGCCCGCCGCCGTGCTGGGCCGCGCCTTCGAAGTGATCTATGTGGACGACGGGTCCAGCGACGACACGCTGACGCGCCTTGCCCCGGTGGTCGCCGCGGGCCGTCTGCGGCTGATCCGCCATGTCCGCCGGTCCGGGCAGAGCGCGGCCGTGCGCACCGGGGTCAAGGCGGCGCGCGGGGAGTGGATCGCCACCCTCGACGGCGACGGCCAGAACGACCCCGCCGACATTCCCGCCCTGTTCGCGCTGGCCGCCAAGGGCGGTCCGGACGCGCCGATTCTGGTCGGCGGCCTGCGCAGGAAGCGGCAGGACACGCTGTCCAAGCGTCTGGCCTCGCGCTTCGCGAACGCGGTGCGGCAATCCTTCCTTCAGGATGGCTGCACCGACAGCGGCTGCGGGCTGAAGCTGTTCCGCCGCGACGCCTTCCTCGATCTGCCTTTCTTCGGGGCGATGCACCGCTTCCTGCCCGCCCTGTTCCGGTCGCACGGCCATCCGGTGGCCTATGTGCCGGTCAACCACCGCCCGCGGGAACGCGGCGTGTCCAAGTACAACAACTGGCGCCGCGGGCTGATCGGCGTGGTCGATCTGCTGGGCGTCTATTGGCTGAAGCGGCGCACCGCGCTGTCGCCCGCGGTCGAAGACCGCTAACCCTTCCTCCGTCCGGACCGGTCGCCGCCCGATGCTCGAACGCGCCATCGCCTGGTATCAGAGCCAAAGCACCGCCGACCTGATCTGGGTCGGCGTCGGCTTTTTTGCGCAAGCGCTCTTCATGATGCGCTTCGTCGTGCAATGGATCGCCAGCGAGCGCGCCCGGCGCAGCATCGTGCCGGACCTCTTCTGGTATTTCTCCATCGGCGGCGGGGTTCTTCTCTTGGCCTATTCGATCCAGCGGGGTGATCCGGTGTTCATGTTCGGGCAGGGGTTGGGCCTCATCATCTATTTCCGGAACCTCTACTTCGTTTTGAACAACCGCCGGAAGGGCGGAGCGGACGGCAGCGCGGCGGGCACGCCGTGAGCGGGGTGCCGAACGCCACGGCCAGCCGCCTGCCGGTCCTGGCCTATCTGGCCCTGGCGGTGCTCAGCGTCCTGCTGTTCCTGCCGGGCTTCTTCGACCTGCCGCCCTTCGACCGCGACGAGGCGCGCTTCGCCCAGGCGTCGCACCAGATGCTGGAAAGTGGCGATTATGTGGACATCCGCTTCCAGGACGAGGCGCGCCACAAGAAGCCGGTTGGCATCTACTGGCTGCAGACCGCGGCGACGCGGCTTGTGGACGGGCCAGGGGAGATGTCGAAGGAAATCTGGACCTTCCGCATCCCGTCGCTGATCGGGGCGGTGCTGGCGGTGCTGGCGACGGCCTGGACCGGGGCGCGGATGTTCGGCGGGACGGTCGGGTTCCTCGCCGGGCTGATGATGGCCTCCTGCGTCGTGCTGGGTGTCGAGGCCCGCATGGCGAAGACCGACGCGGTGCTTCTCTCGACCATCGTGATCGGGCAGGCGGCGCTGGCCAGCCTCTATCTGAACCGACATGCGGAGCGGTCCGGCTGGGCGGCGCCGCTCGCCTTCTGGATCGCCGCGGGGATCGGCATCCTCATCAAGGGACCGATCGTCCTCCTGGTGTCCGGCACCACGGCGCTGGTGCTGGCGGTGCTCGACCGCCGGGCCGGCTGGCTGAAGCGGCTGCGCCCGCTGGTCGGTCTCGCCATCGTGGTCGCCATCGCGGCACCTTGGCTGATCGCCATCACGGTGAAGACCAAGGGCGCCTTCTTCGCCGAGTCGGTCGGCCACGACATGATGGGTAAGGTGGTGAGCGGGCAGGAGGCGAAGGGCCTGCCGCCCGGCTACTACCTGGGCACCTTC
Organism: Azospirillum aestuarii; assembly: GCF_016632405.1. Taxonomy (NCBI): domain Bacteria; kingdom Pseudomonadati; phylum Pseudomonadota; class Alphaproteobacteria; order Rhodospirillales; family Azospirillaceae; genus Azospirillum; species Azospirillum aestuarii. The sequence continues at coordinate 67,339 of NZ_JAEPIV010000009.1, forward strand.
TGGGTGACCTTCGCGCCATGGTCCTTCCTGGCGCTGCTGGCCGTTCCCTGGGCATGGCGCCACCGCAAGGGCACCGGGCCGACAGCGGACGCCGTGCGCTTCTGCGTCGCCTGGATCATTCCGAGCTGGCTGGTCTTCGAGGCGGTGCCGACCAAACTTCTGCACTACACGCTGCCGGTCTTCCCGGCCATCGCCATCCTGACCGCCGCCGCCGCGCGCGAGCATTTCCTGCGCCGCGCCGATGTGCCGCGGTGGGGTCTGTTCTCGGTTGCCACCATTTTCGGGGCCGTCGGCTTCGGCGCCCTGATGGTCGCGGTCGCAGTGATCCCATATCTGGTGGACGGGCGCGTCGATCCGGTGGCCATCGCCATGCTGCCGGTGGTCTTGGTGCTGTACGCGCTGGCCGTACGCCTGTTCGCCCAGCGCCGGGAAACGCACGGTTTCGCGGCGGGGTTGGCGGCGGCGGCGGTGCTGTACGCGGGCACTTACGGCGCCGTTCTGCCGGGGATCGACGGCGTATGGATCAGCCGGCAGGCCGCGCGGACGGTCGCGGCGGTGCGTCCCTGCGCCGACAGCGTGGTCGCCTCCGCCGGCTATTCGGAGCCGAGCCTCGTCTTTCTGCTGGGAACCGACACGCGCCTGACCCATGGGGCGGGCGCCGCCGCCCATCTGGCGGAAAGCCCGTCCTGCGGGCTGGCCCTGGTGACCGACCGGGAGGAGGCGGCGTTCCGCACCGCCCTGAAAGGGGCGGAGACGGTGCCGCTCGGCCGCTTCACCGGCTTCAACTACAACACGGGCAAGCGGCTGACCCTGACGCTCTACGGCGCGGCACGACCCTGAACGAACCGGAATGGGGTGTGCACCGGATGGAGGCTGCGGGCTGAGTAACCCGCCTCCTCCCTGGACATGCGCGGCCGCATCCGGCGGAATCCGTCTTCCACACGCAAAAGGATGGAAGGCCGCCGTGTCATGCTTCGAACGATGACTGTAGCGACCCTCGCGGTGCTGGCCTTTGCCGCACCCGCCGAAGCGCAGAGGCAGGAATACCCCTCCTGGGTTTATGAGGAGATGGTCCCGACCGGGCCCCACATGCGCCGCATGGAAGAGGCCCAACCGATTCCCGGAGCGCGGCCCTCCCATTGGGGCGCCATGGGCAACGGTGAGCAGTTCCGCGCCGGCTCGCGCGGCTACGGCACCGATCCGGCGCGCGCCACCCCGTCCTACTCCCGAACCAACTCGCTGACGCCGCCGGTCCGCGACGGGCGCGGCGCGGCCACCGCGGCGCGGCGTGGCGGTGGTGGCGACAATGTGCCGGGCACCCCGCGCGAGGTGACGCTCAATCCGGAATACACCTTCGAGCGGTGACCGTGGCCTCCTCGGGCCGCCACAGCCAGGCGGCCCCGCGGACGCCGCTCGAATCGCCGTGGACGGCCCGGCGGACCGGCGTGTCCAGGCTGTCCGTGAAGGCCCAGCGGGCGATGGCCGGGGGAAGGGCGGCGTAGAGGAGATCCAGGTTCGACAGCCCGCCGCCCAGCACGATCACGTCCGGGTCCAGGACATTGACGATTCCCGCCAGCCCGCGCCCAAGCCGGTCCACCAGCCGGTCGAGGGTGGCGCGGGCCGTAGCGTCGCCGCGTTCCGCCAGCGCCGCGATGGACTCCGCCGACAGGTCCGCCCCAGTGGCCCGGCGGTGGTCGGCGGCAACCGCCGGTCCGGACACGAAGGTTTCCAGGCAGCCGGATTTGCCGCAATAGCAGGCCGGTCCGGGCCGCTCCTCGTCGGTGGGCCAGGGAAGGGGATTGTGCCCCCATTCGCCGCCGATCGCGTTGCGACCGCCCAGCGGACGGCCGTCCACGACAATTCCCGCCCCGCAGCCGGTGCCGAGGATTGCCGCGAAGACGACCCTACAGCCGGCCCCGGCGCCATCCGCCGCCTCCGACACGGCCAGGCAGTTGGCATCGTTCTCGATCCGCACCGGCCGCTTGAGCGCTTCGGCGAGGTCGCGGTCGAAAGCTTTGCCGATCAGCCAGGTCGAGTTGGCGTTCTTCACCAGCCCGGTCGCCGGGGAGATGGCGCCGGGAATGCCGATCCCCACGGTGGCGCCCGCCGACCCCGTCGCGCTCTCCAGCCGCGCCACCAGATCGGCGATGCTTCGCACCGTCGCGTCGTAATCGCCGCGCGGGGTGGGGACGCGGAAGCGGGCGCGCTCCCCGCCCGTTGCGTCGAGCGCGATCCCCTCCGTCTTCGTGCCGCCGAGGTCGATGCCGATGCGGATGGCCGAAGGGATGCCGTCGGTGCGCTTCATGGGGAAATGCCCTGGAAATGTGGCCTGCGTCACAGACGGACGCCAACGCTGTTGCAATACTGGGAAAGACCGGCAACCCGCAAGCCAAGCAACCACCGCGTGGTGGATCGTCCCTTCCCGTCGACACCCGTGCCACAGGCTGGGACAAATGGTCTTTGGACGGGCGATATGGGTTGACCGTCTGTCGGGATCTTGTAGAACCAGCGTAGGAAAGGGCGTGATCCGTCGGATTCCGCCCATCAATCAGGGCCACCGGAGCCGGACCAACGATGAATCGCCAGCGCGCCGCCCATCGCATTCCTTCCTTCACCTTGCGCAGCGCCGCCGCCGTCGGCCTCGCCGTGCTGTTTGCCGGCGCCGCGCTGCCGGCCGCCGCCAAGGAGGCGGCGAAGCCGGCCGCTGAAAAGGCGGCTGCGACGAAGGCCACCGCGAAGCCGGCCCCTGCCAAGAGCACCGCGGCCAAGAGCACCGCGACCAAGGCTGCGGCCACCAAGCCCGGCGCCTGCTACAGCCGTGCGGAGCACGCCGCGGAGCAGACCATCCGCATGCACACCGAAATGATGGTGGTCGGGCTGACCTGCCAGCAGGTGAATCCGGACAAGAAGCCGTTCAATCTGTACCAGGACTTCACCATCAAGAACCGTTCGCTGATCTCCAACTCGGAAGCGTCGATGATCGACCACTTCCGCAAGAAGGGTGGCGGCAACGCGACGCGGCAGTTCGACATGTTCCGCACCGAGCTGGCGAACGAGGTCAGCCGCCGCGCCGCGGTGATCGGCACCGGTCTCTATTGCGCCAACTTCGTGGACCGCTCCAAGGCGGCGATGGACCTCACGGCGGATGACATCCGCGTTCTGACCGGCGATGAAAAAAGCGCCGGCCTGATGCATTTGTCGTCAAAGCCGCTGTGCGATGTCCAGGTCGTCAGCAACCCGGACGTGAATTACGACGTCGCCCAGGCCCCGGCCTCGCGCAGCGGCAGTGCGGCCACCGCGTCCAAGTCCACCGGCAAGGCGACGGCCAAGGCCCCTGGAAAGCCCAAGGAACCGGCGAAGACCCAGGTGGTCTCCGCCAAGCGCTGACCGGCCAGTATCGATGGTGATGCCGGAGGTCATAGGCTGTCCGGCATCATGCATCGCAGCAGTGGCACAGTTGTTGCGAAGCCCTCTTCACCACAGTGAAGAGGGCTTTTTTCATGCGATGCATTCGCTATGGTAGAAGGCAAGCGCAAAGTTCACGGAACTGACATGAATCGATATTGCAAATTCTCGGAAAATTGGTATTACCGCAGATAGAGTGCGGGTTTGCCCTCTTGCTCTGTTGAGAGCCGCTGGGCTAACGTTCCGCTCACACAACAATCTTGGCCCCGCGCTCAAGAGCCCGGGTAAGCCAATTCGGGGAGTGGCACTTCACGTGACTGGTGTACGAGCGCGCTTGTCTCGCTCGCCGAAGCCTGCGCATCGCGCCGAGGCGAGGTAAGACAATGGAATACTTTCTTCAGCAGTTGATCAACGGCCTGTCGCTGGGCGCCATCTACGGCCTCATCGCGATCGGATACACGATGGTGTACGGCATCATCGGCATGATCAACTTCGCCCACGGCGAGATCTACATGATCGGCGCCTTCGTGGCCCTCATCACCTTCCTGGCCATCGGCAGCCTGGGGATCACCTGGGTTCCGCTGGCCCTTCTCGTCATGCTGGTCGCATCGATGCTGTTCACCGCCGTCTACGGATGGACGGTGGAGCGCATCGCCTATCGCCCGCTGCGCAGTTCGCCGCGTCTGGCGCCGCTGATCTCGGCGATCGGCATGTCGATCTTCCTGCAGAACTACGTCCAGATCCTGCAGGGCGCGCGCAGCAAGCCGCTGCAGCCGATCCTGCCGGGCAACCTGACCCTGATGGACGGGGCGGTGTCGGTCAGCTACGTGCGCCTGGCGACGATCATCATCACGATCGCGCTGATGTACGGCTTCACCCAGCTCATCACCCGCACCTCGCTCGGCCGCGCCCAGCGCGCTTGCGAGCAGGACAAGAAGATGGCCAGCCTGCTGGGCGTCAACGTCGACCGCGTCATCTCGCTGACCTTCGTCATGGGCGCCGCCCTGGCCGCGGTGGCGGGCATGATGGTTCTGCTGATCTACGGCGTGATCGACTTCTACATCGGCTTCCTGGCCGGCGTTAAGGCCTTCACCGCCGCGGTGCTCGGCGGCATCGGCTCGTTGCCGGGCGCGATGCTGGGCGGCGTGGTCATCGGACTGATCGAAGCCTTCTGGTCGGGCTACATGGGCAGCGAATGGAAAGACGTGGCGACCTTCACGATTCTCGTGCTCGTCCTGATCTTCCGTCCGACCGGCCTTCTGGGCCGTCCGGAAATCGAGAAGGTGTGAGGCCATGACCGCGATTTCCATGTCTTCGCCGCGGGCCATCGCCTGGCCCGCGATCCTGAAGGAGGCGGCGATGACCGCCTTCGTCGCCCTTCTCCTGACGATTCCGCTGGTCGGCCTGCGCACGGTGGACCGTCCCACCGGCCTCGGGCTGGAAACCCGCTGGAACGAGGTGGCCGCCGCCGTCGGACTGGTCTTCCTCGGGCGCCTCGGCCTCTGCCTGATCCGCGAGGGGCACGCGGTCACCGTCCTGGTCCTGGCCGCCGCCGCCACCGCGGCGGGCTTCTTCATCGCCATGCCGACGGAGGCCCTGCGGGTCATCCTGATCGCCGGCGGTGCCGTCATCGCGATCCGCGCCATCCTGGCGATCCGCACCGGCCGCTCCAAGCTGTCGCAGGCGGAGCGCGACAAGCGGATGGACCACATCGCCGCGCAGGTGCAGCACGCCTCCCGCTGGCTCGGTCCGATCGCCGTCGTCGTGGCGCTTGCCTTCCCGTTCACGCCACTGGCCGACCGCCAGCTGCTGGACATCGGCATCCTGCTGCTGACCTACGTCATGCTGGGCTGGGGGCTGAACATCGTGGTCGGCCTCGCCGGCCTGCTCGACCTCGGCTACGTGGCCTTCTACGCGGTGGGCGCCTACTCCTACGCGCTGCTGGCCCATTATTTCGGCTTCAGCTTCTGGGTCTGCCTGCCGCTGGCCGGCTTCCTGGCGGCGATGTCGGGCGTGCTGCTGGGCTTCCCGGTCCTGCGTCTGCGCGGCGACTATTTCGCCATCGTGACGCTGGGCTTCGGCGAGATCATCCGCATCATCCTGATCAACTGGTACCAGTTCACCGGCGGTCCCAACGGCATCTCCGGCATTCCGCGTCCGAGCTTCTTCGGCCTCGCCGACTTCACGCGGACCCCCGCGGAGGGCACCGCGGCCTTCCACGAGATGTTCGGCCTGGAGTTCAGCCCGCTGCACCGGATCATCTTCCTCTATTACCTGATCCTGGCGCTGGCGCTCGTGGTGAACCTGTTCACCATGCGCGTCCGCAAGCTGCCGCTGGGCCGCGCCTGGGAAGCGCTGCGCGAGGACGACATCGCCTGCGCCTCGCTGGGCATCAACCGCACGAACATGAAGCTGGCGGCCTTCGCCATCGCAGCGATGTTCGGCGGCTTCGCCGGGTCCTTCTTCGCCACGCGCCAGGGCTTCATCAGCCCGGAGAGCTTCACCTTCATCGAATCGGCGATCATTCTCGCCATCGTTGTGCTGGGCGGCATGGGCAGCCAGATCGGCGTCGTCGTGGCCGCCTTTCTGGTCATCGGCCTGCCGGAAGCCTTCCGTGAACTGGCCGACTACCGCATGCTGGCGTTCGGCATGGGCATGGTGCTGATCATGCTGTGGCGTCCGCGCGGCCTGCTGGCCCACCGCGACCCGACCATCCTCCTGCATGGCCGTCCCAAGGGCGGAAGCGGCGGCCCCGCCGCGGGCACCGCCGCCGGCGGCCAGGGCATCGCCGGGGGGAGCGCGAAGTGATGACGACTCATTCCATGACCACCACGCCCCTGCTGACGGTCGAACACCTCACCATGCGCTTCGGCGGCCTGGTGGCGGTCAACGACGTCTCCTTCGCGGCCAACAACGGCGAGATCACCGCGATCATCGGCCCGAACGGCGCCGGCAAGACCACGCTGTTCAACTGCATCACCGGCTTCTACACCCCCACGGTGGGCCGGCTGACGCTGCGCCATTCCGACGGCAAGGAGTTCCTGCTGGAGCGGATGCCGGGCTACCGCATCTCGCAGAAGGCCAGCGTCGCCCGTACCTTCCAGAACATCCGCCTGTTCGGCGGCATGAGCGTCCTGGAGAACCTGATCGTCGCCCAGCACAACAAGCTGATCCGCGCGTCGGGCTTTTCCATCGCCGGCCTGCTCGGCCTGCCGTCCTACACCCGGACGGAGCGGGAGGCGGTCGATCTGGCCAAATACTGGCTGGACCGCGTGCGCCTTCTGGAGTTCGCGGACTGGGAAGCCGGCAATCTCCCTTACGGCGCCCAGCGCCGGCTGGAGATCGCCCGCGCCATGTGCACGGAGCCGGTGATGCTCTGCCTGGACGAGCCGGCGGCGGGCCTCAACCCGCGCGAGTCGGGCGAACTGGCCGATCTGCTCACCTACATCCGCGACGCGCACAAGATCGGCGTCCTGCTGATCGAGCATGACATGAGCGTGGTGATGAGCATTTCCGATCATGTCGTGGTGCTGGATTACGGGCGGAAGATCTCCGACGGAGACCCGACCTTCGTGAAGAACGATCCGGCGGTGATCCGCGCCTATCTCGGCGAGGAAGAGGACGAGGAGTTGCCGGTGGAGATCAAGGCTGATCTGCCGGAAGTCGCCAAGCGAGCCGAGGAGGGGGCCTGAGCCATGCTGAAGGTATCGGGCGTCCACACCTTCTACGGCGCCATCGAGGCGCTGAAGGGGGTCGACATCGAGATCGGGGCCGGCGAGATCGTCTCGCTGATCGGCGCCAACGGCGCCGGCAAGTCCACGCTTCTCATGACCATCTGCGGCAGTCCGCGCGCCCGCATGGGCCGGATCACGTTCGAGGGGCAGGACATCACGCAGATGCCCACCTACGAACTTGTCCGCCTGGGTATCGCCCAGTCGCCGGAAGGCCGCCGGATCTTCCCGCGCATGAGCGTGCTGGAGAACCTGCAGATGGGCTCCATCACCGCCAAGCCGGGCAGCTTCGCCAACGAGCTGGAGCGGGTCCTGACCCTGTTCCCGCGCCTGAAGGAGCGCATCAGCCAGCGCGCCGGCACCATGTCGGGTGGCGAGCAGCAGATGCTGGCCATCGGCCGTGCGCTGATGAGCCAGCCGCGCCTGCTGCTGCTCGACGAGCCCTCGCTGGGCCTCGCCCCGCTGGTGGTGAAGCAGATCTTCCAGGCGGTGAAGGACATCAACCGCGAACAGAAGATGACCGTGTTCATGGTCGAGCAAAACGCCTTCCACGCGCTGAAGCTCGCCCACCGCGGCTATGTGATGGTCAACGGCAAGGTCACCATGTCGGGGACCGGTGCCGAACTGCTGGCGAACGAGGAAGTTCGCTCGGCCTATCTGGAGGGAGGTCACTGATGGACGGCGTTCTCGGCTCCTCTCTGCCGGTGTTCCTTGGGCTGACGGTCCTGGTGTTCGGCGGCTGCGGCGTTCTCACCGGCCAGACCCTGGCCGAAGGCTGGAAGCCGCTGTCGAGCGCCATCGCCTATTCCGTCCTGCTGGGCTTGGGCGACCGGTTCCTGGTCTGGGGCCTGTTCGGCGGCCAGCTCCTGTCGGTGTATGGATTCGTGGTGCACACCCTGGTGATCGGCGCGATCACCCTGACCACGTACCGCATTTCGATGGCGCGCCGGATGGTGTCCCAGTATCCTTGGCTGTACGAGCGTTCGGGACCCTTCGGCTGGCGCGAGCGCGTCGGCGGAACGCTCGCCGAATGATTGCGAATTCCATGGGTCCGATCGCGACCAGGACGCGGGTGAAACTGTCGCACTTGGCGATGATCGGACTATAGTGGAACCTTGTCGGCACCGGCGCCCCCAGCTTAAGGGGGACCGGTGAAAAGGCCCCGGCGGGGCCGGCGTACGACTCATAACAGGGAGCCAACGAAACTATGAACTACAAGCTTTCCCTCCTCGTTGCGGTTGCGGCGACCGCTATGACCGCCTCGGTGGCGAAGGCCGACATCGCGGTGGCGACCGCCGGCCCGATCACCGGCCAGTACGCCACCTTCGGCGAGCAGATGAAGAAGGGCATGGAGCAGGCGGTTGCCGACATCAACGCCGCCGGCGGTGTCCTGGGCCAGAAGCTGAAGCTGGAAGTGGGCGACGACGCCTGCGACCCGAAGCAGGCCGTCGCCGTGGCGAACCAGCTCGCCAAGGCGGGCGTGAAGTTCGTCGCCGGCCACTTCTGCTCGGGCTCCTCGATCCCGGCCTCGCAGGTCTATGCCGAGGAAGGCGTCCTGCAGATCTCCCCGGCCTCGACCAACCCGAAGCTGACCGAGCAGGGCCTGAAGAACGTGCTGCGCGTCTGCGGCCGTGACGACCAGCAGGGCCAGATCGCCGGCAAGTATCTGCTGGACAACTACAAGGGCAAGAACGTCGCGATCCTGCACGACAAGTCGGCCTACGGTAAGGGGCTCGCCGACGAGACGCAGAAGGCGCTGAACGCCGGCGGCCAGAAGGAGAAGGTCTACGAAGCCTACACGGCGGGTGAGAAGGACTACTCGGCGCTGGTCTCGAAGCTGAAGCAGGAGGCCGTCGACGTCGTCTATGTCGGTGGTTACCACACCGAGGCCGGCCTGCTGGCCCGCCAGATGAAGGATCAGGGCCTGAACGCCCCGATCGTGTCGGGCGACGCCCTGGTGACCAACGAGTACTGGGCGATCACCGGCCCGGCCGGCGAGAACACCATGATGACCTTCGGCCCGGACCCGCGCGAGATGCCGGAAGCCAAGGAAGCCGTCGAGAAGTTCCGCAAGGCCGGCTATGAGCCGGAGGGCTACACCCTCTACACCTACGCCGCCTTGCAGATCTGGGCGGAGGCGGCCAAGCAGGCCAACTCGACCGACTCGGCCAAGATCGCCGATGTCCTGCGCAAGGGCAGCTACAACACGGTGATCGGCAAGATCGGTTTCGATGCCAAGGGTGACGTGACCTCTCCGGCCTACGTCTGGTACCGCTGGAACAACGGCCAGTACGCCCAGGTCAAGTAATCCGGGGCCAACGTCCCGGACGTGCGATCTGGTTTCCTCAGGGAAAAGAAGTCGTGCAAAGGCCCGGCGGGAAACCGCCGGGCCTTTTGCTTGGCGTGGTGTCTGCGGTGTGGCTCAGAGAGTAGCCGGCTGCGCCGACATGACGGACGCCACCGGGGGCGCCACTGGGGACGACGTGGGAGGCGGCGCCAGGGCGGGGGAGCGCTCCGCCAGAAGCCTCTCCGAGGTGTGCATCACGTCCCGCCAGAAGGCGGCGGCGCGCAGGTTGTTCGCAGCCGTGAGTTCGACGAGGCGGACGCGGCTGATGCGGATGGCGGACTCGCCCAGTTCTTCCACGAGGCGGGTCGCGAACAGGAGCACGTCGTGATCGATTTTCATGACGGCATCAACACACCGGATCGACGGTTTGTTCCGCAAGTGCGAAGACGGTTGTTGCAGCACCGCTACATCCCGGCTCCGGTATGCGTGGCGCGCACAACGGACACTCGCCAACCGGGGGCGGTTTGGTGTTTGAATGGTCCGCCGTATCCGCAAGGTTGGCGGGTTTGACTTTTTTGGGTGTTGGAGATCGGATATGCGCAGAAAGCGCGAAGTCGTCGAAGGCCAGATGTTCCGCAAACTGGGCCCCGGCGGTGGCATCTGGCAGGTGATCGCCATCCGCAAGGATGGGCTGGGCACCCAGCACGCCCAACTTCAGCGGTCCGATGACCACAAGACCCTGAAAACCCTGGCGGTTTCCGCCCTGCTTGACCCCACCCAGTTCGAAGCGGTCGCCGAACCGCGGGATTGACCTGCCCGCCTGCGCGGCTTCCGTCTGACACCATCGCGGAAATCCATTGTGGAAATCCATCGCGGACGTGCTCCCTGCGAAAAGCGGGGTGCTTCCGCGCGTCTTATCTGCTGGGCTCACCCATAAATCCATCCCGAAAGTTATGGTTTGCATCCATTCGTATTATGAAGAACTCGCCGATCGAATGCTTTGAACTCGAAGGAATATAAAGAGAACGACGAACGTTCAGGTAATGCAGAAATGCAACATCTCTGTGCGTCTTATCACAGGCCACTTGTGGCGGTGGGTGGTTGCTGTTATCTCGAAGTCATGAGGTTTCAACCGCCGACGGAATGCGGCGGGCTCGCCCGATGAAGGCCGGCGTCCACAGATGCCACGCCTTCCGAACGGTTCGCTTCGACAGCCCCGGCAACGCCGTCTACAAGGGAAAGAATAAAATGACTCTGCGTGGGATTCTGCTCGGAACGGCGCTCGCGGCGATGCTGCCGACCGCCGCCATGGCCGCGACCGAAGGTTTCTACGTCGGCGCCGGCGCCGGCGTGAACTGGACGCGCGACGCCGATCTGCGCTTCGAGAACACCCCGACGGACGCCAGCACCAGCTTCAAGCTGGGCGGTATCGGCGACATCTCCGCCGGCTACGCCACGGCCGCCGGCCCGCGCGCCGAACTGGAGTTCGCGTGGCGCTGGCGCAACGCGATCGACAGCACCGACAGCTCCAACACGGCGGTGAACGGTCTGGGTGGCAAGGCCAGCTCGCTCGCCTTCATGGGCAACGTGCTGTACGACATCAACACCGGCACCGCCTTCACGCCCTACATCGGCGTCGGCGCCGGTATTGCCCAAGTCCGGCTGGATCTCGGCGGCTTCGATGACCGCGACTGGGTGTTCGCCTACCAGGGCATCGCCGGCGTGTCCTACGCCCTGAGCCAGAACCTGGCCCTGACGCTGGACTACCGCTACTTCGCGACTCTCGATCCGAAGTTCGATCTGGGCGGCCCCGCCGGCCTCGCCAGCTCCACCGTGAAGGGCGAGTACCAGAACCACACCATCATGGCCGGCCTGCGCTACACCTTCGGCGCCCCGGCGGCGGCCCCCGCGGCGGCCCCCATCGCTCCGGCGGCTCCGGTGCAGGCGCAGCCGCAGTCGGAGTATCTGGTGTTCTTCGACTGGGACAAGGCCAACATCACCGCGGCGTCCGACAAGATCATCGGCGATGCCGCCGCCTCGGCCGGTCAGGTGCGGGCGGTCAGCATCCATGTGGTCGGCCACACCGATACCTCGGGCTCGCCAGCCTACAACCAGCGGCTCTCGCTGCGCCGCGCCGACGCGGTCAAGAACGCGCTGGTCGGCAAGGGCGTCGCCGCCAACCAGATCACCGTCGAGGGCAAGGGCGAGACCCAGCTCCTGGTGAACACCGGTGCGAACGTCCGCGAGCCATCGAACCGCCGCGCGCAGATCCTCATCCGCGTGCAATGATCCGGGCGGACCGCCGGTCTCGTTTGGGACCGGCCGGCGCGCTCAGGAACGAGAGAAGGGCGTCGCTGCCGCGGCGCCCTTTTCGCATCTGCGGCAGAAGCACGCGCGGCATTGCGGAATCATGCATCAATTGTGGCATGAAACCTCCCGTCGGCGTATGAGGTTCATACCGGAAGCCGCACTTTGGTTTGAGACGACCGAGTCCGGCCCGGTCCCAGCGGACCCTGTCCCATTGGGTCGTCCCCACCAGCCGCCTCCGCCGAAGCAGGGTTGTCATGCAGGTATTGATCGCCGACGATCACTCCATCGTTCGCAGTGGCCTGACCCATCTGGTCGGGGAGTTGGACGAACAGGCCGGCGTGGCGGCGGCGACCAGCTTCGGCCAGCTGACCCAGCTGCTGGACCAGGGACCCTACGACCTCGTCATCATGGATCTGCGCATGCCCGGCCTCGGCGGTCTGGACGATGTGGAGGCGGTGGTGAAGCGGGTGGCGCCGGTGCCGGTCGTCGTCTTCTCGATGATCGACTCGCCGGACGAGATGCGCGCCGTGCTGTCGCGCGGGGTAAGGGCCTTCATCCCGAAATCCACCGACGACGTTCTGGTCGTGAACATCCTGCGTCTGGTCATGGCCGGCGGGTCCTATGTGCCGCCGGTTCTCGGCATGCCTGGAATGGCCCAGACGCCGGCCGCCGCCAAGCCGCATGAGCCGAGCGTCTTCGACGGCATGACCCGCCGTCAGTTGGAGGTTCTGGATCTGTTGGCCCAAGGTCTGTCGAACCAGGAAATCGGGGAACGGCTGGGCCTGAACCTGTCCACCGTCAAGACCCATGTCACGGGCGTGCTGAAGGCGCTCGGGGTGGGCAGCCGGACCCAGGCGGTGCTGCTGGTCAAGGAATCAGGCCGCGACCGTCTCGTGTAGGCTGCGGACCAAGGGAACCCCCACGGCGAACACCGTTCCGCGCCCTTCGACCGAACGGAGTTCCAGCGGGTGGCCAAGCAGCCGGGCCAGCCGGTCGACGATGGCCAACCCCAGCCCGATCCCCTCGCTGCGGTCGCGGTCGGGCCGGTCGAGCTGGACGAACTCCTCGAAAATGCGGCGACGGTCGGCCTCGGCGATGCCGCGCCCGGTGTCGTAGACCTCGATCCACACGGTGTCGTCGCGGCGTCGGCAGCCGATCAGCACGCCCCCCTGTTCGGTGTAGCGCACCGCGTTGGTCAGAAGGTTGCGCAGGATGCGCTCCAGCAGGAACGGGTCCGTCCGCACGGAAAGGTCCGTCGGCACGACGCGCAGCCGCAGTCCCTTATCTTCGGCGATCCCGGTGAACTCCGCTTCGAGCTGGTCGAACAGAGCGGACAGCGCGACATCGGCGGGCTTCGGCTCGACCACGCCGGATTCCAGCTTTGAGATGTCCAGGATGGCGTTCAGCAGATCGTGCATCGACCGCTGGGCCAGCCGCAAATCCTTCACCAGCGCCAAGGCGCGGGGCTTGTCGAGCTGCCGTTCCAGCATGCCGGTGAACATGCTGATGGCTTGGAGGGGCTGCTTCAGGTCGTGCCCGGCGTGGGCGAGGAATCGCGACTTCGCCAAGTGGGCCTGCTCCGCCGCCACCTTCGCCGTGTGCAGCTCGGCGGTGCGGGCGCGCACCTGGGCTTCCAGCGTGACGTTCGTCTGCTCCAGCGCCTGCGTCATGCGGGTGATGTCCGCGAACTGCTGCTGCACCTGCCGGACCATTGGGCGGAAGATCACCAGAACTTCAGCGCACAGGGTCAGCAGAGTCAGGATCAGGGCGGCGAATCCCAAATTGTGCAGGGTGGCGAAGCCGCGCTCGCCCGCCTCCTGGTAGCGCGCCACCATGTCCTCCAGCCCCGCCAGCAGCGGGCCGAGCGCCTGATGGGTGACGAGGTCAGCCTCGGGCATGGCCGGGGGCAGGCCGGCGGGACCGGCGGCGATCACGGCGCGGAGCGCGGCGATGTGGCGGAGCACCAGATCGTTCAGCGGCTCCAGCCCATCGAAATAAAGGCGGCGCACGTCCTTGCCCATCGCCGGCCCCTCGTCGGCGCCGGTCAGACGCCGGTGGGCATTCTCGAACATGTCGGTCGCCTCGGCCAGGCGGGCGGTAAGCGCGCTCCGCTCGGCATCGCTCCGCGCGCTGCGGAGTTGCTCCACCAGCAGGGCGGTGCGCTGCGACAGCATGCGCTGACGGCCCGAGATGTTCACCACCTCCAGCATGTCGGCGTGCTGGTCGATGACCCGCTCGGTCATGACGAAGCCGGCCAGCGTGCACAGCGCGATCACCCCGAGCGCCAGCCCGTAGCGAAGCGTCATCCAGCGCGCCGTGGTGTTGCCGATGGGGACCATGCCGTCCGTCCTTCCGGTGCGGTGCGGACCTTGACGACGGTCAAGGCCGGGTGGTGCACGAATGGTCAGTGTATCGTCATCGCCGATGCTCGGCATTCGCGAATGCAGCAAGGACGGCACGGCGGAATAGGAAGGGGAGGGCGGCCATCATGGCGGTCAGTCGCGCGGATCTTTTCCGAGGGCGCTTCCGGTCCGAACCGGCGACGCCCCAAACACCATCGACGGCACCGCAAGCGTTGGAGGCGCGCATCGGCGCGGCGTGCCTGTCCTACATCGGGACCGATTGCCGGATGTGCGGCGACCATTGCGACCGCGGCGCGATCCGCTTCCGCCCGCTGGGGCGCGGCCGCTGGCTGCCGATCATCGAGGAGGGGGGCTGCACCGGCTGCGGCGACTGCGTGGGCGTGTGCCCGGTCAAGGCCGTGACCATGGAGGCGGTGGCCGCCTAAGATTGCCGCCGGAATAAGGGAACGCTGCTTCCAAACCCTCTGTTGGTAAGGCGGATTCATCCCCTGTCTGCCAACGGAGAGACACATGTGGTGGCGTAACGTAACGCTGGTCTACGCCGCGGCCTTTACGGCCATCGGCATACTGGGCTTCATTCCGACCTTCCTGAGCCCGCCGCCGGAGGGCATGACCCTCGCGGTCGAATCCTTCCACGGCTATCTGCTCGGGCTGTTCCCGGTGAATCTCTTGCACAACATCGCGCATCTTCTGTTCGGCCTGTGGGGCTTCTTCGCCTACTTCTCCAGCCGTCTGGCCTCGCGCAGCTATCTGCGCAGCGTGGCCGTGGCCTACGCCGCCCTGACCGTCATGGGCCTGATTCCGGGCCTGAACACCCTGTTCGGGCTGATGCCGCTGCACGGCAACGACATCTGGCTGCACGCCGTCCTCGCCATCGTGGCCGGCTATGTCGGCTTCATGGTGCACGAGACGGAGGTCGGCACGGAGAAACGCGCCGAATGGCGGGCGTAACGGCCCGGCGGCCCAGCCGTCAGGCCGGGTCGTCTCCTGCGAAACCGCAGGCGGCGAGCGCCGCGCGCATGTGAGGCGGAACCGGCGCCACCGCGCCGACCGCCTCGCGGGAGGGGTAGAGGGGCAGCGAAATGGCCCGCGACTGCAAATGCAGCGGATGCCCCTCCGGACCACCATATTGCGGATCGCCCAGCAGCGGGCAACCCAGCGCCGTGGCGCAATGCACGCGGATCTGATGCGTGCGCCCAGTGTGAGGCTTCAACTCCAGCCACGTCATGCCGTCACCGCGGCCGAGGACCCGGTAATCGGTGACGGCGCTCTGCCCATCGTCGGCCACGACGATCCGCCAGCCGCCGGTGCGGTTGGTCACCTTCTTCAACGGCAGTTCGATCCGCCCCTGTTCCTCCGGCGGGGTGCCGGCGACAACCGCCCAATAGGTCTTGTCGACCTTACCATCCTGGAACAGCTTGCCCAGCTTGCGCAAGGCCTTCGGATGCCGCCCCAGGATCAGGCAGCCGGAGGTGTCGCGGTCCAACCGGTGGGCGAGGCCCGGCGGCTTCGGAAAGCCGAAGCGCAGGGCGTCGAAGTGGCGTTCCAGGTTCGGACCGCCGCCCGGCCCGGCGTGGACGGGCAGGCCGGCGGGCTTGTCGATGATGAGCATGAGCCCATCGCGGTAGAGCACGCGGGCCTGGATTTGTTCGGGTGTCATGCCGGGGTCAGCCTCAGGCGCGTGAAAGAAGAGATCAGCAAGTCACCCCTGCGCCGACACCACCTCGCCGTGGCGGGTGCAGGATGCCTCCGCCAGCGCCACAAAGGCCTCGGTCACGTCGTCCGGCTGCGCCAGTTTGGTCTGGTCCTCGCCGGGGAAGGCCTGCATGCGCAGCTTGGTCGCCACGATGCCGGGATCGACCAGGTTGACGCGCAGGTTCGACGCGGCGATTTCCATCGCGTAGGTCTTCACCATCATCTCCAGCGCCGCCTTGCTGGCCCCATAGGGGCTCCAGTAGGGGTAGGGCGCGTTCGCGGCGCCCGAGGTCACGAAGATGGCGCGCCCCGCGTCGGACGCGCGCAGCAGGCGGTCGAAGGAGCGGATCAGGCGGAAGTTGGCCGTGACGTTCACGTCCATCACGCGCTGCCACAGCTTCGGATCGTAATGGGCGACCGGACCCAGCGCCTCCAGGACGCCGGCGTTGCTGACCAGGATGTCGAGCTTCCCGAAGCGCTCGTAGATCGAGTGGCCGAGCTGGTCGATCTTGTCGAACTGCCGCAGGTCCAGCGGGACCAGCGTGGCGTTCCGGCCCGTGGCCTGGAAGATCGCGTCGTCGGTCTCCTCCAGACCGCCGACGGTGCGGGCGGCGAGGATGACATGGGCGCCTTCGGCGGCGAAGCGCTTGGCGACGGCGGCGCCGATGCCGCGCGAGGCGCCGGTGATGAGGGCGGTGCGGCCGGAAAGACGGGACATGGCGGCGACTCGACGATGTTCGGTAGCGGGATTGGCAAACGGGCCGGTCCGCTGGGTTGCGGCCGGCCCGTCGCGGCGGTGGTCAGGCGATCAGGCGCGGATGCGGACGTTCGCCTCGACCGGCGGGTGGTCCAGCGCATCGGTCAGCGCGATGGGGTAGTCGCCGGTGAAACAGGCGTCGCAGAAGGTCAGCTTCTGCGGGTCGCGCCGCTCGGCGCCCATGGCCCGGTAGAGGCCGTCCAGCGAGATGAAGGCGAGGCTGTCGGCCTGGATGAAGTCGCGCATCTCCTCCACCGACATGCGGTGTGCGAGCAGCTTGCTCTGCTCCGGCGTGTCGATGCCGTAGAAGCAGGGGTGCGAGGTCGGCGGGCTGGAGATGCGCATGTGCACCTCCTTCGCCCCGGCGGCGCGCACCATCTCGACGATCTTCTTGGAGGTCGTGCCGCGCACGATGCTGTCGTCCACCAGCACCACCCGCTTGCCCTCGATCATGGCGCGGTTGGCGTTGTGCTTCAGCTTCACGCCCAGATGACGGATCTGGTCGGTCGGCTCGATGAAGGTGCGGCCGACATAATGGTTCCGGATGATGCCCAGCTCGAAGGGCACGCCGCTCTGCGTGGCGTAGCCGAGGGCCGCCGGAACGCCGCTGTCGGGCACCGGGACCACCACGTCGGCGTCGATCCCCGATTCGCGGGCCAGCTCGGCGCCGATCCGCTGGCGCGCGTTGTAGACCGAGGAGCCCTCCATCACGCTGTCGGGCCGCGCGAAGTAGATGTATTCGAAGATGCAGAAGCGGCGGCCTTGCGGCTGGAAGGGGCGCAGGCTCTGCACGCCCTGCTCGTTCAGCACGACCATCTCGCCCGGCTCGACATCGCGCACATAGTCGGCGCCGACGATGTCCAGGGCGCAGGTCTCGCTGGTCACGATGTAGGTGTCGCCCAGCTTGCCGAGAACCAGCGGGCGGACGCCCAGCGGGTCGCGCACGCCGATCACCTCGTTCGGGGTCAGCGCCACCAGGGAGAAGGCGCCCTCGACCTGCCGGACCGCCTCGATCAGCCGGTCCACCGGCGAGCCGCCGCGGGCGATGGCCATCAGATGGACGATGGTCTCGGTGTCGGTGGTGGACTGGAACAGGCAACCGCGGCGAACCAGCTGGCGGCGCAGCGTGTGCGCGTTGGTCAGGTTGCCGTTGTGGGCCAGCGCGAAGCCGCCGAACTCGAAGTCGGCGTAGAGCGGCTGGACGTTGCGGATCGTCGTGTCGCCCGTGGTGGCGTAGCGGACGTGGCCGATGGCCTGCGGGCCTTTCAGCTTGCCGATGATCGCTTCCGACGAGAAGTGATCGCCGACGAGGCCCAATGTGTGTTCCAGATGGAAGCGGTCGCCGTCGTGGCTGACGATGCCGCAGGCTTCCTGGCCGCGATGCTGCAGCGCATGCAGGCCGAGCGCGGTGATGGCTCCCGCCTGCGGATGGCTGTGGATGCCGAACACGCCGCACTCCTCGCGCAGCTTGTCGTCGTCGAACGGATGCGTCGTCAGCATCGAAAGATCCTCGTCATACACAGCATCACCAAAGGGCATTGCCCCGGCGGCCTCTTTGCCAGCGGGGCGTTACTCACAGGCACTCTGCACCATGCGGCGTTCAGCGTGCGTTCTGGATCAGTCGCTCAAGGTCGCCGCGGTCCCGGTCCTTATAACCGGTATCGGACGGCGAAGCACCACCGGTCTTCGGCGCGCCGGGAACCGGCGTGGACAGGCGGTCCAGCGCCTGCTTGGCCTCCACCGCCTGCCGCGCGCGCTCCCGCGCCATATCCATCTGGCCCAGCCCGTCCTTGCGCAGCGACTCCGGCATCACCTCGTAGATCATCGCGGCGCCGGACACCAGCATCGGCCTGGTCTTGGCGCTCTGCAGCCACGCCGGATGCTCCGCCGGGTTCGGGACCAGCCAAGCGAAGAAGAGATAGGCGACGGAGGCGAGGATTGCACCCTTCAGCAGGCCGAAGACGAAGCCCAGCGAGCGGTCGAGCGCCGAAAGACCGGAATTCTGCACCCCGCGCGACACGACGCGGCCCAGGATTGTCAAAACCACAAGGCTAACGACGAACAGCGCCACCGCCGACGCGGCGTAGGCGGCCATCTCGACGTGGATGTAGGTCTGCGCGATGGGCAGCACGTGGGGCAGGGCGTTCAGCGTGATCAGCGCCGCACCGACCCAGGCGGCGACCGACAGCACCTCGGCCACCATGCCGCGGGTGAAGGCCAGCAGGGCCGCCAGCAGAAGCACCACGATGACGGCCAGATCCGCCGGGTTGATCGGGAAGGTGTCCATAACGCCGCTACGCCTCGTGCGCTTTCGCTTCAGATGCTCGTGTCAAATCAGACGCTCTAATCCCGGCCACGCGGCGGTCGGGGTCCCGATCCGGCCTGGAACAGCGGCAGCAACTCGCTGAGCTGCTGCAACTCGACCGATTTCAGGCCGTTGTCGCCGCGCCCCGGCTTCTTGCCGTTCCGTCTAGCCGGAAAGATCGCTGTTGAAAACCCCAGCTTCGCGGCTTCCTTCAGCCGGGAGTCGCTCTGGCCCACGGCGCGCACCTCGCCCGACAGGCCGACCTCGCCGAAGACCACGGCGTCGGCGGGCACCGGCTCCCCGGTCAGCGAGGAGACGAGCGCCGCGGCGACCGCGAGGTCGGCCGCCGGTTCGGTGATGCGCAGGCCGCCGGCGACGTTCAGATAGACGTCGTTGGCGCCGATCTGCACGCCGCAGCGCGCCTCCAGCACCGCCAGCACCATGGCGAGCCGTGCCGAATCCCAGCCGACCACCGCGCGCCGCGGCGTGCCGAGCGGGGAAGGGGCAACCAGAGCCTGGACCTCCACCAGCACGGGGCGGGTGCCCTCCATGCCGGCGAAGACCGCGGCCCCCGAGACGTCGCCGCGCCGTTCCGCCAGGAACAGGGCGGAGGGGTTGGCGACCTCACCCAGCCCGGCGTCGGTCATCTCGAACACGCCGATCTCGTCCGTCGCGCCGAAGCGGTTCTTCACCGCGCGCAGGATGCGGAACTGGTGGCCGCGTTCGCCTTCGAAATAGAGAACCGTGTCCACCATGTGCTCCAGCACGCGGGGGCCGGCGATGGTGCCTTCCTTGGTGACGTGGCCGACCAGCAGCAGGACGCAGCCCCGCCGCTTGGCGACGCGGATCAGCTCCTGAGCGCTCGCCCGCACCTGGGCGACGGTGCCGGGGGCGCTGTCCAGATTGTCGACATACATGGTCTGGATCGAGTCGATCACGACCACCTCCGGCCCGTCCGTGCCGTCCAGCGAGGCGACGATGTCGCGCACGCTGGTCGCCGAGGCCAGTTGGACCGGAGCTGCGGCGCAACCCAGGCGGACGGCGCGCAGCCGGACCTGATCCACCGCCTCTTCGCCGGAGACGTAGGCGCAGCGGTGTTCCTGCGACAAGCGGGCCATGGCCTGGAGGAGAAGGGTGGATTTGCCAATGCCGGGGTCGCCGCCGATCAGGATCGCCGATCCGGGGACGAGGCCGCCGCCGCAGACGCGGTCGAACTCCTCGATGCGGGTCATGCGGCGCGGCGGCGCCTCGCTGGAGCCGGCCAACCCGACGAAATCAAGCCGTCGCCCGCGCGCCACGCCCAGTCCCTTGGGGGCGGCTTCCGGGGCGGCTTCCTCGACGAGGGTGTTCCATTCGCCGCAGGCGTCGCAGCGACCCGCCCACTTGGGGAAGGACGCGCCGCAAGCCTGGCAGACGTAGCGGGTGGTTGGCTTTGCCAAGGGTCCAGCGATGGGTTGGGCGATGGAATGGGGTAAGCGCCCCACATATAGCAAGCGGACGTTCTAAATCCTATGGCCGAGGTGATAAAAAGCTGGGGCTTTTCTCGGGCCGATCCGGTGGTAGGTTCTGCCCCGGACCCATGATGAACACGGATACGAGGTGATACGGTGGCGGACAAGGACGCGCGGAAGATCCCGCTGCACGGGCCGGAGGAGTTCGAGGGGATTCGCAAGGCCGGGCGGCTGGCCGCGGCGACGCTCGACCACATCACGCCCCATGTGGTGCCGGGGGTCAGCACGGGCCATCTGAACCGTCTGATCGAAACCTTCATGCGGGACAACGGCGCGATTCCCGCGACCCTCGGCTATCACGGCTATCCGGCGGCGAGCTGCATCTCGCCAAACCATGTGGTGAATCACGGCATTCCATCCGACGACAAGAAACTGGTCGACGGCGACATCGTGAACGTCGACGTGACGGTGATCCTGGACGGCTGGTACGGCGACACCAGCCGCATGTTCTTCGTCGGCGACAAGATCGGGGTGAAGGCGCGCAAGCTGGTCGACATCACGTATCAGGCGATGATGGCGGGCATCGCGCAGGCCAAGCCGGGCAATCATCTGGGCGACATCGGCCACGCCATCCAGACCCTTGCCGAATCCCACCGCTACGGCGTGGTGCGCGACTTCGGCGGGCACGGCATCGGCCGGGTGTTCCACGACGCGCCTCACGTCGACCATTTCGGCAAGCGCGGCACCGGGGTTCTGCTGGTTCCGGGCATGGTCTTCACCATCGAGCCGATGCTCAACGCCGGAAAGGCGGACGTGAAGATCCTGTCGGACGGCTGGACCACCGTTACCCGCGACCGCTCCCTGTCCGCCCAGTTCGAGCATCAGGTCGGCATCACCGAGACGGGCTGCGAGATCTTCACCCTGTCCCCGGCGGGCTTCACCCAGCCGCCCTACGGGACCGTTGCCGGGGCCGTCGCGGCATGAGCGGGGAATTGAAGCCCTGGACGGTCCTGGAGCGCCGGACCCTGCTCGACGCCGGGCCTTTCCTGAAGGTGCATGCCGAGACCGTTGAGACGCCGGCCGGACGGCGGGTGGAGAATTTCTATCAGGTCGAGCAGATGGACTTCGTCCAGATGTTCGTCGAGGACGAGGGCGGACGCGTCCTGATGCTGCGCACCTACAAGCATGGCCCGCGCCGCGTCAGCCAGACCTTTCCCGCCGGCGCACTGAATCCCGGTGAGGAGCCGCTGGGCGCGGCGAAGCGGGAGTTGCTGGAGGAAACCGGCTACGCCGCGGAGGATTGGGCCGCGCTCGGCTCCTACGTGGTGCAGGGCAACCAGCGCGGCTGCGTCTGTCATATGTTCCACGCCCGCAACGCCCGGAAGGTGGCCGAGGCGGACTCCGGAGATCTGGAGGAGATGCGGTTGGAGTTGCTGACCCACGCGGAACTGATCGCCGCGGCGGCAGAGGGCGATTACGCCCTTCTGCCGGTCATCGCCATGCTGGGCGCCGTTCTGCTGCCGGAACTGCGCAATAACCTTGCGCGGTCGGCGGCGCGTCCGGCGCCGTAGCGATCACTTCCCGTCGGTTGGGCCGGCGAAGAAATGGGCGAGCGCATCGGCCCCTTCGAGCGACAGCTGGTTGTCGTTCTTGAGGAGCTGCTCGTGGGCGTTCTTGATGGTCTGCACCGTCTCTTCGTTGGTCAGCAGACCTTTGGCCTGGAGCGTCTCCAGAATCTTGGCGCTCAGCATGAAGCTCGCGAAGGCCAGTCCGTTCGTGGTGATGTCCGCCATGCTCGTCTCTCCGATGGGAAACCGGCCCGTGGTGGCCGGCGTTCTTTCTGGCCGACCCTATCGGGCGACAGGTTAATTTTGCACGAACCCGTGGCGAAGCGCGTCAGAGCGCCCGCACCTGCATCTTGATCGGCCCTTCGCCCCGGCCATGGACGAACTGGTCCACATAGGGGTTTCCGGAGTGGTCGATGTCGTTGGCATGGCCGGTCCAGATGATCCGGCCCTGGTAGATCATCGCGACGCGGTCGGCGATCTTGCGGGCGGAGGCCATGTCGTGCGTGATCGTGACGGCGGTGGCGCCGAGATCCTTCACGCACTTCACGATCAGCTCGTTGATCACGTCGGCCATGATCGGATCGAGGCCGGTCGTCGGTTCGTCGAAGAAGATGATCTCCGGCTCGTCGGCGATGGCTCGGGCGAGGCCGACGCGCTTCTGCATGCCGCCCGACAGCTCCGACGGGAACAGCTCGCCCACCTCCGGACCGAGGCCGACCGCGCCCATCTTGGCGATGGCGATGTCCTTGGCCTTGGCGCGCGGCATGTGCTCGCCCTGGATCAGGCCGAAGGCGACGTTCTCCCAGACCTTCAGGCTGTCGAACAGGGCGGCGCCCTGGAACAGCATGCCGAACTTGTGCAGCAGCTTCTCCCGCTCGCGCGGGCGAAGCCTCGTCGTCTCCTCGCCGTCGACGCGGATGGACCCGCTGTCCGGGGACAGCAGGCCGAGGATGCATTTCAGCATCACCGACTTGCCAGTGCCCGACCCGCCGATGACGACCAGCGATTCGCCGCGCCCGACCTCCAGGTCGATGCCGTTGAGCACGACCTTCTGACCGAAGGCCTTGTGCACGTCCTTCAGCAAAATCTTCGGCGGATGAGCGGGGGGAACCTGGGACATGGAGTCGCTCACTTCGTCGAGAAGAAGATGCCGGTGATGAGGTAGTTCCACACCAGGATCAGGATGGAGGCCGACACCACCGCGTTGGTCGTCGCCGCCCCCACGCCCTGGGCGCCGCCGCGCGAATGGTAGCCGTGGTAGCAGCCCATCAGCGACACCATGAAACCGAACACCGCCGCCTTCACGAGTCCGGAGATGACGTCGACCGGCTCCAGGAATTCCCAGGTCCGTCCGATGTAGGAGGCCGGGTTGAAGTCCAGCCGGTAGACGCCGACGAGGAAGCCGCCGAACACGCCGATGATGTCCGCCACCAGCACCAGCAGCGGCAGCATGGCCAGCCCGGCGATCAGGCGGGGCGCCACCAGATACTTGAAGGGGTTGGTGGACAGGGTCGACAGCGCGTCGATCTGCTCGGTCACGCGCATGGTGCCGATCTCGGCGGCCATGGCGGCGCCGATGCGTCCCGCGACCATCAGGCCGCCCAGCACCGGCCCCAGCTCCCGCGTCACCGACAGGGCGACCACCGTGGCGATGGCGCCCTCCGCCTGGAAGCGGGAAAAGCCTGAATAGCTCTGCAGCGCCAGCACCATGCCGGTGAACAGCGCGGTCAGCCCGACCACCGGCAGCGAGTAGTAGCCGATGTCGATCATCTGGCGCAGGATCTGCCGTGGGTAGAACGGCGGACGCACGCAGTGCGACAAGGCGGCGCCGGTGAACATGGCGAGCTTACCGGTGGCTTCCAGAAAGATCAGGAAGGCCCGTCCGGTGGCGGCAAGGAAACCCATCAAGCGACCTCAGGCGGCGGCGGGTCGCGGTAGACCCTGTGGTAACGCGCGCCCAGCGAGGTCAGGATCTCGTAGCCGATGGTTCCGCCCTCGCTCGCCACGGTGTCCACCGGGCGGTTCGGGCCGATCAGCTCCACCAGCCCGCCGGGCGTCACCGCCGCGTCGGGAAGGTGGCTGACATCCACCGTGACCAGATCCATCGAAACACGCCCAACCACCGGAGCGGCCACGCCGTTGACGAAGACATGACCGCGCCCGCTGAGCGAGCGCAGATATCCGTCGGCATAACCCACTGCGATGGTTGCGATTTTGCCTCTCGCCGCAACGCGGTGCGTGGCACCGTAGCCAACGGTCATAGGGCTGTCAACGTTGCGCACCTGAAGCAGCCGGGCGTCGAGCCGGATGGTGCCCCGCATCGGGTTCGCCGTGGCGGGCGTCGGGTTGACGCCGTAGAGCGCGCAGCCGGGCCGCACGAGGTCGAAATGAAAGGCCGTTCCGTGGAAAATCCCGGACGAATTGGCGAAACTCGCCTTGGCCGCCGGCAGGCGCCCGACCGCCGAGCGGAAGCGACCGAGCTGCTGGCTGTTCATCACCGTGTCTTCGTCGCCGCAGGCGAGGTGGGTCATCCACACCCGGACGTCCACCCCGTCCAGCCGGGAGAGATCGCCGACCAGCGTGTCCAGCTCGTCCGGGCCGAGCCCGAGTCGGTTCATGCCCGTGTCGATGTGGACGACGGCGGGCAGGGCCGTTCCCTGCGCCCTGGCGTGGGCCTGCCACGCGGCGATGTCGCCCAGATGGTTCAGCACCGGCAGGATGCTGTGGGCCGTGAAGTCCGGCGCGGTGCCGGCGGGGAGGCCGCCCAGCGACAGCACGCGGGCGTCCGGCGGCGCCACGGCGCGGACCGCCAGGGCCTCCTCGAACTGGGCGACGACGAAGGTCCGGCAGCCGGCGGCGGCGAGCGCCGGAACGACGCGCTGCACTCCCAGGCCATAGGCGTTCGCCTTGACCACGGCGGCGCACTCGGCGGGCGCCACCCGGTCGCGGAGCTGCGTCCAGTTGGCGACCACCGCACCGAGGTCGATGGTCAGAACGGCGCCGGCGCGGGCCAGCGGATCACTCAGTGGGGCCGAAGTCATGGGTCGTGTCGAGGTCGCCGAATCTGGTGAACTGGCCGTCGAAGAACATGCGGACGCTGCCGATCGGGCCGTGGCGCTGCTTGGCGATGATCGCCTCCGCGGTGTTGTGGACCTCGGCGGCGCGCCTCTGCCAGTTGGCGTAGCGGTCGTTGTACTTGTCTTCGGACTCTTCCGGCCGGCGGGCCGGCTCGGCGCGCTCAAGATAGTACTGTTCGCGGTAAACGAACATCACAACGTCGGCGTCCTGCTCGATGGAGCCCGATTCGCGCAGGTCGGCGAGCTGCGGCCGCTTGTCCTCGCGCATTTCCACGGCGCGGCTGAGCTGCGACAGCGCCAGCACCGGCACCTCCAGCTCCTTGGCGATGGCCTTCAGGCCGCGGGTGATCTCCGAAATTTCCTGCACACGGTTCTCGTTGCCCTTGGTGGAGCCGCCGCGCAGCAGCTGGAGATAGTCCACCACCACCATGCCCAGCCCGTGCGTGCGCTTCAACCGGCGGCAGCGGGTGCGCACCGCGGCGATGGTCAGGGCCGGCGTGTCGTCCACGAAGAAGGGAACGCGGCTGAGTTCCTGGCTGGCCGCCACGAACTTGGGGAAGTCGCTGTCCTTGATCTCGCCGCGGCGGATCTTGTCGCCCGACACCTCGGCCTCGCCGGCCAGGATACGGGTGGCGAGCTGCTCCGCCGACATTTCCAGCGAGAAGAAGCCGACCGGCGCGCCTTCACCCCCGTTGGTGCGCATGTGCGCCTTGGCGGCGTTGAAGGCGATGTTGGTGGCGAGCGCCGTCTTGCCCATGGAGGGGCGCCCGGCGAGGATGACGAGGTCCGACGGGTGCAGCCCGCCCAGCTTGCGGTCGAGGTCGCGCAGGCCGGTGGTGACTCCGGTGACATGGCTGGACCGATGGAAGGCCGTCTGCGCCGTGGCGATGGCCGCCTTCAGCGACTCGGAGAAGGCGACGAAGCCGCCGCGCACGTCGCCGGTCGAGGCGAGGTCGAACAGCTGCTTTTCCGCCGTCTCGATCTGGTCCATGGCGCCGATGTCGAGGTCGTGCTGGTACGCCTCGTTCACCATGTCCGTGCCGACCTCGATCAACTGCCGGCGCAGGAACAGGTCGTGGATCGTCTTGCCGTAGTCGCCCGCGTTGACCACCGTCACGACGTTGGCCGCGAGCTGCGCCAGATAGCCGGAGCCGCCGTCCAGAACCAGCTCCGGATCGTTGTCGAAATAAGCTTTCAGCGTCACCGGGTTGGCGATCTGGCCGCGCTCCACCATCTTCGCGATGGCCGAGAAGATGCGTTGGTGCGCCGGGTCGTAGAAATGCTCGGCGCGCAGGAACTCGCCGACCTTCTCGTACGCCTTGTTGTTCACCAGGATGGCGCCGAGCAGCGCCTGTTCCGCCTCCTCGTTGTGCGGCGGCGTGCGGTATTCCGCCGTCGGCTTCGCGGCACCGGCACGGGACAGCCCGCCGTCGAGGGGGCGCGGCTCGAAAAGCTGGGTGGTCTTGTCATCCATGGCGGCACTTTAGCAAAGGGCGGGACGCAAAGCTGTGCGATCGGGGTAAGGATACCCACATTCCTGTGAGTAACTTTCATCCACAGCCGGTGAAAGTTGGGGGTAACAGAGAATTCCTTAGACTTAACAAGGCATTGCCCTTTGGCAAACTCTGTGGGTCGATGTGGCGCGGGCACGCCGGGTCAAATGTTGTCGGCGCCGATGGTCCGGCCGGTTCGCAAGGGCGGCGGCACGGCGTCGGCCAAGGCCGTTTCGGTGCGATGCATGTAATCGCGGACGAGTGGAACGGCGCCCGGCGAGCGGGCCAACTGCATCTGAAAAACCATGTGCCCCTGGTAGCGGAAGCTGATCTCCGCCCCCGCCAGATAGAACTCCCACATCCGGCAGAAGCGTTCGTCGTACATCGCGCGCGCCCCCTCCCGCCGCGCCGCGAAGCGTTCCCGCCAGTGGCGCAGCGTTTCGGCGTAATGGAGGCGCAGGATCTCGACGTCGGTGTTCCAAAGCCCGGCCTTCTCCACCACCGGGATCACCTCCGACAGGGCGGGCGAATAGCCGCCGGGGAAGATGTATTTGCGGAACCACGGGTTGGTGGAACCCGGCCCCTCCGAGCGGCCGATGGAGTGCAGCACCGCCACCCCGTCCTCGGCCAGCAGATCGCGCAGTTTGGCGAAGAAGGCCGGATAATGGGGAACACCGACATGCTCGAACATGCCGACCGAGACGATGCGGTCGAAGCGCCCCTGCATCTGGCGGTAGTCGCGCTGTTCGAAGCGAACCTGTCCGGCCAGCCCGGCATGGGCCGCCCGCTCCCGCGCCACGGCGAGTTGCTCGGCGGACAGGGTGATTCCCGTGACCTGGGCGCCGGTCATGCGGGCGAGATAGAGCGCCATGCCACCCCAGCCGCAGCCGATGTCCAGCACCCGCATGCCGGGCCGAAGCAGCAGCTTCGCCGCGATGTGCCGCTTCTTGGCCTCCTGCGCCTCGTCCAGCCCGATGCCGGGCGCGGTGAAATAGGCGCAGGAGTATTGCAGGTCGCGGTCGAGAAACAGCTCGAAGAAGGCCCGCGACAGGTCGTAATGATGGGCGACGTTGCGTCGTGACCGGCGCAGCGGATTGTTCTGCTGGACCAGCCGCAGAGCGGGGGAGAGGGCCTCCCGGAGATTGCCGAGAGCGCCCTGCACATTCTCCGGCCCGGCGCACAGCAGCGCCAGGAAATCGTAGACGGAGCCGCCCTCAATGGACAGACGGCCGTCCATGTAGGCTTCCCCGAATCGAAGCCGCGGATTCACCACGAGGTCGCGGTGCAACGCCCTGTCGTGCAGGCGCAACGTGAGGGACGGGGTGCCGACCCCCACCCGGTGCCTCCGCCCATCGGCGCCGACGATATCCAAGGCGCCGGCGGTCAAGGCCGGGCTGAGTAGGCGGGCAAGCAGCATCGCGCGTCTCCGCATCCGTCGACCACGTCTCGGTCTGGTTCCTTCGCCGCGAGCGAATCACCGGCAATGAGAGTCGGGGGTCGGAGCCGAGGGAGGCAACCCGCCGGACGGGGCAGGGGGCGGCGCATCCGGACGGGGAGGGGCCGGTTTGGGAAAAGGTTCAAAACGCGGAAAAGCCGCCTCGCCTTTTCAGGGGCGGGCGGCTTCCGGACGAGCGGACTGGTCTCGTTGAGCGGGCGGTCAGCCCTCCTCGGAAACCTCGGCCTCGGCGGCCTCGGGGGCCTCCTCGATCTCGTCCTCGTCGTCGCGCAGGTCGGCCGCGGTGACCATGCCGCCGCGGGAACGCTGCAGTTCAGCCTCTTCCTGCGAGCGGGCGACGTTCACCGTGACGGAGACGCTCACCTCGGGGTGCAGGACGACACGCAGCTTGAACAGGCCCAGCGTCTTGATCGGGGTCTCGATCGACACCTGCTTGCGGTCGACCTTGTAGCCGGCGGCATCAAGAGCGTCCGCGACGTCGCGCGGGGTCACCGAACCGTACAGCACGCCGGTTTCGCCGGCCTGACGGATCACGACGACCGACACGTCGTTCATCTTGGTGGCCACCTGCTCGGCGTCCTTGCGGCGCTCCAGGTTCACAGCCTCAAGATGGATCTTCTGCTTTTCGAAGAACGCCAGGTTCGCCTTGGTGGCGCGCATGGCCTTCTTCTGCGGCAGCAGATAGTTGCGGGCGAAGCCGGGACGCACCTTCACGACCTGGCCCATCTGGCCGAGTTTCTCGACCCGCTCCAGCAGAATAACTTCCATCACTCGTCCTCCTGATCGGGGCCGGCGGGCCGGAGACGGCGACGCAGCCCAATCCATTGCTCGATCATGCCAAGACCGACCATCAGCACGATCGGCCAACCGAAAAGAAACAGGAACATGTAGAACCCGACGAGGATCGGCAGCTTGGCCGATCGGCTTCGGGCGAACACATGCACCACCGAAAGCCCGGCAAAGGCGAATGGCAAAGCCAGGACCAGCGCGGCGTTGACCGCGAGGAACCCGACCGGGTCCGGCGCCAGCGAGGCCGCCAGCATGGCCGCCAGGAACGCAGTGGCGAGCCACCGCGGCAGTTCCAGGTCGTCCAGCCGCATAGCGGGGCGCTTGTTGCGGCCGAACCGCATCAGGACACCCTGCGCCAGGGCTCCGTTGACGATCGTCATGACGAGCCATGAGATCACCGCGAAGCCCGGCAACACCTCGGCCATCCAGATGTCCTGCGGGTCCGGGGCCGGCTGGCCCTGCGCGGAGAACATCTGGTCGGCCATGCGGCCCAGCGTTTCCCGCACCGCGCCCTCCAGCCCGCCGGGCTGGTCGAGCGTCAGAACCGCGGCGCCCAGAAGGCCCGCCAGTCCCATTCCGGTCAGCGCCATCAGGAGCCGACCCGGAGGATACCATTCCACACTCCCGTCGGGAGCCGCCCGCGCCAGCAGCGCCTGCCGCACCACCAGGATGACCGGGACAGCCGCAGTCACCAGATAGGCGAGAGACACCAGGACGCTGGACGACACCGCCAGGACCGCCACCGTCCCCGCCGCCCCGGCGAGAAGGGAGGCGGTGGAGCCGAGCCACAGTCCCGCGAGGAACAGCGGCAGCGGCGCCAGATAGCCCAGGATCAGCGCCCCGAATCCGCCGAACAGAACGGCAAGATAGAGGAACGCGCTGACCACGCCGACACCGATGGCAGCCGCCAGAGGGGCGGCCAGGGGCGAGGCCATGGGATTGCCTTTGCCTGTTGTCCGCTTCGGGTCCTTACTTCACCACGTAGGGAAGCAGGGCCAGGAAGCGGGCGCGCTTGATGGCGCGGGCGAGTTCGCGCTGCTTCTTCGCGGAAACCGCGGTGATGCGGCTCGGCACGATCTTGCCACGCTCGGAGATGAAGCGGGACAGGAGCTTGACGTCCTTGTAGTCGATCGCCGGAGCGTTCGCGCCCGAGAACGGGCAGGTCTTGCGACGGCGGAAGAACGGACGGCGGGGACCGCCACCGGAGCGGGCCGGAGCGCCCGAGGTCTGCTTGTCGGACATTTAGGCGTTCTCCCCTTCGGCAACGGTGGGCTCCTGGCGGCGCGGCGGGCGCGGGCCACGATCCTCGAAGCGGCGCGGGCCGCGGTCGCCGCGATCACCGCGGTCGCCACGCTCGCCGCGGCTCTGCATCATCACCGACGGGTTGGCGTCCAGCGCATCGACGCGGACGGTCATGAAGCGCAGCACGTCCTCGTTGATGCCCATGTTGCGCTCCATCTCGAGGACGGCGGCGGCGGGGGCGTCAAGGTTGAACAGGGTGTAGTGACCCTTGCGGTTCTTCTTGATCTTGTAGGTGAGCGTCTTCAGACCCCAGTATTCGGTCTTGGCGACCTGGCCGCCGTTGTCGCGAATGATCTGGGCGAACTGCTCGCCGAGCTGCTCGGCCTGGGCGGCCGAGATGTCCTGGCGCGCGATCAGCACGCACTCGTAAAGAGCCATCGTACTCCCCATGGCTGTTCATGGTCCGGCGCTGCCCCCGTCCCCTATGGATGGGATCAGCCGCCCGGGCCTAGCCGACGGCACGCGGGCCACCGGCAAGGAGTTATGAAGCGGCGCAGTATGCACAAAAGCCCTACCGCGACAAGCGGAAACATGGGGCAGCCGGCGATTCCGTCGTCGTCGCCTTCGAAGTCCCTTGAGATGGCCCTTTTCTCCATTCGCCTTTGCATCGCAGCAATGAAAAAACGTCGGAAAAGCAACAGAAAGGCACCAATTCCAGCCCTTCAACGTTGAGCATCGCTTGACTTGCCCGAAAGGCCGGGTATGACTGTCGCCGAATTCAACGGCGGCGCCGCGGGTGGCGCGCCTTTTTACTAGGGTTCCCAGACAGCATGACCAGGGCGTTCGTCTTTCCGGGCCAGGGCAGCCAAGCCGTCGGCATGGGCCGTGAGCTGGCCGAGGCGTTCGAGGTCGCGCGGCTCACCTTTGAAGAGGTGGACGACGCGCTGAACCAGCGCCTTTCGCGCCTGATGTTCGAAGGCCCCGAGGCCGACCTGACGCTGACCGAGAACGCCCAGCCGGCCCTGATGGCCGTCAGCGTCGCCGTTCTGCGGGTGCTGAAGGACCAGGGCGGACTCGACCTGACCAAGCATGCGGCCTTCGTCGCCGGTCACTCCCTCGGCGAGTACTCGGCCCTGTGCGCCGCCGGTGCCTTCACCCTGGCCGACACCGCGCGCCTGCTGAAGCTGCGCGGTCAGGCCATGCAGAAGGCCGTGCCGGTCGGGCAGGGCGCCATGGCCGCCCTGCTGGGCGCCGAACTGGAGCAGGCCCAGGCCATCGCCGCCGACGCCGCCAAGACCCCCGCGGGGCAAAACGAGGTCTGCACCGTCGCCAACGACAACTCGTCGGGTCAGGTGGTGATCTCCGGTCATGCCGAGGCTATCGAGCGCGCCATCGTGATCGCGGCGGAGCGTGGGCTGAAGCGCACCGTGCGCCTGCCGGTCAGCGCGCCGTTCCATTGCCCGTTGATGCAGCCCGCCGCCGACGCCATGGCCGAGGCCCTGGCCAATGTGACGATTGGCGCGCCGGCGGTTCCGGTGGTCGCCAACGTGACGGCCTCCGCCGTGTCGGACCCCAACGAGATCCGTCGCCTTCTGATCGAGCAGGTGACCGGCATGGTTCGCTGGCGCGAGAGCGTGCTCTATATGAAGGAGCAGGGCGTCGACACGCTGGTCGAACTCGGCTCCGGCAAGGTGTTGTCGGGTCTCGCCAAGCGCATCGACAAGGAATTGGCCGGAACCTCCGTTCAGGGCCCGGCCGACGTCGAATCGTTCCTGAAGACCCTGTGAGGCATTCCATGTTCGACCTGACCGGAAAGAAGGCGCTGGTCACCGGCGCCTCGGGTGGCATCGGGGCGCAGATCGCCCGCGCGCTGCACGCGCAGGGCGCCACCGTCGCCCTGTCCGGCACCCGCGTCGCCCCGCTGGAGGCGCTCGCCGCCGAACTGGGCGAGCGCGCCCTGGTGGTGCCCGGCAATCTCGCCGACGCCGCCGGGACCGAGCAGCTCGCCAAGGACGCGGAGGCCGCTCTCGGCCAGATCGACATACTGGTGAACAACGCCGGCCTGACCCGCGACCAGCTGGCCATGCGCATGAAGGACGACGACTGGCAGTCGGTGCTGGACGTCAACCTGACCGCCGCCTTCCGTCTGTCGCGCGCCGTGTTGCGCGGCATGATGAAGCGCCGCTGGGGCCGCATCATCGGCATCACCTCGATCGTCGGCGTCACCGGCAACCCCGGTCAGGCCAACTACGCTGCCTCCAAGGCCGGTATGATCGGCATGTCGAAGTCGCTGGCTGCGGAGGTCGCGTCGCGCGGCATCACCGTGAACTGCGTCGCGCCGGGTTTCATCACCACGGCGATGACCGACGCCCTGAATTCCGAGCAGAAGGACAAGCTGCTCACCGCCATTCCTTCCGGCCGCATGGGCGAGCCGGGGGAAATCGCCGCCGGAGTCGTGTACCTGGCGAGCGATGAGGCCGCCTATGTCACCGGCCAGACGCTGCACATCAACGGCGGCATGGCCATGATCTGAGGCGGATTCGCTGCCTGAACCACAGGTTCGGACCGGCTCCCGCGGGCGCTGGTCAAGGCTGTAAAAATGTGTTATCGGACGGGGCTTTTTGTGGCAGGAAGGCACGCAGCCGCGTGTTGAGCCGGCCGAATTCGCCCGAGCGGTCTCAAGGATTGGAAGGTCTAAAAAAATGAGCGATGTCGCCGAGCGCGTTAAGAAGATCGTTGTGGACCACCTCGGGGTCGAGGAGTCGAAGGTGACGGAGAACGCCTCCTTCATCGACGATCTCGGCGCCGACAGCCTCGACACGGTCGAGCTGGTTATGGCTTTCGAGGAAGAGTTCGGCTGCGAGATTCCGGACGACGCCGCCGAGAAGATTCTGACGGTGAAGGACGCCATCGACTTCATCAAGGCGAACGCCGCCGCCTGATCAGGCGCTGGCGCAAGAGGGCCAGGCAGCTTTTCAAAGTGGCCTGGCCGTCGCTGAGTTTTCCGAGGAAAGGTCAAGGAATACCCCATGAGACGTGTCGTCGTTACCGGCCTTGGTCTGGTCACGCCGCTCGGTGTCGGCCACAAGCTCAACTGGGAGCGTTTGACCGCCAGCCAATCGGGCATCCGCACCATCACGGGTTTTGATGCCTCCGATCTGGCCTCGAAGGTTGCCGGGGAGGTCCCGCGCGGGGACGGAGACGGGTTGTTCAACCCGGATGTCTTCGTTCCGCCGAAGGACCAGCGGAAGATGGACGATTTCATCATCTTCGCCATCGCCGCCGCCCACGAAGCGATCAAGGATTCCGGCTGGGTTCCCCAGACCGAGGAAGAGCGCGAACTCACCGGCGTCATGGTGGGCTCGGGCATCGGCGGTCTGCCGGGCATCGCCGAGGGTGCCGTCACCCTGGCGGAGAAGGGGCCGCGCCGCATCTCCCCCTTCTTCATTCCGGCCTGCCTCATCAATCTGGCGTCCGGTCACATCTCCATCCAGCACGGCTTCAAGGGCCCGAACCACGCGGTGGTCACGGCCTGCTCGACCGGCGCGCACGCCATCGGCGACGCCTCGCGTCTGATCATGCTGGGTGATGCGGACGTGATGGTCGCCGGCGGCACGGAAGCGGCGGTCAGCCGCCTGGGCGTCGGCGGTTTCGCCGCCATGCGCGCCCTGTCCACGAATTTCAATGACACGCCGGAAAAGGCATCGCGTCCCTATGACAAGGATCGCGACGGCTTCGTGATCAGCGAGGGCGCCGGTGTCGTCGTTCTCGAAGAGCTTGAGCACGCCAAGAAGCGCGGCGCCCACATCTACGCCGAAGTGGTCGGCTATGGCATGTCGGGTGACGCCTACCACATCTCCGCTCCGGCGGAAGACGGCAACGGCGGCTTCCGCGCCATGCGCAACGCGCTGAAGCGGGCGGGGATGGACCCGTCGGACATCGACTACGTCAACGCGCACGGCACCTCGACGCCGCTCGGCGACGAGATCGAGCTGGGCGCGGTGAAGCGCCTGTTCGGCGCTGCGATGGACAACGTCGCGATGTCCTCCACCAAGTCGGCCATCGGGCACCTGCTGGGGGCCGCCGGCGCGGTCGAGGCCATCTACTCGATCAAGGCGATCAACCACAGCCTCGTGCCGCCGACCCTGAACCTTGAGAACCCCTCGGAGAGCTGCCTCGGCGTCAACCTCGTTCCGAAGGTTGCGCAGGAGCGCCGCGTGCGGGCCGCGTTGTCGAACTCCTTCGGCTTCGGCGGCACCAACGCCTCCCTGGTCTTCAAGGAATTCGCCTGAGCGGCGACGCATTGCGGAGACCGCCGATGGGCTGGGGCCTCCGAATCGCGGCGGGGGCGTTGACCGTCCTCACCGCGGGCAGCGGGTTGGTGTTCTGGGGTGCCCTCCGCGTGACGGCCCCTGGACCGCTCGAGCACGCCGAGACGGTCGTCATTCCGCGCGGAAGCGGCCTGGAGGCGATTGCCTTGACCTTGGAAGACGCGGGAGTCGTCGAGTCCCCGATCCTCTTCCTGTTCGCCGCGAAGCTTCAGGGGCCGCTGAAAGCCGGAGAGTATGCATTCCCGGCGGGGATCAGCGTCGATGGCGTCCTGGAGATGCTCCGCCAGGGCAAGACCGTGGTCCGCCGCTTTACAGTGCCGGAAGGGCTGACTTCCGCCCAGGTGGTGGCGCTGCTCGATGCCGAGCCGGCGCTGACCGGCGAGTTGAAAGCGGTTCCGAAGAACGGAACCGTACTGCCTGAAACTTATCACTATTCCTACGGCGATGCGCGCTCGGCCCTGGTCGAGCGGATGCAGCACGCCATGACCCAGGCGCTGAACGACGCCTGGAAGAACCGCGGTCCGGACCTGCCTTACGAGTCTCCGCAGCAGGCGCTGACCATGGCGTCCATCGTGGAGAAGGAAACCGGCGTTGCGGCGGAGCGCGCCAAGGTGGCGGGCGTCTTCGTCAACCGCCTGGAGACCGGCATGAAGCTCCAGTCGGACCCGACCGTGATCTATGCGCTGACCGACGGCAGCGGGGAACTGGGGCGGGTCTTGACCCGCAACGACTGGAAGTTCGAATCGCCCTACAACACCTACGTCGCGGCGGGGCTTCCGCCGGGGCCGATCGCCAATCCAGGGCGGGCGTCCATCCAGGCGGCACTGCACCCGGAAAGGCATGACTTCCTGTATTTCGTCGCGGACGGCAGCGGCGGGCACGTCTTTGCAAAGACTCTGCCCGATCACAACCGGAATGTCGCCAAATGGCGCGAGGTGCAGCGCCGGCAGTCCGGCGGTGCGGGCAACGGGGACTCGCCGCAGGATTAGCGGTCCCCTGTTCCCGGACGGAAGGCCCGCCGAACGGTAGGCCCGATGGTCAGGCGGCGTTCGACGCCACCATCTCCAAGGCGACGACACCGCCCAAGGCGCCGTAGCTCTTGCGGGCGGCCCGCATCTTCTCCAGCGATTCCATGAGGCTTTCCTCGGCGAAACCAGGGGCGAGCTGCGCCAGTTCCTGTTCCGTCAAGGTGATGAAGGCGTCTAAAAGGCGCGCGTGGATGCGGCACGCCTGGCGGACTTCATCGGCGACCATCGGTGCTGGCATGGTAGGCTCCCAATCACGGAATAAAGAGAAACACGGTCCGTCCGTGCGTGGGAATTCTCTCGGGTTGTGGTTAATAGAGCATTAAATGCAATTCATCTTCCGGGTAGGAAGAAGAGTTACCTCTTCAGACGAAAGCGGCGAAAATTGGACGATTTCGATTTCGGTATGTGACAGAGATAAGCCGGCTTTTGAGACTTTCGAATATTCGTCTTTGATCATCACGGCGGTCCCTCGTCCGGCATGGGCGAAGGACCGCCGGGAATTCACCGACGAATTTCCTTGTCCAGGTTCAGCTCCGCCTTGGCGCCCTGGATGCGCGCTCGGTAGACCAGCATGGCTTCCATGACCCGCTGCACGTAGTTGCGGGTCTCGTAGATCGGGATCAGCTCCAGCCAGTCCACGGCGTCGATGGCTTCGCCGCGCGGGTCGCCGTAGGTGTCGATCCATTGACGCACGCGGGTCGGGCCGGCGTTGTAGGCGGCGATGGCCATGATGTAGGAGCCGTTGAAGCGGTCGATCATGTCCGCCAGATAGGTCGAGCCGAGCCGCACATTGTAGTCCGGGTCGCTGATCAGCTTCGCGTTGTCGTGCTTGACGCCCAGCTTGTTGGCGACCAGCTGCGCCGTTCCGGGCATGAGCTGCATCAGGCCGCGCGCGCCGGCCGACGACACCACACGGGTGTTGAAGGTGCTCTCCTGCCGGATGATGGCGTGCACCAGGGCGATTTCCGGAGCGGACGGGCGGCTCTCGATCATCGGGTAGCCGGCTTCCACCAGGAACACGTCGTTCTGCGCGGCGTCCTTCGCCGCGGCGACGGCGAGATCGCGGCGCCCGACCTCGCGGGCCAGTTTGGCGGCCAGCACGTAATCCGCCGGTTCCTTGGCGTCGAGGCTGATGCGGCGCAGGAAGGCGGTCACCCGCTCGTCGGTGTTGCCTTCGATCTCGGCCAACAGCTTGGTCACCCGCACGACCTCCCGACGCTCGAAGGCGGTGGCGTCGGCGTTCGACACCCGCGGCTCGGCGGGCAGGGCGATGCGCCCGTTCCCGGCGTGGCGGGCGGCGAGCTGACCGTAGAAGGTCGTGCCATACTGGGCGGCCTTGGCGTACCAGTCCTTGGCCTGAGCCGTCTGGCCCAGCGCCTCCGCCGCGCGTCCGCACCAGTAGGCGCCGCGCGCCTTGCTGATCGGCGCGCCGACCGAGCGGTAGAGCTTGTGGAAGTGGTTGAAGGCGCTCGACGGATCGTCGAGGAAGCGCAGCGCCAGGAAGCCGGCGAGGAACTCCGCCTCCGCCGCACCGCTGCCCTCGGTCTGCCCGTGCGCCGTGACCAGACGGTAGGCGAGGTTGTGGTCGCCGTTCACCATGGCGCGGCGGGCCAGGATGTGGCGCTCCGTCCACCAGGCCTGGGGGCGGCCCATATCCTTTGGCGCCTGCGCGATGATCTCCAGCGCCCCCGCGTCGTCGCCCTTGCGGCGGCGGTAGCGGGCGCGGTCGAACAGCAGGCCGGGGTCGTTGCGCAGGGACGCGGGGACGCGGGCCAGCGCCGCGTCGGCGTTCTTGGCGTCGCTGTCCAGCGCGATCCGCGCCTCGATCAGCAGGTCGTAGGCCTCATCGAAGAAGGGCAGCATGCGGCGCACCGCGGCTTCCTGCCGCTCCCACAGCAGGCGGTCGATGCGCGCCTTGTGCTCCGGCGGGCGCAGGTGCGAGCGGTAGCGGGCCAGGAACTGCTCCTCGTCCGCCGACGTGAAGTTCGCCTCCACCCAGCGGTCGCGCACCATCCGCACCGCCCGCTCGGTGTTGCCGGTCGCCAGCAGCGTGTCGGCATGGCGCATGAAGCCTTCGTTGGACAGGGGCGGGTACTGCTTGAACCAGGCCAGCACCCGGTCCTCGTCCAGGTCGATGGGCATCGCCTTTTCCGCCTGACGGCGGAGCTGCGCCTGGTTGGGCCAGTCGCCGTTCTCGCGGATGAAGGCGGCGATCTCGTCGAAGCTGCCGCCGCCGGGAGTCGCCAGGGCCATCCAGCGGATCACCTTGGCCGGCAGCTTGTTGGACGCCTGGGCGGCGATGCGCAGCGCCTCGTCGTGGCGGTCGTTGTCGGCGGCCTTGAAGGCCTGCCGGTAGACGGCGAGGTCCTGCGCCGTCAGGCTGGCCGCCCCGGCGGGCTGGGACAGCACGATCAGCCCCAGCAGGGCGGCGGCGATGGCGGAACGGGTGGCATGTCGGATGATCATCCGGGCACTCTTGCTCGGGGGAACGGGTGCGGCTAAGGTGCGCGACACTTTTCTTGAAGTCCGTCGGAGGTGGCAGGCATGTTGTACGGTTCCATCGTCGCTCTTTTGACCCCGTTTAAAAACGGGAAAGTGGACGAGGCCGCCTTCCAGTCCTTCGTCGAGTGGCAGGTTGCGCAGGGCACCCACGGTCTCGTGCCTTGCGGCACCACGGGCGAGTCGCCCACCCTCTCCCACGAGGAGCACAATCGGGTCGTCGAGCTGTGCATCGAGGCCGCGGGCGGGAAGGTTCCGGTCGT
This sequence comes from Azospirillum aestuarii, assembly GCF_016632405.1. Taxonomy (NCBI): domain Bacteria; kingdom Pseudomonadati; phylum Pseudomonadota; class Alphaproteobacteria; order Rhodospirillales; family Azospirillaceae; genus Azospirillum; species Azospirillum aestuarii. The sequence goes on from NZ_JAEPIV010000009.1 coordinate 105,389, forward strand.
CGCCGGCACCGGGTCGAACTCCACCGAGGAGGCGATCGCGCTGACCCAGCATGCGAAGAAGGCCGGCGCCACCGCGGCGCTGGTGGTCACGCCCTATTACAACAAGCCGACGCAAGAAGGTCTGTACCAGCATTTCAAAGCGATCCATGACGCGGCGGATTTGCCGATCGTTATCTACAACATTCCCGGCCGCAGTGTCGTGGATATGTCGGTGGCAACGATGGCCCGCCTCGCCAAGCTGCCGAACATCATCGGCGTGAAGGACGCCACGGCGGATCTGGCCCGCCCGGTCCGCCTGCTGCAGGAGGTCGGTCCCGACTTCATCCAGCTCTCGGGCGAGGATGCGACGGCGCTGGCCTTCAACGCGCAGGGCGGCGTCGGCTGCATCTCGGTGACGGCGAACATCGCGCCGGCCCAGTGCGCCGCGATGCAGGACGCCTGGCGGAAGGGCGATCTCGCCACCGCCTACAAATACCGCGACCTGCTGACCCCGTTGCACGATTCCATGTTCGTGGAGACGAGCCCGGCTCCGGTGAAGTACGCCGCCAGCCTGCTCGGCAAGTCCTCGGACGAGGTTCGCCTACCGCTGGTCGCCGCGTCGGAGAGCACGCGGACCATCGTCCGCGACGCGATGAAGAAGGCCGGGGTGCTGTCCTAAGGGACAGCATCACCCCGCCCCAGGGAAGGAGGATACGTGGCCGCCCGCGAGCCCGAACCAAAGCGCATGGCGGCACAGAACCGCCGCGCACGCTTCGACTATTTCATCGAAGACACCCTGGAGGCCGGTCTGATCCTGACCGGCACCGAGGTGAAGTCGTTGCGCGGCGGCCGTGCCAGCATCAACGAGGCGTACGCCGGCCTCAAGAACGGGGAGCTGTACCTGTTCAACGCCTACATCCCGGAATACGGGCTGGCGGGCCGCTGGCTTCAGCACGAGACGAAGCGCCCGCGCAAGCTGCTGGTGCATCGCCGCGAGTTGAGCAAGCTCATGGGCGCGATCAAGCAGAAGGGAATCACGCTGATCCCGATGACCGTCTATTTCAATGACCGCGGCATCGCCAAGGTCGAGGTCGGCCTCGCCACTGGCAAGAAGAAGCACGACAAGCGCGAGTCCGAGAAGGAACGGTCGTGGCAGCGCGACAAGGCGCGCCTGATGCGCGACAAGGGTTGAGGAATCAGGGAATAAAGGGAAAGAGCCTGTGAGCCGATTGTCCAACCGCGCGACCGACCGCGATTCCACCGTGGCCGGTGTCGCCGCGGAGGCCCTGGCCGAGCGCCGCCCGCAGGGCCGCATCCTGGTGGCCGGCGACACCGACGGCGCCATAGGAGAGGCCTTGGCCGACGGCGGGGCCGAGGTAGTGTCCTGGCACCGGCAGGCTTTCGACGGCAAGCCGGCCACGCCCTGGCCGGCCGACGGTGCCTTCGACGCCGCGGTCCTGCGTCTGCCGCGCGGCTGGGCCGCTTTTGAAATGGCCCTGCACGCCCTGGCCGCCCGTCTGCCGGCGGGAGCGCCGCTGTGGATCGCCGGCAGCAACGACGAGGGCATCACCTCCGCGCCGAAGCGCTTCGACGGGCTGGCGGAAGGCGTGGAGACGCTGACCATCAAGCGCCGCGCCCGTCTGCTGGAAACCCGCCGGACCAACGATTCGGCCAGGGGCAATCTGGAGGATTGGCGGCAGACCGTCGCCCTGCCGCTGCCGGGGCGCGACGAGGTGTTGGATCTCGTGTCCTACCCCGGCCTGTTCGCCCATGGCCGTCTCGACACCGGCACGGAATGCCTGCTCCAGGTTCTGCCGGAAATCGCGGCGGGCACCGCCGTCCTGGATTTCGGCTGTGGCGCCGGGGTGATCGCGCGGGCGGTGCGGGAGCGCACGCCGGACGCCCGGCTGACCCTGCTGGACATCGACGCGGTGGCTCTGCACGCCGCCCGTCAGAATGTGCCGGACGCGGAGTGCGTACTGAGCGACGGGTTGGCCGGACTCGGCGCGCGGGAGCGCTTCGGGCTGATCGTCTCGAACCCGCCGCTCCACCGCGGCAAGGACGAGGATTTCGGGATGCTGGAGGCCCTGGTCGCCGGCACCAAGCAGTATCTGAAGCTGCGCGGCTCGCTGGTCGCGGTGACCCAGCGGACGGCGGGGGTGGGGAAGCTGTTCAAGACGGCCTTCGGCCATGCCGATCTGCTGCTGGAAACGCCGCAGTTCCAGGTGTGGAAGGGCACGCCGAAGTGACGGACGGGGCGGGGCCGTGCCGCAGCGCAGCCCCGCGTGGAGGGATCAGCCCTCCTGCAGCCGCCGCGCCGCGTCCACGGCGCCGTAGGTCAGGATGGCGTCGCAGCCAGCGCGCTTGAAGCCGGTCAGGGTCTCCAGCAAGGCCTTGTCGTAATCCAGCCAGCCGTTCTGCGCGGCGGCGCGCAGCATCGCGTATTCGCCGGAGACGTGGTAGGCGAAGGTCGGGACGGCGAAGGTGTCCTTCACCCGGCGGATGATGTCCAGATAGGGCAGGCCCGGCTTCACCATCACCATGTCCGCCCCTTCCTGGAGGTCGAGGGCGACCTCGTGCAGGGCCTCGTCGGTGTTGGCGGGGTTCATCTGGTAGGTCTTCTTGTCGCCCTTCAGGAAGCCGCCCGAATTCACCGCGTCGCGGAAGGGGCCATAGAAGGCCGAGGCGTATTTGGCGGCGTAGGAGCACAGCCGCACCAGCTCATGCCCATGGCTGTCCAGCCGGTCGCGGATCAGGCCGATGCGCCCGTCCATCATGTCGGACGGAGCGACGATGTCCACGCCGGCGTCGGCCTGTGACAGCGCCTGCCGGGCCAGCACCTCGACCGTCTCGTCGTTCTGGATGTAGCCGTCGCGCATCAGCCCGTCGTGGCCGTGGGTGGTGTAGGGGTCCAGCGCCACGTCGCCCAGGATGCCGACATGCGGCACCGCGGCCTTCAGCGCGCGGATGGCGCGGTTCATCAGGTTGTCGGGGCGGTAGGCCTCCGCCGCGTCCTCCGACTTGCCTTCGGCGCCGACGACCGGGAACAGGGCGACGCAGGGGATGCCGAGGTCGCCGGCCGCGGCCACCGCCTCGGTCAGCAGGTCGATGGTCAGCCGCTCGACGCCGGGCATGGAGGCCACGGGGACCCGCTGGTTCTGCCCCTCGATGACGAAGACCGGCCAGATCAGGTCGTCCACGGTCAGGCGGTTTTCGGCGACGAGGCGGCGGGTCCATGCGTCGGCGCGGTTGCGGCGCAGCCGGGTGCGCGGGAAGGACGCCGGGGACCGGAAATGCGAAGCGGACATGCGAGGGACCTGATGTGCTCTTAAAACTTGCGGCGCGATCCTACGCCGCATGGCCGCCGTGACTCAAGCCGCACCGCTCACAGGTCTGAATCCCGAGTCCTGCATCTCCATGACCCAGCGGTGCCCGTCCTTGCGCCATTGGGAGACGAGGCCGCCCGTGAAGGCCGCTCCCTCCCAGGACCGCACCTCGAAGGTGACGCGCGGTGGCTCGATGGCGATGAGGTTGTAGGCGTTGGCCTCATTGCGCAGCCGCGTGGAGGTCGCGGTCGAGGCCTGGGCGACCAGGATGGAGCGCGCCACCTGGGTGTGGTGGGTCATGATGTCGCCGGAATAGGCGCGGTGCAGATGCCCGGCCAGCAGCAGGTCGACCCCGCAGCTTTCCAGCGCCGGCAGAGCCAGCCTGTGCCGCCCGACCAGCTTCGTCTTCGGCGCGTCGGGCGGCGGCAGGAAGGGGTGGTGGGTGAACAGCACCTTGAAGACGGTGTCCGGCACCTCGCAGAAGACCTCCCGCACGCGCTTGATCTGGGCCTTGTTCATGCGCCCTTCGGAAAAATCCGTGATGACCGAGCGCGCCGTGTTGATCCCCAGAACGGCGATTTCCGAATCGATGTGAAAGGGGCTGAGGTCGGCGGTGATGTATCGCTTGTAGTTGCCGAACGGGTCGAGGAAGCGGCGCACCACGTTGTAGACCGGGATGTCGTGGTTGCCCGGCACGACCAGATAGGGGAAGGGCAGCTTTTCCAGGAAAGCCCGCGCCTCCAGGAAATGGCGGGCCTTGGCGCGCTGGACCAGATCGCCGGAGATGACGATCAGGTCGGGCCGCGCCGCCGTCAGGTCGGCCAGCAGGCCGTCGACCACCAGCGGGTCGATCCGCCCGAAATGCAGGTCCGAGATGTGGGCGAGCTTCTTCACGACACCTCCCCGGCAGTCATTCCCGTCACGCGCCGTCCGCCGTGCCGTCGCTTTCAGGTGCTGCCTTGGGCAGCAGGATCTTCAGCGCCTTGTGGCGGATGCGGTAGTTCAGCGGCGGCTCCATCTGCAGGATTTCACCGTCGTTGACCATCTTCAGCCGCCGCCGGCGGCTGTGCACCGTCAGTTGCGTGGCCGTCAGCGTTTCCAACTCCTCATCCTGCTGCCAAGTTCCGAGCACGGTGCGCCCCATCAGCCGCAGCAGCCCCCAGGGGTCGCGCTGCCGCGCCACATAGACGCCGAGCTTTCCGGAATCGAGCCGGTCGCGACGCAGGAGCATGCTGCCCGCCTCGCCGTCGAAGGGGTTGTTGGAGACCACCAGAATCGGGGTGCGCACGCGGCGCGGCCCGTCGCCCCAGTCGATCCGAACGTCCAGCAGGGGCAGGCGGCGGAAGGTGCGGACCATGGCCAGCGCCATCGCCGGCCATTTCAGCAGACGGTGCCGCTTGCGCTTCTCCTCGCGCTCCTGAACAACCTGGGGGTAGAAGCCGAGGACGGAGCTGTTCAGGTAGATCTCGCCGTTCACCTCCGCCACGTCGATGCTGCTCACCTCGCCGGCGGCCAAGGCCTCGTACGCCTCGTCAAGGTCGAGCGGGGTCTTCAGGTCGCGCGCCAGCAGGTTCATGGTGCCGAGCGGCAGGATGCCCAGGATCTTGCCCGTGGGCAGGATCATGTTGACCGCGGTGTGGATGGTTCCGTCGCCGCCCCCCACGATGACCAGCTCCGCGTCGGAGTCGATGGCCTTGCGGATTTCCGAGGCGCAGTCGGACGGCTCCACCGCGGTCAGCGACACCTCCGCCCCATGCCGCTCGAAGGCGCTGCGGATCGCCGCCACCGTGTCGTCGATCGGCTGTCCGGCCAGCGTTCCCGCGGACCGGTTGAGGATGATGGCCGTCTTGCGGCCCGGTCCCTCCTGACGTGACGCTTGCGCTGCTGAGGCTGCCATCATGGAACTGTCCCGCTCATGACTGTGGGTGCGGCAACGGCTGAGGCCGGGGCGGTGTTCCGCGACGCTGCGCTGCGAAACCTCGGTTTGACACGCCGCCCGCCGACCGTATCATCGCCTGAAACCAACAAATTCGCCCCACAAACGAACAAATGGAAACGACCGGAACCATGAGCGACTCCGCTGAGATTCAGTTCGCCGAGATCCTGTTCGAACGCCGCGGCTCCATCGGGCTGGTGACGCTGAACCGCCCGAAGGCGCTGAATGCCCTGACGCTGGGCATGATCCGCCTGTTCGATCCGCAGCTGCGCGCCTGGATAGCCGATCCGGACATCAAGGCCATCGTCGTGCAGGGCGCCGGGGAGAAGGCCTTCTGCGCCGGCGGCGACGTGGTGAACCTGTACGAGACGGGCAAGGCCGCCAAGGCGGGGCAGGGCGACGGTGCCGCCATCCGCGCCTTCTTCAGCGAGGAGTATGTCCTCAACCGCCTGATCCACACCTGCCCGAAGCCCTATGTGGCGCTGATCGACGGCATCAGCATGGGCGGCGGCGTCGGCCTGTCGGTGCACGGGTCGCACCGGATCGTGACCGAGCGGACGATGTTCGCGATGCCGGAGACGGGCATCGGGCTCTATCCGGACGTCGGCGGCACCTACTTCCTTCCGCGCCTGCCCGGACAGGTCGGCGTCTGGCTGGGCCTGACCGGCGACCGTCTGAAGGCGGCCGACATGATCGAGGTCGGCGCCGCCGACGCCTTCGTCCCCAGCGCCAAGCTGGAGTCCCTGATCGCCGAACTGGCCGACGGCGTGCCGGCCGACGAGGTGGTCGCGCGCCATCGCGAGGAGGCCGGCGAACCCCCGGTCGCCGCCAACCGCGCGGCCATCGACCGCTGCTACGCCCACGACGGCGTGGAGGCCATCGTCGCCGCCCTGGAGGCCGAAGGAACGGAATGGGCCGCCGGCCAGCTCGCCACGCTGAATCGGGTGTCGCCGACCAGCCTGAAGGTCACGCTGGAGGCGCTGCGCCGCGGCGCCACGCTCGACTTCGACGGCTGCATGATCCAGGAGCTTCGCCTCAGCCTCGCCTTCCTCGCCCGCCACGATGTCTATGAAGGCATCCGCGCGGCGCTGGTGGACAAGGACCGGAATCCGCGCTGGTCGCCTGCCTCTCTCGCCGAGGTGACGGCTGAAGAGGTCGACGGTTACTTCGCCGAACCCGTTGGCGGGGATTTGCGCTTTACCGAATGAAGTGGCGCGTTCTCCTTTATTGCACTCAGGACGTGCAAGGATGCGGGCACATTCCGCGCGTTTCTGCGTTAGTATCGGGGAAATCCTTGCGGGACTTGTCTCAAACCTGACCGTTGTTAGGGAAGGTCGGATGGCATGGGTCGGCTTGCCGCCCGGTTCGCCGGGCGGAAACGCCGCCAGGATGCCCGGATTCCGGGCACATCCTGGCACGCAACGGGGCTTGGCACGGCAGGACGGGGGTATTCCGCAGGGCCAGGCTGTTCTACACCCCGGGCTGTGCTTTTGGGGCATTATTGAGGTGATTGCCGGACAATGATCGGTTAATCTCCCCTTAAGGACCCCGGAAAGGCCACAGGTCGGCCCATGTCCGGTACGAGCCAAAGGAGACCGCGGTGCGCAAACCCTATTATGAAAGCATCCTCTTGATCGAACGGCTTCACCGCCACTTTCTCGAGGTGCTGAAGACCGAGCTTGACCGGCTCGGTATCCAGGACATCAACAACGTCCAGAGCCTGATCCTCTACAACATCGGCGAAGACGAGATGACCGTCGGCGAGCTGACGGCGCGCGGCTACTATCTCGGCTCCAACGTTTCCTACAACGTGAAGAAGATGGTCGAGAACGGCTATCTCGGGCAGGAGCGCTCGCCGCACGACCGCCGGTCGGTGCGCGTCCGCCTGTCGGAGAAGGGTCTGGACCTTCGCGAGAAGATCAGCCGTATGTTCGAGCGCCACCTGACGGCGCTGGAGAAGGCCGGCTTCAGCGACGAGGAGTTGGTCAAGGCGAACGAGACCCTGCGCAAGCTCGAACGCTTCTGGTCCGCGTCGCTCGACTACAGCGGCTTTCCGCTGACCTCGGCGGCCTGATCCGGGGCCGCCTGAGTCGTATCGGTACTGCGGTTTCCGGCTCCTGCGTCGAAAGAGAAAGGCACGCCTCCAATCTGGAGGCGTGCCGCGAGTCGGTGTGCGGCCCTGCGTGGCCGCTTTTTTCATGCCCGCGTTGCGGCCTTCCCAAACCCCCTTTTTGCCGACGGACTCGCCGTCCGGCCAGGCACTGTCACGCCATCGGTGCTTCCGGATGGACGGGATTAAGTTCTTTCCGTAAGCTGTGCGTGTGACAGATTGCTGATAACCTGAACCAAACAACAGACGGTCCTTCGCAAGGGCCGCTGAAAAGCAGGGAATGGGGAGGATATGGCAAGTGACGTCATTCTGGAGACGCGCGGACTGACCAAGGAATTCCGGGGCTTCGTCGCTGTCCGCGACGTAAGCCTGCGGGTGAACCGAGGGTCCATCCATGCGCTGATCGGTCCCAACGGGGCCGGAAAAACGACCGTTTTCAATCTGCTCACCAAGTTCCTTCAGCCCAGCAACGGGCACATCCTGTTCAACGGGCGCGACATCACCGCGGTGAAGCCGGCGGACGTGGCGCGCCTGGGCATCATCCGCTCCTTCCAGATCTCGGCGGTGTTCCCGCATTTGTCGGTTCTGGAGAATGTGCGGGTCGGGCTGCAACGGCCGCTCGGCAACTCCTTCCAGTTCTGGAAATCGGAATCGGTGCTCGACCGGCTGAACGGGCGGGCGATGGAGTTGCTGGAGGATGTCGGGCTGGCCGGCTACGCCCATCTGCCGGCGGCGGAGCTTCCCTACGGCCGCAAACGCGCGCTGGAAATCGCCACGACGCTGGCCCTGGAGCCGGAGATGCTGCTGCTGGACGAGCCGATGGCCGGCATGGGGCATGAGGACATCGACCGCATCGCGGCGCTGATCAAGCGGGTTTCGGCCAACCGCACGATCCTGATGGTGGAGCACAACCTGTCCGTGGTCGCCAATCTGTCGGACTGGATCACCGTCCTGGCCCGCGGCGAGGTTCTGGCCGAAGGCCCCTACGGCGAGGTATCGCGCCACCCGAAGGTCCGGGAAGCCTATATGGGGAGCGGTCATGCCTGACGGCGCTGCGGTGAAGGCCGCGATGCTGGAGGTCTCCGATCTCCACGCCTTCTACGGCGAAAGCCACGTCCTGCATGGGGTGAACCTGGAGGTCCGCCAGGGGGAGGTGGTGACCCTGCTGGGCCGCAACGGCGCCGGCAAGACGACCACCATGCGCTCGATCATGGGGATCGTCGGCAAGCGCACCGGCTCCATTCGATTCCAGGGGCAGGAACTGATCGGCATGGCGCAGCACAAGATCCCCCGCCTCGGCATCGGCTACGTGCCGGAGGAGCGCGGGATCTTCGCCTCGCTCAACGTCGACGAAAACCTGACGCTGCCGCCCGTCGTCAAGGAGGGCGGGATGACGGTCCAACAGATCCACGAGCTGTTTCCCAACCTGCAGGGCCGGGGCTCGACCCAGGGCACACGCCTGTCGGGCGGCGAGCAGCAGATGCTGGCCATCGCGCGCATCCTGCGCACCGGCGCCACGATGATCCTGCTCGACGAGCCGACCGAGGGACTGGCGCCGGTGATCATCGAACAGATCGGAGTGGCCGTCCGCAAGCTGAAGCAGCGCGGCTTCACCATCCTGCTGGTGGAGCAGAACTTCCGCTTCGCCGCCACCATCGCCGACCGCCATTACATGATGGAGGAAGGTCGCGTGATGGACATGATCCCGAACAACCAGCTCGCCGCCAACATGGAGAAGCTGCACACGTATCTGGGTGTCTGAACCAAGCAAACAGAAACGTTCGAATTCGAACCGGGAGGAATGGAATGATTGCACGTCTGCTTGCCGGAGCGGCGCTCGCCGCGCTGGCCGTCGGTTCCGCGCAGGCCCAGCAGGGCAAGGTTTCGGGCGACGTCGTGAAGATCGGCGTCCTCAACGACCGCTCGGGCCTCTACGCCGACCTCGGCGGTGAAGGCTCCGCGGTCGCCGTCCGCATGGCGGTGGAGGAGGCGGGTGGGAAGGCTCTGGGCAAGCCCATCGAGGTCATCGCGGCCGACCACCAGAACAAGCCGGACATCGGGTCCAACCTGTCCCGCGAATGGATCGACCGCGACGGGGTGGACGTCATCGTCGACGTGCCGAATTCCGGCGTCGCCCTGGCGGTGCAGGAGGTGACGCGCGAGAAGAAGAAAATCTTCCTGATGCAGGGGCCGGCGACCTCGCGGCTGACCGGCGACGCCTGCTCCCCCACCGGCTTCCACTGGGCCTACGACACCCGCGCGCTGGCCGTCGGCACCGGGCAGGCCATCGTGAAGGAGGGCGGCAAGAGCTGGTTCTTCCTGACCGCCGACTACGCCTTCGGCCACCAGCTCGAAACCGACACGGCGGCGCAGGTGAAGAAGGCCGGCGGCACGGTCGTGGGCGCGGTGCGCGCGCCGCTGAACACGGCGGACTTCTCCTCCTTCCTGCTGCAGGCGCAGTCGTCGGGCGCGCAGGTCATCGGCCTCGCCAACGCCGGCGGCGACACCATCACCTCGATCAAGCAGGCGTCGGAATTCGGCCTGACGCAGAGCGGGCAGCAGAAGCTGGCCGGGCTGCTGATCTTCCTGTCGGACGTGCACGCGCTGGGGCTCCAGGTCGCGCAGGACCTCGTCCTGACCACCGGCTTCTACTGGGACATGGACGACGAGAAGCGCGCCTGGTCGGAGAAGTACAAGGCAAAGACCGGCAAGATGCCGACCATGGTGCAGGCCGGCAGCTACTCCTCGGTCAAGCACTACCTGAAGGCCGTCGAGGCGGCGGGCACCGACGACGGCCCGACCGTCGCCGCCAAGATGAAGGAGATGGCGGTCAACGACATGTTCGCCAAGAACGGCAAGATCCTGCCGAACGGGCGCATGGTCCACGACATGTATCTGGCCCGCGTGAAGAAGCCCAGCGAGTCCAAGGGGCCGTGGGATTATTACCAGATCATCCGCACCATCCCCGGCGACGAGGCCTTCGCCACCCTGGCGGAAAGCGGCTGCAAGCTGCCGGGCTGATCCCCGCCCGCCCCGGCCTTCCGTCCGCCGCCGCGTGCGGGGACGGGAGCCGGGGCGATCACCCGCCGCGCAAAACGGTCGGAGAACGGCCGGAGGCGAACCACCATGTCCACCATCTTCGGCATCCCGCCCCAGGCGCTGTTCGGGCAGCTTCTTCTGGGGTTGATCAACGGGTCCTTCTACGCGCTGCTCAGCCTCGGGCTGGCGGTCATCTTCGGCATGTTGAACGTCATCAACTTCGCCCACGGCGCGCTCTACATGCTGGGTGCCTTCGTGGCATGGCTGCTTCTGACCACGGCGGGGATCGGCTACTGGTGGGCGCTTCTCCTGGCGCCGCTGGTTGTCGGCGCCTTTGGCGTTGTGCTGGAGAAGACGCTGCTCAGCCGCCTCTACAAGCTCGACCATCTCTACGGGCTGCTGCTGACCTTCGGCCTCGCGCTGATCGTGGAGGGGGCTTTCCGGCATTTCTACGGCGTGTCGGGCCAGCCTTACCCGATTCCCGACCTTCTGCGCGGCGGTCAGAACCTGGGCTTCATGTTCCTGCCCAACTACCGCGGCTGGGTCGTCGTGGCGTCTCTGGTCGTCTGTCTCGCCACCTGGTACGCCATCGAGCGGACGAAACTCGGCGCCTACCTGCGCGCCGCCACCGAGAACCCGGTGCTGGTCCAGGCCTTCGGCATCAATGTGCCGCTGATGATCACGGCAACCTACGGGTTCGGCGTGGCGCTGGCCGGGCTGGCCGGCGTGCTGGCCGCGCCGATCTATCAGGTGTCGCCGCTGATGGGCTCCAACCTCATCATCGTCGTCTTCGCCGTGGTGGTCATCGGCGGCATGGGGTCGATTCTGGGGGCGGTGCTGACCGGATACGGTCTCGGGCTGTTGGAAGGCCTGACGAAGGTGTTCTATCCGGAGGCGTCCAACATCGTCGTCTTCGTCATCATGGCCGTGGTGCTGCTGATCAAGCCCGCCGGCCTGTTCGGGCGGGAGAGGTGACCCATGGCGACCGAGATCCACGCCGTCCGCCGCGATACCGCGGCTCCCGCCACCGGACGACCGGCCATGCCGGGCTTGCTGGCCCTCGCCGTGCTGCTGCTGGTCCTGATCGCCGCGCCGTACGTGCTGTACCCCGTGTTTGTGATGAAGGTGCTGTGCTTCGCGCTGTTTGCCTGCGCCTTCAACCTGCTGATCGGCTTCGCCGGCCTCTTGAGCTTCGGCCACGCCGCCTTCTTCGGCGGGGCGGCCTACATCACCGCCCACACGGTTAAGGTCTGGGGGCTGCCGCCGGAACTCGGCATCCTGCTGGGCACCGCCTTTTCCGCGACGCTCGGGCTGGCCTTCGGCGCGCTGGCGATCCGGCGGCAGGGCATCTATTTCGCCATGATCACGCTGGCCCTGTCGCAGATGGTCTTCTTCATGGCGCTCCAGCTCAAGTTCACGGGCGGTGAGGACGGCATCCAGGCGGTGCCGCGCGGCCATCTGTTCGGGGTGATCGACCTCAGCCAAACCATGTCGATGTATTACACGGTGCTGGCGGTGTTCCTGGTCGGCTTCGTGGTGATCTGGCGCACCGTGCATTCGCCCTTCGGGCAGGTCCTGAAGGCGATCCGCGAGAACGAGCCGCGCGCGATCTCGCTCGGCTACCGCACCGACCATTACAAGCTGATGGCCTTCGTCCTGTCCGCCGCCCTGGCCGGTCTGGCCGGAGGCACCAAGGCCATCGTCTTCCAACTCGCCACCCTGACCGACGTGCAGTGGCAGATGTCCGGCGCGGTGGTGCTGATGACTTTGCTGGGCGGCATCGGGACGCTGTTCGGGCCGGTGGTCGGGGCGGCGCTGGTGGTGGCGCTGGAGAATTATCTGGCGGCGAGCAATCTGCCGGTGCCGGTGGTCATCGGCGTGATCTTCGTTGCCTGCGTGCTGCTGTTCCGCCGCGGCATCGTCGGGGAGATCGCCGCACGGTTCGGCCGGAAACGCCCGTGAGCCAGGAGAGGATTGCTATTATACATTTGGGAACACCGAATGGCTGAAACCATCCATCCTTTTTACGAAGCGCATCGCAGCGCGATGGAGGCCGCCATGCGCCATCGCCTCGATCTTGCCGAAGCGATGTTGCGCGAGCACGTTCATCCTTCCAGCCTCGATGGCATAAAGCAGGAGGTGATGGACGAGTTCGACATCGTGCTCGCTCAAATGCCCTATGTCGGGGGCGCGGACAGCCGCATGAGCGATTTCTTCATGCGTCTTCTGGGCTTCATGGCCATCAGCCGGGTGCTCCGGCGTCACGGCGTGTCGTTGGCCGTGATCGGCGACATCGAGCGGGACACCTACAAGGCCCAACTGCTCACCGCACCCGAAGCGGAACGGCTCGCTTCGGGGCGTCAATTCATGTCGGCGGAGAATCAGGCTTTTCTCCGTGAGCAGGCGGAGAAAAGCCTTCAGGAGCAGTTTCCGGACGATTTCGTCTACGATTTCGTCGAGCCGGGGCCGGGCGACACTTTTGAGTTCGGCATCAACTACAAGGCCTGCGGCTTCTGCAAGTTTGCGGCCCGCCATGGCGATAAGGACATTCTGCCAAACATCTGTGGCCTTGATTTTGATGCCTACGCAACACGTGGCATCCATCTGGAAAGGACGCAAACGTTGGCAGGCGGCGCGAGCCACTGCGATTTCCGGTTTTCGCGGCTCCAGTCGGGGGTTTGAAAACGGAATCTAAAGCCGGAGCGCTTCCTCCGCCGGCTGGTGGGCCAGCCCCTGCGCGTCGGCCACCGCCTTGCAGGTGACGACGCCGGCGTGAATGTTCAGCCCGGCCCGCAAATGCGGGTCGCGCGCCAGCGCCGCGCGGTAACCCTGGTCGGCCAAGGCCAGCGTGAAGGGCAGGGTGGCGTTGTTCAGCGCGAAGGTCGAGGTGCGGGCGACGGCCCCCGGCATGTTGGCAACGCAGTAATGGACCACCCCATCCACCAGATAGGTGGGCTCCGCATGGGTGGTGGGGTGCGAGGTCTCGAAGCAGCCGCCCTGGTCGATGGCGACGTCCACCACCACGGCGCCCCGCCGCATCCGCTCCACCATCGTCTTGGTCACCAGCTTCGGCGCCTCGGCCCCCGGCACGAGGACCGCACCGATGACGAGGTCGGCGTCGTTCACATGCTCCTCGATCGTGTCGACGGTCGAATAGAGCGTCTGGAGCTTGGCGCCGAATTGCAGGTCCAGTTCCTTCAGGCGGGGCAGTGACTTGTCGATGACGACGACCTTCGCCTCCAGCCCCATGGCCATCCGGGCGGCGTTGGTGCCGACCACGCCGCCGCCCAGCACCACCACCTTGGCCGCCGGAACGCCGGGCACGCCGCCGAGCAGGACTCCGCGTCCTCCCTGCGCCTTTTCCAAGCAATGGGCGCCGGCCTGCACCGACATGCGGCCCGCCACCTCGCTCATCGGCGCCAGGAGCGGCAGGCCGCCGCGGGGATCGGTCACCGTCTCGTAGGCGATGGCGACGGCGCCGGAATCCAGCAGCAGCCTTGTCTGCTTCGGATCGGGGGCGAGGTGCAGATAGGTGAACAGGATCTGCCCCCGGCGCAGCATCGCGCACTCCTGCGGCTGGGGCTCCTTCACCTTCACCACCATCTCCGCACGGGCGAAGACGGTTGCGGCGTCCGGAACAATCTCGGCGCCAGCGGCCTCGTACCGATCGTCGTCCAGCCCGATGGCGGCGCCGGCCCCCGCCTGCACCAGCACGCTGTGTCCGTGATGAGCCAGTTCACGGACCGAGGCCGGGGTCAGCCCGACGCGGTATTCATGATTTTTGATTTCCGTCGGTACGCCGATGAGCATGGGCATCCTCCGCGGGTGGACCGGTGCCGGACCAAGGACAGGCAGCGCACCGGCTCAGGGTTGCTTACCTCAGAATTTGGGGAGTGCTCAGGCCGTCTGCATCTCTTTTGCGGCGGAGTTCAGCGGTTTTCTTTGGATCAATTAAAACAATTCATGGAATTTGATGAAAAATTCAACGCAATAAATCCTTGCGAAGGCTTCTTCGTATCCGCAAAAAAGTGGAGACGGGTAGTTTTTAGAGTTGTGGAACAACTCTTCGCCACCATGCTATAGGATTGCTTGTGTCGCACTGCACAAAACTAGCGACATCCAAGAAAAATGGGGGGAGCGTCCGATTCGGACGGAACGCAACCAGGAGCAAGGCAGATGGCTTCAGAGAAGGACGCGCAGACCATTGCGCGTGATACCGCCGCCAAGGGCCGGAATGTTGCCGAGGACACCACCCGTCGCATGGCGGAAACCGCTGCGGAAACGACCCAGCGCGGCGCCGATACGGCCAGCGACATGATGGGAAAGGCGACCCAGGTGGCCGGCCAAGTTGCCGGCCAGACCACCGATCAACTCAACCGCATGATGGGCCTGTCCGCGGAAGCCCAGGGCGAGGTCGCCCAGCAAGCCCGCGAGAACATGGACGTCATGGCGCAGTGCGGGTCCGTGCTGATGGACGGGATGCAGTCCATCATGCGCGAATGGATGGGCTTCGCCCAGGATGCCATGGCCCGCAACGCGGAAGGCATCAACGCGATGATGCGCAGCCGGTCCGTCCAGGACTTCTATGCCGCGCAGAGCAGCATGGTCAAAGACGAGATGGAACTTCTGCTGAACCGCAGCGTCAAGGTGTCGGAGCTGTCGGCGAAAACCGCGAACGACGCGGTGCGGCGAATGAACGCGCGGGCCGAAGGGGCCGCACGCCACGTGCGCCGCAGCGCCTGACGCTTCATAAACGATCCATCCTGGCCTTGCGCCCCCGGACCGGCCGGTCCAGGGGCGTTCTTTTTTGTGTGCGCTCCGGTCACTTCGCGACGATGCGGCCTTCCACCTTCGGGGCGACCGTCTTCTTCGCCTCCACATAGTCCATGACCATCGTCGCCATCAGCACGGCGCCGGAGGCGTCCACCACCGTCCGGCCGCGGGTCAGCGCGGCGTAGCCGTCACCGCCCTTCAGCATGTAGTCGTTGGTCGCCACGCGGTAGGTCCTGGCGGGGTCGAGCGGCTGGCCGCCCACCGTCACGCCGGTCACGCGGGTGCCGGACGGCAGCTTCGGGTCGTAGGTGAAGGTCAGGCCCGACACCTGCGGGAAGCGCCCGGCCTTGTCCTCCACCTTCGACACGCCATGCTCCAGCGCGGCGAGCAGGTCGGCGCCGGACAGCAGCGTCAGCACGGCGACGTTGCCGAAAGGCATCTCCGCGAAGAGGTCCTTGCGGGTCAGCGAACTGCCCGCCGGGTGCAGCGTGTCGGCGCGGATGCCGCCGCCGTTGGTGATGGCGACGTCGGCCTTCAGCCCGTCGCGCAGCGCGTCGGCGATCAGGTTGCCCATCGTCGTCTCCTGCGAACGGACAACGTCCTTGCGGCTGTCCAGGTCGGTCTCGGTCCGCCCGATCACCCCGGCCAATGTGGCGTCGAGCCGGTCGGTGTAGCGCTTGACCAAGGCCCCGACCTCAGCGTCCTGGGCCACCCCGGCGGTGGTGACGAAGCGCCAGCCGGCGGGCGCGACGGTGGTCGCCGGCCCCTTTTCCGTGGCTTTGGTGCTGACCGCCAGATCGATGACGCCGAGATAGTGGCCGTCCGCCCCGGCCTTCAGGATCAGGGTCGAGCCTTCGTAGACGCTGATCGGGTCGTGGTCGTGGCCGCCCAGCAGGAGGTCGATGCCCTTCACCTTGACGGCCAGATCGCGGTCCTCCGCAATGGTCTGGTGGGTCAGGGCGACGACGACGTGCGCCCCCTCGTCGCGCAGCGCCTTCACCGCCAGAGCCGCGGCGGCCTGCACGTTGGTGAAGGTGGCCTCCGCCCCGCCGCTGGACAGATGCGCGGTTTCCGGGGTCAGGACCCCGAGGAAACCGACCTTGACGTCGCCGACCGTCTTTGTCCAGGTGGCGACCGAGCCGGGGAACGGCTGGCCATCCGGCCCGGCGATGTTGGTGCCGATCCAGGGGAACTTCGATTCGGCGATGCGGGCCTTCAGCACCTCCGTGCCGAAGTCGAATTCGTGATTGCCAAAGCCGACGACGTCCACGCCCATGGCGTTGAACAGGTCCGGCATCTGCGCCCCCCGCGTCGTTCCGGAGAGCAGGGAAGGGGACAGGAAATCGCCGCCGACCGTCGTCAGCGCCCCGGCGCTGCGCTCCCGCTCCGCCTTCAGCACCGTCATCAGGGGGGCGAAGCCGCCGCGGCCCTTCACCGGGGAAATCTCGTAGATGTCGTTGAAGTGCAGGAAGGTCACCGTGCCGTTCTGCGCGGCGACGGAGGTCGGGAACAGCAGGGTCGCGGGGAAAAGCAGGGTGCCGGCAAGGGCGGCGGCCCCCGCCAACGTGCGAATCCGGGTCAGCATCGATCTCGTCTCCCTGGGGAATTTGAAAGGCTTCCTTCGCGTTCTCGCACTGTACGCCGTCCCGCGGCGCGGCGCATAGCCGCCTTGCACCGCTTGAATTCGCTTTGATTTCGCTGCCCCCACCGCTCATGAACGGGGCATCCGCTCTCACCGACGTGGCCCCTCGATGCGCATCCTGGTCGTCCAGAACAACCGAAACGCCCCCGCCGGACTCGTCGGGGACGCGCTTGCCGCATTCGGCGCGACGCTGGTCACCATCGCCGCGGACGAGGGGGAAGCGCTCCCCGCTGCGCCGGAGGGCTATCACGGGCTGCTGGTTCTAGGCGGCCCGCAGGACGCCTGGAACGACGGGCAGGGGCCGCATTTCCCGCAGGTCATGAAGCTGATCCGCGCCTTCGCGGCGGAGGAGCGTCCGGTGATGGGCATCTGCCTGGGCGCGCAGTTGGCCGCCCGCGCCTTCGGCGCCCGCGTCTACCGCCATTCGGTGGCGGAGATCGGCGTGGGCGCGGTCCGGCTGTTCAACGCCGCTTCGGACGATCCGCTGCTCGGTGGGCTGGCGCCGGAGCTGCACTTGGTGCAGTGGCACTACGACACCTTCGAGTTTCCCGAGGGTGCCGTGCCGCTGGCCTGGAGCGAAGCCTGCATGCGTCAGGCCTTCCGGCTCGGCCGCAACCTCTACGCCTTCCAGTTCCACCCGGAGGCCGACGCCGCCATCGTCCGCGGCTGGGCGGAAAAGTTCGGCGTCGACTCGCGGGAGCGCAACCGGGCCGTCCTCGACGGGCTGGACGCGGCGCTGGAGCGGCACCTGCCCGCCGCCGAGACGGTCGCCCGGACGATCACCCGCCGCTGGCTGGATCTGGTGATCGAACGGGCGGCCTGAGCTTTACCCGCGAAGCTCCGCCAGCAGCTCCGGCGTGTCCACGTCGTAGAGGATGCCGCCGTCCTCCACCGGCACCTCCACCACCTGATCGGCGTGGGTGGCCAGCAGGGTCTTGGCTCCGGCGTCGCCGGTCAGCTTCGCCATCTCCGCGAAGAAGCCGCGGTCCCACAGGACGGGGTTGCCGCGCTTGCCATGGACGGTCGGAACACAGACGGTCCGGCCTTCCAGCGGGTTGTAGGCGGCGATCAGCCGGTCGACGGCCTGCGGCGTGACGCGCGGCATGTCGCCAAGGCACACCACCACACCGTCGACATCCGCCGGCAGGGCGGCCAGCCCGGCGCGCAACGAGGCGCTGAGCCCATCGGCGAAGGACGGGTTGTGGACGATGGTCAGCGGGCGCCCGGCCAGCGGCGCGGACACCGCCTCCGCCATGTGGCCGGTCACCACCACCACCGGCTTGGCCTGCGAGGCCAGCACCGATTCGACCGTGCGGACGACCAGCGGCTCCCCGCCGACATCGGCAAGCAGCTTGTTGCTGCCGCCCATCCGGCTCGACCGCCCGGCGGCCAGAACCAGCGCGGCGATGCGCGGCGCCCTCGGCGGTTCCACCGCGACCGTGCCGGCGCGGGGCAGGGGACGGCTGGGGATCTCGGCCAGCAGGCCGCCCACCCCCATGCGCATGACGTCGGCCCGCGTCACCGGAATGCCCGCGGCGATGCGCTGGAGCACCCAATCGAAGCCGTTCAGCTTGGGCGACCGCGCGCAGCCGGGCAGGCCGAGCACCGGAGTCTCCCCGATGCGGGCGAGCAGCAGCAGGTTGCCGGGATCGACCGGCATGCCGAAATGCTCGATGACGCCGCCCGCCCGCTCGATGCCTGCCGGCAGCACATCGCGCCGGTCGGTGATGGCCGAGGCCCCGGCGATCAGCAGCAGGTCGACGCGCCCCGCCGCCGCAATGGCATCGGCGAGCGCCGCCTCGCCGTGGTAGCAGCGCGAATCGCGGACAAGCCGCCCGCCCATCGCCTCCAGACGGCCCCGTGTCACGGTCACGGTCTTGTCGAGGACGCTGTCCTTCACGCCGGGCAGGCGGGTCTGGATCAGAGCGGCGGTCAGCGGTCGGAAGGGAGCGACGCGCAGCGCCGGCATCCCGGCGGACGCCTCGACCTCGGCCCCCTCCACCGCGCCGCGGGGAGCGGCGAAGGGGATGATCTTGACCGTGGCGACCATCTGACCGGGCTCGACCGGCGCGAAGGCAGGCAGGGTGGCGACCGTTACGCTTTCGTCGATGAGGTTCAGCGCGTTGATCCGTTCGACATCCGGAACGAACAGGCCGCGCGATTCGGCGAACAGGTTGACGCGGCCGGTGAAGGCGGCGCCGACGGTGATCTCCTGCCCTTTCAGGGCGGCGGCGATGCGGGCGGCGGCGGCGTCCTCGCCCACGTCGTCAGGACCGGGCTTGGCGGCAGCCACCGTCGTGAAGCCGGCGTCGCGCAGCGCCGTCACGTCCTCGGCGCTGAGGATGCGGCCCTTCTTGAAACTGACGGAGCCACGGCGGACCGAATGCGCCAGAATGGCGCCCTCCAGCTCCCGCAGGGGCAGCGGGCCGAAAAACATGGCGATGAACTCCTGTCAGGCCGCGCCGGCCTTGCGCCGCACGGCGGTGATCTGGGCCATGACCGACAGGGCGATTTCCGCCGGGGTCACGGCGCCGATGTCCAGCCCGACCGGGGCGTGGATGCGCGCCAGCTCCGCGTCGGTCACGCCCTGCTCCGTCAACCGCTCCAGCCGCTTGGCGTGGGTGCGCCGGCTGCCGAGCGACCCGACATAGAAGGCCGGGGAGCGCAGCGCCACCAGCAGGGCCGGGTCGTCCAGCTTGGGGTCGTGGGTCAGGGTCACCACGGCGGTGCGGTTGTCGATTTTCAATTCCGTCAATGCCTCGTCCGGCCAGGAATCGTGCAGGGAGACGCCGGGGAAACGCGATTCCGTGGCGAAGGAGCCCCGCGGGTCGATCACCGTGACGGCGTAGCCGGTCAGAGCGGCGAGGGGGGCCAGCGCCTGGGCGATGTGCACGGCACCGACCACCAGCAGGCGAAGCGGCGGGTTGTGGGTCTGAACGAACAGCTGGACGCCGTCCTCCTCGCCCTCCGGATCGGTGATGAGGCCGGAACGATCCTGGCGCAGCCGGTCCCGCACCTCCGCCAGACGGTCATCCTCCAGCCCGAAGCCGCCGTGGATGGCGTCCTCGTAGACCAGCGTCTGCAGGCCGGTGCCGAGGTCGGTGACCAGGGCCACGGGACGTCCGGCCTTGCGGGCGGCCAGCAGCCGTTCGGTGATGTCGCGCTTCATTCCACGGCCTCGACATAGACCTGCACCCGGCCGCCGCAGGCCAGCCCGACCTCCCAGGCCATTTCGTTGCTGACCCCGAAGGAGATCATTCGCGGCTCGCCATCCTCCATGGTCTTGCGCGCCTCGTGGACCACGGCCCCCTCGATGCAGCCGCCGGAAACCGAGCCGATCATCGAACCGGCGTCGTCCACCGCCATCTGGCTGCCCACCGGACGGGGGGAGGACCCCCAGGTGGCGACCACCGTCGCCAGGGCGACCTTGCGGCCCTCCGCGCGCCAGCCCGCGGCCTGCTCCAGAATATCGTCCCTCATGCGGCCTCCTTCAGCCACTTGCGCAGGCTTTCGGCCCGTCGCGGCCCGTCGCGGTTCAGCGCGTCGGCGAGCCCGGCCAGACTGTTCAGGTTATGGACCGGGCGGAAGTCGTCCACATGCGGCAACAAGGCCCGGATACCGCTGGATTTTGGTGCGAACCCCTCCCACCGCAAGAGCGGGTTCAGCCAGACCAGTCGGCGGCAGCTCTTGTGCAGCCGTTCGGCCTCCGCCGCAAGCCCCTCGCCGGCATCCCGGTCCAGCCCGTCGGTGATGAGCAGCACCACCGCCCCCTGGCCGAGGACCCGGCGCACCCAGGTCCGGTTGAAGGCGTGCAGCGCCGTGCCGATGCGCGTCCCGCCCGACCAGTCCGCCACCGCCGCCGACACGGCGTCCAGCGCCACGTCCACGTCCTTGTGCCGCAGATGGCGGGTAATGTTGGTCAGGCGGGTGCCGAAGACGAAGCTGTGCACCCGGTCGCGGTCGTTGCTGACCGCGTGCATGAAATGCAGCAGCATCCGCGAGTAGCGGGTCATGGAGCCGGAGATGTCGCACAGCACCACCAACGGCGGCGGGCGCGTGCGGCGGCTGCGCCGCGCCAGATCGGCCAAGTCCCCGCCAGAGCGCAGCATCCGCCGCAGCGTCGCCCGCGGGTCCACCCGCGGCCCCTGCGGATCGGGACGGTGGCGGCGGGTCGTGACCTCGGCCACCGGCAGGGCGATGCGGGCCAGCATCCGCTTGGCCTCGGCCATCTCCGCCGCCGACATCGTCTCGAAATCCTTCTCCTGCAACCGTTCCTGGGCCGAAACGGTGAAGGCGGCGTCAATCTCGATCTCCGATTTTTCCGGCCCCTCGGCTTCCGGCGCGGTGCCGCGCAGGGCGTCGGCGACGCGGCGGGACAGCGGGTCCTGGGTGTCCGGCGACTCGGTGCGGATGGTCGGCAGCATCATGCCCATCATCCGCTTCAGGATGTCGGGGTTGCGCCAGAAGACGTGGAAGGCCTGATCGAAGACCTCGCGCTGGTCGCGCCGGTTCACGAAGACGGCGTGCAGCGCCCAATAGAAGTCCGCCCGGTTGCCGATCCCCACCGCCTCCACGGCCTCGACGGCCTGGAGCAGCTTGCCCGGCCCGACCGGCAGCCCCGCCGCCCGCAACGCACGGGCGAAATGCATCAGGTTGATGGCGAGGCCGCCCTGCATGGCCGCTCACCGCGCCGTGCTGGCGGCGAGTTCCGTCTTGACCTGGGCCAGGATGCGCGCGGCTTCGCTGCCCTGGATGCGGGCGATGTCATCCTGATACTTCAGCAGCGTGCCCAGCGTGTCGTTGATGACCGAGGGCTCCAGCTCCAGCTGGTTCAATTCCACCAGCGCCTGCGCCCAGTCCAGAGTCTCGGCCACGCCCGGCGCCTTGTAGAGGTCCATGCCGCGCAGGCTCTGCACGACGCCGACGACCTGGGCGGCCAGCCGGGCGTCGGCGTTCGGTGCCTTCACCGCCAGGATGGCGCGCTCGCGCTCGGCGTTGGGGTAATCGACCCAGTGGTAGAAGCAGCGCCGCTTCAGCGCGTCGTGAATCTCGCGGGTGCGGTTGGAGGTCAGGATGACGATGGGCGGCTCCGGCGCCTTGACGGTGCCGAACTCCGGGATCGAGACCTGGAAGTCGGAGAGGATTTCGAGGAGATAGGCCTCGAACGGCTCGTCGGTGCGGTCCAACTCGTCGATCAGCAGGACGGGAGGACCAGCCAAGTCGGGTTCCAGCGCCTGGAGCAGCGGCCGTTTGATGAGAAAGCGTTCGGAAAAGAGGTCGGCACCGAGCGCCTCCCGGTCACGGTCGCCCGACGCCTCGGCCAAGCGGATCTCCATCATCTGCCGGGCGTAGTTCCACTCATAGACCGCTGCGGCGACGTCCAGCCCCTCGTAGCATTGCAGCCGCAGCAGGCGCCGCCCCAGCGTGGCGGACAGCACCTTGGCGATCTCGGTCTTGCCGACCCCGGCCTCGCCCTCCAGGAACAGCGGGCGCCGCAGCTTCAGCGCGAGGTACAGCGCCGTCGCCAGCGAGCGGTCGCCGACGTAGTTCCCCCGCCGCAGCAGGTCCAGCGTGGCATCGACGGAGGCGGGGAGGGTGTTGGGCATGGTTGGCGGGATGCCTCGCTGGGTGCTGCGGTAACCCTCTCCCCGGAGGGGAGAGGGGACATTCAAGGTGATGGGACTTTCACCCGCACGCCTCCACCGCGCGCCGCGCCATCACCCGCACCAGATGGGCGCGGTAGTCGGCGCTGGCATGGATGTCGGCGTTCAGCCCGGCCGCCGACACGGAGGCACCGTTCAGGGCGTCCGCGCGGAAGTCCTGGGACAGCGCCGTCTCCATGTCGTCCGCCCGGAAGACGGACGGGCCGGCGCCGGTCACCGCCACGCGCACCTCGCTGCCGAACACCGCCACGAACACGCCGACGATGGCGTAGCGGCTGGCCGGATTGCGGAACTTGGCGTAGGCGGCCTTGTCGGGCTTCTGGAAATGCACAGCGGTGATGATCTCGCCGGGCTCCAGCGCCGTCTCGAACATGCCGGTGAAGAAGTCGTCGCCCGCGATCTCCCGCCGGTCGGTCCGCACCGTGGCCTTCAGCGCGACGACCGCGGCGGGGTAGTCGGCGGAGGGGTCGGCGTTGCAGATCGACCCGCCGAGCGTGCCCATGTTGCGCACCTGCCGGTCGCCGATGCCCTCGGCGAGGCTGGCCAGCGCCGGGATAACGCGCTGCACCGTGTCGGAATGAGCGACTTCCGCGTGGCGGGTGAAGGCGCCGACGGTCAGGCCGCCGGCCTCCTCCCGGATGCCCTGAAGCTCCGGGATCTGGCCGAGGTCGATCAGGTCGCTCGGCCGGGCGAGGCGCTGCTTGAGCGTCGGCAGGAGCGTCTGCCCGCCGCCCAGCAGCTTGGGGTCTTCGAACTGGCCGAGCAGGGACACGGCGTCGGCGACGCTCTTGGGGCGGTGATAGGTGAAGGCGTACATGATGTCTCCTCCCTCTTACTCGGCCGCCTGGGCGGGGGTGTGGCGCCGGATCGCCTGCCAGACCCGCTCCGGGGTCGCCGGCATGTCGAGATGGGTGACGCCGTACTCGGACAGGGCGTGCACCACCGCATTCATCACGGCGGCCGACGCGCCGATGGTCCCGGCCTCGCCGCAGCCCTTCACGCCCAGCGGGTTGTGGGTGCAGGGCTGGTCCTCGTGGTAGCGCACCGTGAAGGACGGCACGTCGTCCGCCCGCGGCATGCAATAGTCCATGTAGGAGCCGGTGATGAGCTGACCAGACTCCTCGTCGTAGACGCAGTTCTCGTAGAGCGCCTGCCCGATGCCCTGGACCAGCCCGCCATGGACCTGCCCCTCGACGATCAGCGGGTTGATTACCCGCCCGAAATCGTCCACGGCGGCGAAGCTGACCACCTGGACCACGCCGGTGTCGGGGTCGATCTCCACCTCGCAAACGTGGCAGCCGTTGGGGTAGGTGAAGTTCTTCGGATCATAGAAGGCCTGTTCGTCCAGCCCCGGCTCCAGCTCGTCGAGCGGGAAGTTGTGCGGGACGTAGGCCTGCAGGGCGATGTCGCCGATGGTCAGGGCCTTGTCGGTCCCGGCCACCACGAAACGCCCGTCCTTGGCTTCGATGTCGGCCTCCGCGGCCTCCAGCATGTGGGCGGCGATCTTCTTGGCCTTGCGCTCCACCTTGTCCATCGCCTTGACGATGGCCGACCCGCCGACCGCCAGCGAGCGGGAGCCGTAGGTGCCCATGCCGAAGGGGATCTTGCTGGTGTCGCCGTGGACGATCTCCACATTCTCGATGGGCACGCCGAAGCGTTCGGAGACGAGCTGAGCGAAGGTCGTCTCGTGCCCTTGCCCATGGCTGTGGGAGCCGGTGAAGACCGTCACGGAGCCGGTGGGGTGGAAACGCACCTCCGCCGATTCATACAGTCCGGCCCGCGCGCCGAGCGCACCCGCGACGTTGCTGGGGGCGATGCCGCAGGCCTCGATGTAGGTGGCGAAGCCGATGCCGCGCAGCTTGCCGCGCCGGGCGGACTCGGCCTTGCGCGCCGCGAAGCCGTCGTAATCGACGAGGGGCAGGGCGATGTCGAGATTCTTGGCGAAGTCGCCCGTGTCGTACTGCAGCGCCACCGGGGTCTGGTAGGGCATGGCGCTGGCTGGCACGAAGTTGCGGCGGCGCAGCTCCGTCTTGTCGATGCCCGTCTCGGCGGCGGCGACCTCGACCAGCCGCTCGATCAGGTAGCAGGCCTCGGGACGGCCGGCGCCGCGGTAGGCGTCCACCGGCACCGTGTTGGTGAAGACCGCCTTGACCTCGGCGTAGATCGCCGGGGTCTTGTACTGCCCGGCCAGCAGCGTGGCGTAGAGGTAGGTCGGGATCGACGGCGCGAAGGTGGACAGATAGGCGCCCATGTTGGCGACGGTGGAGACGCGCAGCGCCAGGAAGTTGCCGTCCCGGTCCATCGCCAGCTCGGCGTGGCTGACATGGTCGCGGCCATGGGCGTCGGTCAGAAAGCTCTCGGAGCGCTCGGCGGTCCATTTCACCGGGCGCCCGATCTTCTTCGCCGCCCAGGTGACGACGGCCTCCTCCCCGTAATGGAAGATCTTGGAGCCGAAGCCGCCGCCGACGTCCGGGGCGACGACGCGCAGCTTGTGCTCCGGGATGCCCAGAACGAAGGCGCCCATCAGCAGACGGATGACGTGAGGGTTCTGGCTGGTGGTGGTCAGCGTGTGCTCGCCGGTCGCCCGGTCGTACTCGCCGAGCGCCGCCCGCGGTTCCATCGCGTTGGGGATGAGCCGCTGGTTGATCAGGTCGATCTTCGCCACATGGGCCGCCTGAGAAAAGGCCGCGTCCACCGCCGCCGCGTCGCCAAGATGCCAGTCGAAGCACAGGTTGCCCCCGACGTCGTCATGCACCAGCGGCGCGCCGCCCCCCAGCGCCTTCAGCGAGGTCACCGCCGCCGGCAGCTCCTCGTAATTGACCATGACCAGCTCGGCGGCGTCCTTCGCCTGCTCGCGCGTCTCGGCGATCACCACGGCGACGGCGTCGCCGACGTAGCGGGCCCGGTCGCGGGCGATCGGGAAGTGGGGCGGCTCCTTCATCGGGGAACCGTCCTTGGAATGGATCTGCCAGCCGCAGGGCAGGCTGCCGACCTTGTCGGTCTCCATGTCGGCGCCGGTCAGCACGGCGACCACGCCGGGCGCCTGCATGGCCTCGGTAGCGTCGATCCCGGTGATGCGGGCGTGGGCGTAGGGGGACCGGACGAAGACCGCGTGGGTCTGGCCGGGCCGGTTGATGTCGTCGGTGTAGGTGCCGCGCCCGGTCAGAAAGCGCGCGTCCTCGCGCCGGCGTACGGGGGCGCCGATGCCGTTGGGGTTCGCCATCTTCGTGTTCCTCCCATGAGAGCCTTTGTCCGTTGTTTATTCGGCGGCGGCCTTCATCGTGCCGCCCTGCATGGCCTCCGCCCCGGCCATCACCGCTTTGACGATGTTGTGGTAGCCGGTACAGCGACAGATGTTGCCCTCCAGCCCTTCGCGGACCTCGTGCTCGCTGGGGGAGGGGTTGGTCGTCACCAGATCGACGGCGCTCATCACCATGCCCGGCGTGCAGAAGCCGCATTGCAGGCCGTGATGCTCGCGGAAGGCCGCCTGCATCGGGTGCAGTGTGCCGTCCGCCGCCGCCAGACCCTCGATGGTGGTGACCGCGGCGCCGTCGGCCTGGGCCGCCAGCATGGTGCAGGACTTCACCGACCGCCCGTCCACATGGACGACGCAGGCGCCGCACTGGCTGGTGTCGCAGCCGACATGGGTGCCGGTCAGGCCGATCTGGTCACGGAGGAAGGTGACCAGCAGGGTCCGCTCCTCCACCTCGCGCGAGACCGCCTTTCCGTTGACGGTCATGGAAACGGTACACGGCATCCGCTGTCCTCCCATTGTTGGTGACGTTCTGTTGCCCCGACCTTCGCGACGCTTCTTTCGACGGTTCTTCCAACTCTGCGGGATAAAGTGTGGCGCAGGACCAACCGGAACAAGGATAGGGGGGCGTCATCCCGTCCGGTCAAGACGCCGTTCGGCCTCATCCGAAGGGAGAGGGCTTGTGCCGAACCGCCGCGCGACTATCGGTTCCTACGGACTGGCGGACCCACCGCCCACAAGTTAGGATAGCCAATAATCCGACGCAAACCAAAGCGTCTTACGAACGATCCGCACGGACAGTCTCTCGGGAGGATAGAAGAATGAAGCGTTTCCTGGCCGCGGTCGGCGTCTGCATGCTCACCGCGCTGCCGGCCCAGGCCGAGCAGTTCGTCACCGTCCTGACCGGCGGCACCAGCGGCGTCTATTACCCGCTGGGCGTGGCGCTGTCCGGCATCTACGGCAAGGCCATTCCGGGGGCCAAGGTCACGGTCCAGGCGACCAAGGCGTCGGTCGAGAACCTGAACCTCCTCCAGTCGGAGCGCGGCGAGATCGCCTTCTCGCTCGGCGATTCGCTGAGCGGCGCCTGGAAGGGCGACGAGGAGGCCGGCTTCAAGACCAAGCTGACCAAGCTGCGCACCGTCGCCGCCATCTACCCCAACTACATCCAGATCGTCGCTGCCAAGGATTCCGGCGTGAAGACGCTGGCCGACCTGAAGGGCAAGCGGGTGTCGGTCGGCGCGCCGAAGTCGGGGACGGAGCTGAACGCCCGCGCGATCTTCGCCGCCGCCGGGCTGGGCTACAAGGACTTCGCCAAGACCGAGTATCTGCCCTTTGCCGAATCGGTGGACCTGATCAAGAACCGGCAGCTCGACGCGACGCTGATCTCCGCGGGCCTCGGCGTGGCGGCGATCAAGGATCTGGCGACCTCGCAGGACATCACCATCGTGTCGATCCCGGCCGACGTGATCCAGAAGGTCGGCGACCCCGCCTACATCGCCGAGACCATCCCGGCCAACAGCTACAGCGGCCAGGGCGAGCCGGTGCCGACCGCGGCGGTGCGCAACCTGCTGGTCACCCACGCCGGCGTGTCGGACGACGCAGTCTATGCGATGACCAAGGCGATGTTCGAGAATCTCGACGCGATGGCCGCGGCCCACGCCGCCGCCAAGCAGATCAAGCTGGACGCGACCGCCATCCAGTCGCCGGTGCCGCTGCATCCGGGCGCCGAGAAGTTCTACAAGGAAAAGGGCCTGATGTAAGCGCGTCGCGTCGCCCCGGGAATCCCGTGCGATGAGCGCATCTCCTCAAGCGGCGGACAGCAAGATCCGCCAGGCGATCGACCGCGAGAATCCTTCCACGGTCGTGGCCTTCGAAGGCGTCGCCGGAAAGGCCGTCTTCGCCATCGCGGTGGCCTTCTCGGTGTTCCAGATCTGGACGGCGGCGTTCAACCCGCTGTCCAGTCTGGTCGTCCGGTCGGTCCATGTCGGCTTCCTGCTGCTGATGACCTTCACCCTGTTCGGCTTCCGCCAGGATGCGGAACGGCGCAGCGTGCCCTGGTATGATTGGCTGCTCGGCCTGGGCGCCTTCGCGCTGGGTCTCTACCATTACGTGTTCGAGGTCGACCTTATCCAGCGGTCGGGCGATCCGAGCATGACGGACCTCGTGGTCGGGGCCGTCACCGTCGCCCTGGTGTTCGAGGCCGCCCGGCGCATCATGGGGTGGGCGCTGCCGATCATCTGCGGCGTCTTCATTCCCTACGCGCTGTTCGGGCGGCATCTGCCTTTCGGGCTGGCCCACCGCGGCTACGACATCGATCAGGTCATCGACAACCTTTTCCTGTCGACCGAGGGCATCTACGGCACCCCCACCTTCGTGTCGTCGACCTTCATCTTCCTGTTCATCCTGTTCGGCGCCTTCCTGGAGCGCGCCGGCATGATCAAGCTGTTCAACGACGTGTCGCTGGGCCTCGTCGGGTCGGCCAAGGGCGGGCCGGCGAAGGTGGCGGTCGTCTCATCCGGCTTCATGGGGACGATCAACGGCTCGGGCGTGGCGAACGTGCTGACCACCGGCCAGTTCACCATTCCCCTGATGATGCGCTTCGGCTACCGCCCGGCCTTCGCCGGGGCGGTCGAGGCGACGGCCAGCATGGGCGGACAGCTCATGCCACCGGTCATGGGCGCTGCGGCCTTCATCATGGCGGAGACCATCGGCGTCCCGTTCAGCGACATCGCCATCGCCGCGGCGATCCCGGCGATCCTCTATTTCGGAAGCGCCTTCTGGATGGTCCATCTGGAGGCGGGCAAGCGCAACCTCGTCGGTTTGCCGAAGGACCAGTGCCCCAGCGTGTCCCGCGCGCTGGTCGAAGGCTGGTACCTGATCCTGCCGCTGGCGGCGCTGGTCTATCTGCTGTTCTCCGGCTTCACGCCGCTGTTCGCGGGGGTGATCGGCATCGCCTCCACCATCGCGCTGATCCTCGGCACCAAGATCGTCGGCTCCATCGGGCCGATGGCCCTGCGCGTCGCCTTCTGGGTCGTGCTAGGCCTCCTCGCCGCGGCGCTGTGGCGGATGGGCTGGCGGACGGAGCATCTGGCCTTCGCCATCGTCGGACTGCTGGTCATTCCCTGCCTGATCGTGAAGGGCGGGCGGGAGACTCTGGCCATGCTGGTGAACAGCCTCGCGGACGGCGCCAAGAACGCCGTTGGCGTGGGCGTGGCCTGCGCGCTGGTGGGGGTGCTGATCGGCATGCTGACGCTGACCGGTCTGGCCTCCAGCTTCGCCGGGACGATCGTCCAGCTTTCCGGCGGCAACCTGCTGGTCGCGCTGATTCTCACCATGCTGGCCTGCATCCTGCTGGGCACCGGACTGCCGACGACGGCCAACTACATCGTCACGGCGGCCATCGCGGCGCCGGCCCTGCTGCAGATGGGCGTGCCGCTGATCGTGTCGCACATGTTCGTCTTCTACTTCGGCATCATGGCGGACCTGACGCCGCCGGTGGCGCTGGCGGCGCTGGCGGCCTCGTCGATCTGCCGGGCGGGACACATGCAGGTCGGCTGGATCGCCACGCGGATCGCCATGGCGGGCTATGTCGTGCCCTTCATGGCCGTCTATTCCCCCGCGCTGATGCTCCAGACCACCGACCCGCTGGCCGTGGCCTACGTCCTGATCAAGGCGCTGATCGCCATCGGGCTGTGGGGAGCGGCGACCATCGGCTTCTTCTGGACGCCTCTCAACCTGGCGGAGCGGGTGTTCGCGGCGGTGGCGGCCTTCCTGTTCGTCCTGGCCCTTCCGGTGACGGACGAGATCGGCTTCGCCATGACGGCGGCCTTCCTGCTGTGGCAGCGCCATCGCCTGCGCCGCCTGGGACGGAGCAGCGCCCCGGCATGAGTGCAGCGTTGTGCCTGTCGGCGCTCGGCGGGGCGGTTCTGGCCGCCCTGCCGGGTCCCGCCTTCACCCTGTCCTGGACCCATTCGGTGGAGAAGACCGAATGGCGGGAGGAGTGGCGCATCGCGGACGGGCGTCTCGTCCTGACCGAAGCCCGCGTCAAGGGCAGCGGCGCCGGGATGGAGCCACCGGACGGCGCCCGTCTGGCCGATGGCTGGTGGGTCTGGACGCCGGCGGTTCCGCCGCTGGAACGGGTGGTCCTGGCCGCTTCCATCTTCACGCCGGACCACGACCTGTGCGCGGGCCTGGAGTGCCGCCCGCTTCACGGCTGGATCGGCGGACCGGTCCCGAGTCCCCTCGAACTGAAGCCTTGCGGCTAGAGCCACGTTATTCACGCACGGCGGTTAAGGGAATTCCGAAGGGGCGTTCCGGCTTGGCTTAGCCCTTTCGGGGACGCATACTTCGGTAACTGATATTACAGATGAATGCGTGTTATGACCGACGCCCGACCGACCCGACATCGCCTCACCCGTTCCCTGGCCGCCCCTTTGGCCGCGCTGGCGGGCCTCGCCGCCGCCGGACTGCCGGGGCTGGCCCTGGCGGCGGAGGGGGCGGGGGTTCCGCATCTGGACGGGCGCGACCTGAGCGTCCTCTGGGTGATTCCCTTCGCCGGAATTCTGCTGTCCATCGCGCTGATGCCGCTGCTGGCGCCGTCATTCTGGCACCATCATTTCGGCAAGGTCGCCGCCGGCTGGGCCGTCGCGTTTCTGCTGCCCTTCGCGCTGACCTTCGGGGCCAGCCTCGCCACTTACGAGCTGCTGCACACCCTGCTTCTCGAATACATCCCCTTCATCGTTTTGCTGACCGCCCTGTTCACGGTGGCGGGCGGCGTGCGGATCTGCGGAACGCTGGTGGGAACGCCGCTGGCGAACACGCTGGGGTTGGGGCTGGGCACGCTGCTGGCGAGCCTGATGGGGACCACCGGCGCCTCGATGCTGCTGATCCGCCCGCTGATCCGCGCCAACGAGCACCGGCGGCACAAGGTGCACACCATCGTCTTCTTCATCTTCCTGGTGTCGAACGTCGGCGGGTCCCTGACTCCGCTGGGCGATCCGCCGCTGTTCCTGGGATTCCTGAAGGGGGTCGGCTTCTTCTGGCCGACCGTGCACCTGTTCTGGCCGATGATGCTGGTGGCCGGCTGCCTGCTGGCGATCTACTTCCTGCTTGACCTCTATCTGCACACCAAGGACCCCGGCAAGCACCCGCTGATCGAGGGCGTGCATGAGCGGGAGCCGGTGCGGATCGAAGGGGCGGTGAACCTGCTCCTGCTCGTCGCCATCGTCGGCGCGGTGCTGTTGAGCGGCGTCTGGCATCCGGGGGTGGGGGTGGAGATCTACCACATCCACGTGCCGCTGGAGACGATCGTCAGCAACCTGCTGCTTCTGGGAATCGCCGGCCTGTCGCTGAAGCTGACCAGCGCGCGCAGCCGCCGCCTGAACGCCTTCACCTGGGGTCCGATTCTTGAAGTGGCGAAGCTGTTCGCCGCGATCTTCCTGACCATCATTCCGGCCATCGCCATCCTGCGGGCGGGCACCGACGGGGCGCTGGGCGCCATCATCGCGGCGGTGAACCAGGACGGCCAGCCGGTTCCGGCGGCCTATTTCTGGGCGGCCGGCCTGCTGTCCAGCTTCCTCGACAACGCACCCACCTACCTGATCTTCTTCAACACCGCGGGCGGCGACGCGCAGGTGCTGATGACCGACCTCGCCGTGACCCTGGCGGCGATTTCGGCGGGTGCGGTGTTCATGGGCGCCAACACCTACATCGGCAACGCGCCGAACTTCATGGTCAAGGCCATCGCGGAGGAGCGCGGCGTGGCGATGCCGAGCTTCTTCGGCTACATGCTGTGGTCCTTCGGCATCCTGGTGCCGCTGTTCGTCCTGGTGACCTGGGTGTTCTTCGTATAGGTCCCCCCCACAAGGCCGGCGGGCGGCAGCGAAGTGCCGCCCGCCGGCCTTGTGCGCCCTCAATGGGACATCAGGACCGGGGTGGTGAGGTTCGACAGCACCGTGCGCGTCGCCCCGCCCAGCACCAGCTCGCGCAGGCGGGAATGGCCGTAGGAGCCCATCACCAGCAGGTCCCCGCCCAGGCTGCGATGGCTGTCCAGAATGATCTCCCCGACGTCGCCGCCCTGGAAGATGCTGGCCTGATGCTGGCTGCGGACACCGTGGCGCTCCAGCCAGATCATCAGATCGCGGCCGCTGTCCAACGCATGGCCCGGCGGGTCGATGGTGACCACCGTAACCCGTTCCGCCGCCTTTAGGAATGGCATGGCGTTGCGCACGGCGCGCCCGGCTTCCCGCGTGTTCTTCCAGGCCACCACCACATGGCGGCCGATCTCCGTCCGGGGCGGGAAACTGAAGGGAAGCACGAGGGTCGGGCAAGAGCTGGTCAGCGGAAGACGGTCCGGCACCTGGAGCATCACCCGGTCGCCGAGGTCGTCCCCGTGGCTCTGGGTCACGATGGCCAGGTCGGCATAGGCGGCGCGGGCGGCCAGCAGCTCCACATGGTCCCCTTCGTCGACCGTCCAGGAATAGGAGCAATCCTTCAACGCCGACCGCACCTCCTGTTCGATCAGTCCGGCCTTCTCGTGGGCGATGGCCGTGGCCTCGGCGATGTAGGCGTAGGAGGCGGCGCGCCCGGTCACCGCGGGGGGCATCGACACCGGCGTGGCGACGAACAGCACCTCGACAAAGGCCGAGAAGCGCTTGGCGAGACCGACCGCGACCTCAAGCCGTTGGGTGTGGCGGTCGTCGTTCGACATGTGCAGCAGGATCGTCTTGATCGGCATGGTCTCGCTCGCAGGTTTCGAACCGGATGACCGGGACTCCATTGGTAACGTTTGCCGGGCCGGTCTGGCAACGGCGTGGCTAGCGGCTGGCGAGGCCGGTGCCTCCGTCCGTGCGGGGGGCGGGGGGCAGTCCGGAGATTTCCAGGAGCAGCTTGCTGAGAATGGCGTCGGCGAACGCTTCGAAGCTGACGGCGGGCACCAGGAAGGCGCCGGGTCCACCGATCACATGCTCCTCGTAATAGCCGTCAAGGTTCGTCGGCGCCGCCCCGCCCCAGGGATTGGGTCGGTCGTTCAGGATCGGCAGGCCGTTGATGGTGATCCCCGCGGCGACGGCCTCGTCGCGCGCCCATTGCACCGGGCGGCCGCGGTTGTTGACCCCGTCCCCCGACACGTCGATCACCCGCCGCGTCCCCTCGAATCCATTGTCGTTGAACAGGCGGGCGCTGAAGTCGATGGCGGCGCTGATCGAGGTCCACTGCGCGCTGAGGGTTGGCGATTCGGCGATGGAGGATGAGAAGGCCTCGACGCTGCCCTGGTCGCCCAGCAGGGTCCAGGGCACGGAGATGCGCTGGAAACTGTCCCCGGCCCATTCGATGTAGGTGACGGCGATGCGCCCGAAGGGGCCGCCGCGGATGGCCGCCTGGACCTTCGGGTCGGTGAGGGCGGCGACGTAGCCTTCCCGCTGGAGGCGGCCTTCCTCCGCGTCCACGCTGCCGGACACGTCCACGGCCAGCACCAGTTCCAGATCGACCGGCGTGTCGGCCAGGGCCGGCGCGCCCGCTCCACCGGCCACAAGAACCGCGACGGCCACCCCCGCCAGACGCCACGCACCGTCCATGCCGTGCCTCCTCCGCGGATGTCTTCGTCAAGACCCCTTTAGAAAAAAGTTCGCCACACGCCCACGACAAGGGGCCTCGTGCATGAGACGTTGACGGACGGGCGTCGCCGCTCCACCTCTCCACCCCATGCCGACCGAATCTCCGAACGAATGTCCCTCCCGCCCGCTCTTCCTGGGCAGCGAGATCTACCGGGGCTCCAGCTATGGCCCGAAGCACCCGCTGGCCATTCCGCGGGTGTCCACCGCCATCGACCTCAGCCGCGCCATGGGATGGCTGCCCGACGCGGCCTACCGCGACAGCCCCCTGGCGTCGCCGCAGGAACTGGGCCGCTTCCACACCCAGGACTACATCGCCGCCCTCCACCGCGCCGAGACGGACCAGCGCGTGAATGCCGAAACTGGCGAGCGCTACAACCTCGGCCGGCTGGAGAATCCCGTCTTTCCGGAGATGTACCGCCGTCCCGCCATCAGCGCCGGCGCCGCCATCCTGGCTGGGCGCCTTCTGGCGGACGCGCCCGCCGGCATCGTCTACAGCCCAGCCAGCGGCACCCACCACGCCCGTCCGGGGCGGGCCAGCGGCTTCTGCTACCTCAACGCCCCGGTGCTGGGCATTCTGGCTCTGCTCGATTCCGGCATCGAACGGGTGCTCTATGTGGATCTCGATGCCCATCACGGCGACGGGGTGGAGGACGCCTTCGCCGACGACGACCGTGTGCTGACCGTGTCGGTCCACGAGGACGGGCGTTGGCCCTTCACCGGCAAGGCGGAGGATCGGCCCGGAGCTCTGGCCGTCAACCTGCCGGTCCCTCCCGAGTTCAACGACACGGAGATGGATTGCCTTCTGGAGACGGCGATCCTGCCGCTGGGGCAGGCGTTCCGCCCCCAGGCGCTGGTCATCCAGACCGGGGCCGACGCGCTCGCCGAGGACCCGCTGAGCCGGCTGGAGCTGTCGAATGGCGCGCTGTGGCGGGCGGTAAGGGCGTTGATGGGGCTGGCGCCGCGCCTGATGGTGGTCGGCGGCGGGGGCTACAATCCCTGGTCCGTCGGGCGCTGCTGGGCCGGGATCTGGGCGGTGCTGAACGGCATCGACCCGGCGGTGCCGCCGACGCCGCAGGCGGAGGATGTGCTGCGGGCGCTGTCCTGGTCGCGCGCCGCCGGACGCCACCCGCCGGAGCATTGGTTCACCACGCTTGCCGACGCGCCGCGTCCCGGCCCGTTGCGCGACGACGTGCGTCGCGTTGCCGCTGCGGCAATAACGAAGATGGTCCGTACTGGATAATCTTTGGAATGTTTTTCATTCACGTATGTCATGCAGTTGACGTATTGGAACGAATCGGCCAGCCTGATTCGAGCGACTCGCGCTATGCGCTGGCCATTCCGTTGAATCACGCCACGCTGGAAACCGGGAGCCGGAGAGGGAAGGGGCAGGCCGCCGATGTCCAACACCACCTTGCTCCTGCTGACCATCGCCGCGATGATGCTGGCCGCGGTGCCGGTCGCCATGATGCTGAAGCGCTTTCTTCCCGACTTTCTTCATCGCTCCGCGGGCATCGACCAGCTTGAGAACCGCATCTACGTCCTGCATTCGGAGATCCATGAGCTTCAGGACCGGGTGAACGGCAAGGTGCAGCGGCGCAACCAGGTGTCCGCCGAGAAGCACCGCGCCGAAACCGAGAACCGCAAGATGGAGCGGGCGATCGCGGAAATCGCCCTCCAGCCGCCGGTGTTCGTCCACGAGGTGGGCGACCCCCAGGCCGGCCTGTCGAAGTTCCTGGTGAATGTCGCCCAGGAGAAGGCCTCCGCCGGCGGCGACAAGGCCCAGGTCAATCCGATCTGGCGCTGCGCCAACGTTGCCGAGGTCTGGGCATCCGGTGCGGAGGAGGCCAAGCAACTCGTCGAGGTGGCGTTCCCCTTCAAAATGGGCTTCACCAAAAACTTCCAGAGGACCCAAGGCCGCCCCAACCCCGGACGGATCAAGGCACCCGCGTCATGATGATCAACTTCCTCATCATTTTAGGGATCATCGCCATCGGGGCATGGCTGGGCAATGTGCTGCTGGCGGTCGATTCGCAGGTCGCGCAGAGCCGCAGCCGGATGCGCGCCGCCAAGGACACGATCGGCAAGCTGGAGGCGACGATCCGCCGGCTCCAGCACGAGGACGAGCACATCGTCAAGGAGATCGAGGAGTGCATGGCCGACACGGTCGAGGCGCGCCGCAAGCAGTCGGACATCCAGCGGCGTCTGTCCGAGGCGCAGACCAAACAGCGGCCCCAACTCCTGATCCTGACCGACCGGCGCAACCCGAACGACAAGGAATGGCTGGTGACGGTCGTCAACACGCAGATCGGCGAGATCGACGCGCTGCACCCGCTGGCCGTCGAATGGGCGCGCGGGCGCGATTATCTCGTCTGGGCTGAGAGCGACCGGGAGGCCGGGGAACGGGCCGTCCGCCGCTTCAGCGCCCGCCCCGGCTACCAGATCAAGCAGGTCAAGCCACTGACCAAGGACATCTATACCACCGCCACCGACCGGACGGCGGCGTAACCCCGCCGGAGAAACGCGGCGGGTGAGACGCCGCTGGACAGGCGCGCGCCGCGGCGGCATCGTCCAAGCTCTGAACGTCAAGGGATGGGTTGTTCGCGATGATCGGACGGGCTGTGCGTGGCATTTTGGGCGGGCTTCTGATGGGGGTCGCGATTGTGCTGTCGGCCATCCCGGCGGCGGCATTGGAGAGTTTCACGCGCTCCTCTCTGACCGTCGAGACGGCGGGCGGCGGCAAGTACCGCTTCGACGTGGAAGTGGCGGAAACCCCGGCCCAGCAGGCGCAGGGCCTGATGTTCCGCGAGACGATGGCCGCCGATGCCGGCATGCTGTTCACCTACGCCCGCCCGCAACCGGCCAGCTTCTGGATGAAGAACACGCTGATCCCGCTCGACATGATCTTCATCGGGGCGGACGGCCGGATCGTCAACATCCACGCCAACGCCGTGCCGCAGTCGCTGGACGCCGTGAACTCGGCCGGTCCGGTGAAAGGCATTCTGGAGATCAACGGCGGCATGAGCGCGCGTCTGGGCATCCGTCAGGGCGACCGTGTGGTGCATTCGGCCTTCGGCACCGCCAAGTGATGGCGCTGCGGCGCTAACGAATCGCGCCGGGAAATCCGAAGGCGGCCAGGATGAGCCGGGCCGCTTCCTCTGGGTCACCGGCTCCGCTCACGGTAACAGCGGCGCGCGGATGCAGCCACCCCCGCAAGGCGCGCCGCAGGCCGGCGGAAGGCGGCATGTCCTCCAGCACCGCCGCGGGCGTGCCTTGCCGCGCCAGCCGGACGGCGCCAAGGGCCGCCAGCCCCGCGTCCGATCCCACCCCGATCAGCCCGGCCGGCCGCCGTTCCGCGACGATCCGCGCGAGAGCGAGGACGGAGGTGGCGGTGTGGCGCTTGGCAAGGTCGATCTGGCCGATGCCGGGGTGCAGCCCCGCCCGCAATGCCCCCCCGCCCATCGGTGCCACCACGTCGAGCCCGTATCCCCGCCGCCGCAGGGCATCGGCCAGAGCCAGGGCGGCCCGGCCGGCCGGCGTGTCGTCCAGCCCGGAAACGAAGACGGCGAGACGGGGAGGAGGCGGGAAGGTGGGGTTCACGGAGTTGGTTTTCGGCGCGGTCGAAGCGGGGCGGCATCATACGTAAGGTCCACCCTGCGGGATAGATGCGGCTGCGTCTTGCCGTACGCGCGGGGTTCGTGTATTCCACTGCGCGACGTCGGGGCGTAGCGCAGTCTGGTCAGCGCGCCAGTTTTGGGTACTGGAGGCCCCCGGTTCGAATCCGGGCGCCCCGACCAATGAAATTCGAACGATGCACCACGCACGTATCAGAGGAGATGCCGCGTCATGAAGGTCCGGATCTACCAGCCGAGCAAAGCGGCCACTCAATCCGGGCGTGCCAAGACGCATCGTTGGCTTCTTGAGTACGAGATCGAAACCCCGCGCCGCCCGGAGCCGCTGATGGGCTGGATCAGCTCCGGCGACACGCTGAACCAGGTGCGCATCGGTTTCGAGACCTCGGAGGAGGCGGTC
The DNA here is from genome assembly GCF_016632405.1 of Azospirillum aestuarii. Classification (NCBI taxonomy): domain Bacteria; kingdom Pseudomonadati; phylum Pseudomonadota; class Alphaproteobacteria; order Rhodospirillales; family Azospirillaceae; genus Azospirillum; species Azospirillum aestuarii. Next base: position 142,752 of record NZ_JAEPIV010000009.1, read on the forward strand.
GCCTTCGCCCAGCGCAAGGGCTGGGACTACACGGTCCAGGACGCGCCGGTTCGTCGTGTCCGCCCGCGCAACTACGCCGACAACTTCCGCATGGACCGTCCGCGCTTCTGATCCGGACCGGGGCCCCATAGCTCAGTTGGATAGAGCAATCGCCTTCTAAGCGATAGGTCGCAGGTTCGAATCCTGCTGGGGTCGCCATCTTCCTTTGCAATGCCGTTCGTTCATCATCGGCTTGGACGGTCCGCTGGTCACGTTCAGCGGGCAATCTTCTGATCCCCCGAAACGGTCAACACAGTTATCCCCATATTCCTTTTGTCGTAGACAATGGAATCGCAAAGCCTTTGGTTGCGGTACAACGCTGACGATTTGCAGTGTATCCAATGGTTTCGCCTCGCGATGACCATGCCCAATTTGGGGGCATAACGGCAAGGCATCGCCACTCCAACAGGCTTTGAGACTCATCCACAAAGTTATCCACAGAAAATGGGGATAACCCGAAAGCGTCTGCGCGAGGTGGGGCTAAGGCGTTCTCATGCGCCACTGCCATCACCATCTAGCGCAAGGAACGGTCTCCGTGCCGGTGACGTTTCACGGGGCGCTTGATCAATCCCACGCCGTTCGGGGTCAGTACGAGGTGATGTCTTGGTGGGTTGGGTCGTCAGAACGCTTCTGTTGTGCTTCGTGGTCGGGCTGGTTCTGTCCTTCCTGGACATCAATCCGGCCAGCATCCTGACCAACAGTTGGGCCACCATCCAGGACATCGCCCGGCTCGCCGCGGACATGTTCCATTGGGCGCTGCCCTACATCCTGATCGGAGCGGTGATCGTCGTCCCGTTGTCCGTCATCGGAGCGGTCATGCGCTGGACCCGCACGCGCCCCCGTCCATGACCGGGATGCGCCGATGACCGCACCCTCACAAGAAAAAACCGGAGATTCGAAGGAATCTCCGGCTAAGTGAATACAGGGAGGGTTAGAGACAAGGACTGTTTATCTCCTTGGCACATCCGCTTCGTTGATCTGTATCAATCTGCGTTAATTTTATCGAATGGCTACAACTGGACGGGCTTTGTCTTTGGACAAAAAAATAGCCGGGGGTTCCATTGGAACCCCCGGCATAGGCGAATACAGGGAGGGTTAGAGACAAGAGCGTTCTACCTCTTCCCGCCTCGGGCTACGTTGACATAGATCAAACACTTTTCGCATTGCAGCGAAGGTTTAGCGTCTTACTTATGCGTGTGTCCGTAGAGAGTCGACGGGTCGGTCTCGACATCCTGAACGATGTCCAGTTTTCCATCCCGCAGCGCCCGGTAGAAGCAACTGCGGCGTCCGGTGTGGCAGGCCACGCCGTCCTGCTCCACGATCAGCAGCAGGGTGTCGCCGTCGCAATCGACGCGGAAATCCTTCAGCCGCTGCATCTGTCCGGAGGTTTCGCCCTTGCGCCACAGCCCCTTGCGGGACCGTGACCAGTAGCAGACACGGCCTGTCCGCAACGTTTCCAACACGGCCTCGCGGTTCATCCAGGCCATCATCAGGATCTCGCCGCTTCCCTCCGCCTGGGCGATGGCCGGGACCAGCCCGTCGGCGTTGAAGGCGATGGCGGCGATCACGTCCTCAAACGCAGGCTCAAACGGCGGCTCAAACGCGGTGGCGTCCGTCATGGTGTCCCATCCTTAGCGTTGGTGTATCGGGGGCCGCCCGTTACAGGGAGGCCCTCAGGCGGGAGAAGGCGCCATCCAGATCCCGGATGAGATCGTCCACGTCCTCCAGCCCGGCGTGCAGGCGCAACACGGTGCCGGGATCGTTCCAACGGGTCGCCGTGCGGACGGCGCCAGGACGCGCCGGCAGGATCAGGCTCTCGAACCCGCCCCAGCTGTAGCCCAGCCCGAAGAGTTCCAGTGAATTCAGCATTGCCGACAGGGCCGGCTTCGGCACTGTGTTCATGACGACGGAGAACAGGCCGGAGGAGCGCCCGATGTCGCGCTTCCAGAGGTCGTGTCCCGGACAGTCGGGGAAGGCCGGGTGCAGGATGCGCGTGACCTCGGGCTGCTTCGACAGCCAGCCGGCCAAGGCGAGCGCGCTTTGCTCGTGCTGCTTCAGGCGGACGGACAAGGTGCGCAGGCCGCGCAGCCCCAGAAAGATGTCGTCCGGACCGGCGCAGGTGCCGGTCCGCGTGGCGGCCTTCTTCACCGCCAGCCATTGCGCCTCGTTGGCGCAGGAGATCACGCCCAGCATCGCGTCGGCGTGACCGACGATGTATTTGGTGGCCGAATGGATGGAAACATCCACCCCGTGCCGCAGTGGCTGGAAGAAGAGGGGGGTGGCCCAGGTGTTGTCGATCATCACCGTGGCGCCCGCCGCCTTGGCCGCGGCGGCGATCGCCGGGACGTCCTGCACCTCGAAGGTCAGGGAGCCCGGCGATTCGAGAAACACCACGCTGGTGTTCGGCTTCAGCAGAGCGGTGATGCCGGCGCCGATGGTGGGGTCGAAATACTCGACCTCCACGCCGTAGGGGACCAGCGTGTCGTTGGCGAATCGGCGTGTCGGGGCATAGGCGCTGTCGGTGATCAGCACATGGTCGCCCGTCTTGGTGAAGGCCAGAAGCGCCGTGGCGATGGCGTTCAGGCCGGACCCGGTGTTGACCGCGCGATAAGCGCCCTCTAGCTCGGCCATCGCCTGCTCGAAGGCCAGCGTGGTCGGAGTCCCGACGCGCCCGTAGTTGATGCTGTCGAAGGGCGCGCGGTCGCTCGCCTCCAATTCCTCCAGCGTCGGGAACAGCACCGTCGAGCAATGGTAGACCGGCGGATTCACGATTCCGTGATTGTCGCGCGGGCTGCGCCCGGCGTGTCCGAGGATCGTATCTTTTCGTGCGTCTTTCATGGGTCTTCCCGCAACAACAGTGATGGCGGCCGTTATCCCGACATTCCAAGTTGGACCCGACCGGCAAAGATTCTATTCCCTAAGCCTCTGTAAGGGATAACCAAGCCAAATGCACGGCTTAAGGATGATTCGACAAGCCCGATGCTGTTGGTGCACTCTTGTCACACGCGCGTGTCCGCCATGCGGGGCGCGCATTGCATGAACCTAAGCGTAAAAACGCAAGAACAGGGTGGAGCTTAATATGAAATCGGGAATCCTCGCCGCTGCTGCCGCGGCCGTGGTGTTCGGTGCCGTCACCGGCGCCCAGGCCGGTCCGACGCTCGACGCCGTCAAGGGCCGCGGCTTCGTCCAGTGCGGCGTGAACGCCGGCCTTCCGGGTTTCGGCAACCCCGACAGCTCGGGCAACTGGACCGGTCTCGATGTCGATTACTGCCGCGCGGTCGCGGTTGCGCTGTTCAACGACCCGAACAAGGTCAAGTTCACCCCGCTGTCGGCCCAGCAGCGCTTCCCCGCCATCCAGTCGGGCGAAGTCGATCTGCTGTCGCGCAACACCACCGTCACGCTGACCCGCGACACCTCGGTCGGCCTGAACTTCGCCCCGGTCACCTACTATGACGGGCAGGGCTTCATGGTGAACAAGAAGCTCGGCGTGAAGAGCGCCAAGGAGCTGAACGGCGCCACCGTCTGCGTCCAGGCCGGCACCACGACCGAACTGAATCTCGCGGACTATTTCCGCACCAACAACATGTCCTACAACCCGGTCGTCATCGAGTCGAACGACGAGGTGAACGCCGCCTACTTCGCCGGCCGCTGCGACGTGCTGACGACGGACGCCTCCGGCCTGGCCGGCACCCGCGCCGGCGTGGCGCCGGTTCCGGAAGACCATGTCATCCTGCCGGAGATCATCTCCAAAGAGCCGCTGGCCCCCGCCGTCCGCCACGGTGACGACCAGTGGTTCGATGTGGTGAAGTGGACCGTCTACGCCACCATCCAGGCGGAAGAGATGGGCATCACTTCCAAGAACGTCGACGAGTTCGTGAACAGCAAGAACCCGGAGATCCAGCGCATCCTCGGCACCTCGCCGGGCATGGGCAAGGCGCTGGGCCTGGACGAGAAGTGGGCCTACAACGTGATCAAGACCATGGGCAACTATGGTGAGATCTTCGAGCGCAACGTCGGCACGAAGACCCCGCTGAAGCTGGAGCGCGGCCTGAACGCGCTGTGGACCAACGGCGGTCTGCAATACGCGATGCCGATCCGCTAAGGACGGAAAGGGGGACCGCGGACCACAGGGAGGCCCGCGGTCCTTCCTTTTTTGACGACGGGCGGGGCGGCCGCAGGGCGACAAGAATCAATGCCCGTGCCGCAGGCCCGTTTGGGAGACGATATACGTGGCGCAAGTTGCGGCGGACGTTCGGGAGGCGGCCGACGCCCTTATGCCATGCTGGTGAGGGGAGAGAACCGTGGCCAGCAAGACCCGGGACACCGCGCGCCCAAGCGCGCCTGGCGGTGTTTCATTTTCCCTCAGCGACCCGACGGTCCGTGCCGTGTTCTACCAGATTCTGGTGGTCGGCATGGTCATCGCGGTCGGCTGGTTCCTTATTCACAACACGCTCGACAACCTGTCGAAGCGGTCCATCGCGACGGGATTCGGATTCCTGGAGCGCGAGGCCTCCTTCGGCATCGGTGAGAGCCTGATCGACTATCATCCGCGGGACAGCTACGGCCGGGCCTTCCTGGTCGGCGTGCTGAACACGCTGAAGGTGTCGATCATCGGCGTCGTCCTGGCGACCGTGCTGGGCACGCTGATCGGCGTCGCCCGCCTGTCCAGCAACTGGCTGATCGCCAAGCTGGCCTCCACCTACGTGGAGATCGTCCGCAACATCCCGCCGCTGCTCCAGCTCTTCTTCTGGTACGCGCTGGTCTCGGAAAGCATGCCGCCGGTGCGGCAGGCGCTGAACCCGATCCCCGGCGTGTTCCTGTCGCAGCGCGGCCTGTTCGTTCCGGTGCCCTCCGCCGACCCGGTGTGGGGCACGATGGCCTTCGCGCTCGCCATCGCGGTGATCGCCGTCATCTTCCTGCGGCGCTGGGCCAATTCCCGGCAGGAGCGGACGGGACAGCCCTTCCCGATCGGATCGGCGACCCTGGGGCTGCTGATCGGCCTTCCGCTGATCGCCTACATCGCCGGTGGCGCGCCCACGGCGCTGGACGTGCCGAAACTGCAGGGCTTCAACTTCGTCGGCGGCGTGGTCCTCACTCCGGAGTTCTTCGCGATCCTGGTCGGGCTGGTCGTCTACACCGCCGCCTTCATCGCCGAAGTGGTGCGCAGCGGCATCCTGGCGGTCAACTGGGGCCAGACGGAAGCCTCGCGGGCGCTCGGCATCGACAGCGGCAAGACGCTGCGGCTCGTCGTTCTGCCGCAGGCCCTGCGGGTGATCGTGCCGCCGCTGACCAGCCAGTATCTGAACCTGACCAAGAACAGCTCGCTGGCGCTCGCCATCGGTTATCCGGATCTGGTGTCGATCGCCAACACGACGCTGAACCAGACCGGTCAGGCGATCGAGGGCGTGGCGATGATCATGGGCACCTATCTGGTCATCAGCCTGGGCATCTCGATCTTCATGAACTGGTACAACAAGCGCATCGCGCTGGTGGAGCGCTGACGGCCATGACAGACAACGTCCATACCGGCAACGTCCATACCGGAAGCATCCCCGACGAGCGTCCGCCGGCCAACACCGTCGGCCCAGTGGCGTGGCTGCGCAACAACCTGTTCAACACCTGGTACAACGCGCTCCTGACGATCCTGATCGCCTGGCTGCTGTTCAAGGCGATCCCGCCGCTTCTCGACTGGCTGATCTTCAGCGCCAACAGCTTCGGCACGCCGCCCCAGGTGTGCCGGCAGGAGGGCGGCGCCTGCTGGACCTTCGTCAGCGAGAAGCTGCGCTTCGTCATGTTCGGCACCTTCCCGTACGACGAGCAGTGGCGGCCGCTGATCACCATCGTGATCATCATCGCGCTGGTGCTGGCGAGCTGCGACCGCCGATTCTGGAAGCCCTGGCTGGGCCTCCTGTGGATCGCCGGCCTGACCGCGGTCGGCGTGCTGATGTGGGGCGGCGTGCTGGGCCTGACCTATGTCGAGAACACGCTGTGGGGCGGCCTGCCGTTGACGCTGATGCTCTCGGTGGTCGGCCTGTCCGTGGCCTTCCCGGCGTCGGTCCTGCTGGCGCTCGGCCGGCGCTCGCAGCTTCCCGCCATCCGGGTGATCTCGGTGACCTACATCGAGCTGATCCGCGGCGTGCCGCTGATCAGCCTGCTGTTCATGGCCTCGGTGATGTTCCCGCTGTTCCTGCCGACCGGCGTGAACTTCGACAAGCTGCTGCGCGCGCAGATCGCCTTCATCATGTTCGCCGCCGCCTATATGGCGGAGGCGATCCGCGGCGGTCTCCAGGCCATCCCGAAGGGCCAGTACGAGGCCGCGGACGCGCTCGGCCTGAACTACTGGCAGGCGATGGGCAAGATCATCCTGCCGCAGGCGCTCGCCATCTCCATCCCGCCGCTGGTGAACACCTTCATCAGCTTCTTCAAGGACACGTCGCTGGTCATCATCATCGGCCTCTACGACCTGCTGGGAACCGCCAAGGCGGCGCTGTCCGACCCGGCGTGGCGCGGCTTCTACCGCGAGGCCTACCTGTTCATCGGCGTGATCTACTGGGTGTTCTGCTACTCGATGTCCAAATACAGCCAAAAGCTCGAACGCGACCTGCATCGCGGCCACCGTCGCTGAGGGAAAGGGAAAAGAGATGACCATGGCCCAAACCGCCGGCGCCGCGCGCACCTTCCCCCAGGGGGAGCCGATCATCCAGTGCCAGGGCGTGCACAAGTGGTACGGCGAGTTCCACGTCCTGAAGAACATCGACCTGTCGGTCGCCAAGGGGGAGCGGATCGTGATCTGCGGCCCCTCCGGCTCCGGCAAGTCGACCATGATCCGCTGCCTGAACCGGCTTGAGGAGCACCAGAAGGGTTCCATCATCGTCGATGGCATCGAGCTGACCGGCAACTTGAAGAACATCGAGCTGGTCCGCCGCGAAGTCGGCATGGTGTTCCAGCACTTCAACCTGTTCCCGCACCTGACCGTGCTGGAGAACTGCACGCTTGCCCCGATCTGGGTCCGCAAGAAGCCGAAGGCGGAGGCGGAGGAGATGGCGATGCGCTACCTGAAGCGGGTGCGCATCGCGGAGCAGGCGCTCAAGTACCCCGGCCAGCTCTCCGGCGGGCAGCAGCAGCGCGTCGCCATCGCGCGGTCGCTGTGCATGAGCCCGAAGGTCATGCTGTTCGACGAGCCGACCTCCGCGCTGGACCCCGAGATGGTGAAGGAGGTGCTGGACGTCATGATCGGTCTGGCCGAGGACGGCATGACCATGCTCTGCGTGACGCACGAGATGGGCTTCGCCAAGTCGGTCGCCGACCGCGTCATCTTCATGGACCGCGGCGAGATCGTCGAGCAGAACACGCCCAACGAGTTCTTCAACAGCCCGCAGTCGGAGCGGACGAAGCTGTTCCTCAGCCAGATCCTGAACCACTGATACCCGCCGACCGCGCCGGAATGGCTTGTTCCGGCGCGGTAAACCAGCGCAACCCGCAACGAACGCTGGCGGGTTGTGCCGGTTTCGGGTTGAATGCAGTCCGTTCGTGCTGTTTGCCGCTATGCACAACGGAGCCTGCCTGATGGAGCTGCTGAGTCCCCGTCCCGGAATTGGCCAGATCAAGCCCTACCGTCCCGCCCGACCACCGGAGGACGGGGCCGCCTGGGTCGATCTGTCGCTGACGGTCAATCCGCTGGGACCCGGCAAGAAGGCGCTCACCGCCTACCGCCATGTGGCGGCGCAAATCCACCGTTATCCCGACTGGTCGCAGGACCGCCTGCGCCACGCCATCGCCCGGCGCTACGATCTGGACGCCGGCCACATCACCTGCGCCAACGGCTCCGACGAGATGATCCACCTCGTCACCCAGGCCTTCGCCGGGCCGGGGGACGAGGTGCTGTGCCACGAGCACGGCTACCGCGGCTTCATGAAGGCGATCCGCGCCGCCGGGGCGACTCCGGTGATCGCCGCGGAACGCGATCTGGTCGTCGATGTCGAGGCGATGATCGACCGGGCGAACGAGAAGACGAAGCTCTGCTTCCTCGCCAACCCGAACAACCCGACCGGCACCTACATCCCTTCGGAAATGGTCCTGCGGCTGCGCGCCGGCCTGCCGTCGCACACGCTGCTTGTTCTGGACTCGGCTTACGCCGACTATTGCCGCCGCGACAACTACAGCAACGGGACGGAGATCGTCGAGTCTTCCGACAACGTCCTGATGGTACGCACCTTCTCCAAGCTGCATGGGCTGGCCGGGCTGCGCGTCGGCTGGGCCTATGGCCCGGCGGGGGTGATCGAGGCAGTCAACCAGACGCGCGGCCCCTTCAACGTCGGGATCGCCGCGCAGGCCGCGGCGGAGGCCGCCATCGCCGACATCGAGCATGAGGAGGCGACCTTCGCCCACAACAGCGCGTGGCTGCCCTGGCTGAGCCACGAGCTGGAACAGCTCGGCGTGCGCGTCTATCCCAGCGTCTGCAACTTCATCCTGGCACGCATCCCGACCGACCCGTCGCTCGGCGTCCAGGCGGTGCTGGACCATCTGGCGCGCCGCGGCATCCTGGTGAAGCCCACCCAGGACTACGGGCTGGCCGATTGCCTGCGCATCACGGTCGGGCGGGAGGACGAAAACCGGGCTCTGGTCGCGGCTCTGGGAGAGATTCTGAGCTGAAATCCGGCTCCTCTCCGGGAATTGGATCTGGCATCGGGTCCGGATGGCGGGTGTGCTCGCGGGCGAAGATGAACAGCCCGGAACCGACCACGATGACGATGCCGACCAGCGACAGCAGGTCAGGCCACTCGTCGAAGAAGACCGCCCCGATGACCAGCGCCCACAGGATCTGGCTGTACTGGGCCGCCCCCACCCGATCCGCCGGGGCGAAGGCGGCGGCCAGGGTGAACAGGGCCTGGGCGGCGAAGGTCGTGGTGGCGAATCCCACCGTCAGAATCCATTGCTCCCGCGTCGGCCACTCGAAGCCGGGGATCATCAGCAGGCCGGACGCGACGGCGGTCGACAGGAACACCGTCCCGATCAGGGTGAAGCGCTTCTCGGAATGCCCGATCATCCGCCCGGTGATGACCACGACGGCCGAGCTGAAGGCGCAGCCGAGCGCCGCGAAATGGCCGGGCAGCAGTTCGCGGAAGCCGGGGCGAGCGACGATCAGCACGCCGATGAAAGCCGCCCCGATGGCCAGCCGCCGACGCCAGCGCACCGGCTCCTTCAGCGCGAAAATCGACAGCAGCGTCACCAGGCTGGGCATCAGGAAGATCATCGCGAAGGCTTCCGCGAAGGGAAGGCTTCGGAACGACATGACGCTGAGCGGGGTGGAGGCCGCCACGAAGATCAGCCGCACCGTCATCAGCCGGGGCCGGTTCCAGCGCAGCAGGTCGCCGACCCGGTCGCCCTTGGTCATGAAGACGGGAGAGAGCAGCAGCGGCAGGATGTAGGCGAAGAAAGTGACCTCGAAGGGGTCCAGCCCATGCCCGATCGCCTTCACCAGCGCATCGCCCCAGGCGAAGAAGGCGAAAGCCAGGAACGCGAACAGAATGCCCTTCATCATGGCGTCGGTGTCCCGGCGTTCGGAGCGGCGTGGAGCGGACCCGGGCGGGGGGTCACTCGTTGATCGGAATGTGTGGGGCCGAGGTCCGCGGCAGCCAGCCGAGGAGACGGGGATCGCGGATTTCGCGGGTCACATGGCGGTAGGGCACGAACCCCATGGACTGATAGAGCGGCAGCGCCTTCGGATGGTCGAAGGTGCAGGTGTTGACGAGAAGGCGCGCCGTCCCGCCCTGCCAGGCCAGCCGGATCGCCGTGTCGAGCAGCCAGGGGCCGAGTTTCAGGCCGATGAAATCCGGGATCAGCCCAAAGTAGGCCAGGTCGGTGTCGTCCTCCCGCCGGTCGATCTCGGCGTAGCCGGCGGGCGTGCCGTTGACATAAAGAACCCAGATCTCGACCCGCGGATCGGTGACGACGCGCCCCAACTCCGGCATCGGCATGCGCCGCCGCTCGTGCCACAGCCAGGGCTCGCCCACGGTGTCGTAGAGATAGCGGTAGTAGGAGGCGGTCGGCGGGTTGGCCCGCACCAGCGCCACGTCACCCACCGGCCGGGGCAGGGGCGCGTGGGCCGGCGGGGCCGTCATCTCCAGATAGGTGACGATGACGGACAAGCAGCCGAGCGGCACCGGCGCCGCGATCCGGGAGGGCGACAGGGACGTCCGGGGAGGCGGAGTCAGGGAGAATCGGTCTTCAGCCATTTCTGCATCACGGTAACGGGACCGGTGGCATAGCCCAGCCGCTCATAGAACGCCACCACGGCGTGGTTCGTCGCGCGCACCATGAGTTGCGCCTTGGGCATGCCGGCCTCCACCAGCCAGCCCTCCGCCGCCCGGACCATCGCACGGCCATGGCCATGCCCGCGGCAGGCGGGATCGACCGCCAGATAGTAGAACCAGCCGCGGTGCCCGTCATGACCGACCATGACGGAGGCCACGGTCCGCTCTGCCGCGCGGCCGATCAGGATCGTGGCGTTCGGCTTCGACACGGCGAGCGCGATGTCGGCCACCGGGTCGTTCCACGGCACGACGAGGTTGCAGGCGGTCCACAGAGCCACCACGTCGTCGCGGTCCGCCGCCTCGTAATGACGGATGCTCAGCGCGTCGCTCACCGAGTCACCGGTTCGGTTTTCTGGGGTCCAGTCTCCAGCGGCAGATCGCTGCGCAGCCCCCATTCCGCCCAGGACCCGTCATAAACGGCCACGTCCTCCTTGCCGGCCGCGGCCAGCCCGAGCGCCAGCACGCAGGCGGTCACGCCGCTGCCGCAGGAAGCGACGATGGGACGCTCCAGATCGAGTCCGGCGCCCTTCGCCCGTTCCGCGATGGACTCGGGCGGCAGCAGGGTCTTGCTCTCCGCGTCGATCAGCTCCGTGTAGGGCAGGTTCAGGCTGCCGGGAATGCGCCCGCTGCGGCGGCCCGGCCAGGGCTCGACGATGGCGCCCTCGTAGCGGTTGGCGCCACGGGCGTCCACCACCTGATCCGCCCGCGAGTCGATGTTGGCGAGGACATCGTCGGCCCGGCGCAGCAGACCGGGCCGCAGCGCTGCCGTGAACTCCGCCGGCGCCGGATCGGCCGGACCGGATTCCAGAGGCCGGCCCTCCGCGATCCATTTCGGCAGGCCTCCGTCCAGGACGGCGACGCGGCCATGCCCGAACAGGCGGAACATCCACCAGACACGCGCGGCGGCGGTGGCCATGCCGGCGCTGTCATAGACGATCACCGTGTCGCCGCTGCCGACGCCGAGCGCCCCGACCTTGGCGGCGAAGGTCGCCTCGTCCGGCACCATGTGCGGCAGGGGGTGGGTGTTCGGCTGCGCCACCTCGTCGATGTCGACGCGCACGGCGCCGGGAATGTGCCGCTCCAGGAACTCGGCGCGCGGGTCGCGGTCGGAGCCGGGCATGAACCAGGAAGCGTCGAGGACGCGCAGGCCCGGCTGGTGCAGCCGTTCCGCCAACCAGCCCGTCGGAACGATCGGGCCGGGGAGGGTGAGCGTGGTGTGCGACTCGGTCATGAAATATCTCCCCGTTCAATCACGCAGCGCGACGATCACGCGCCGGTTCTGCTTGCCCTTGTTCTCGATCTTCACGACGTCGAGCCCGCCGATCTCGCCCAGCCGCTTCACATGGGTGCCGCCGCAGGGCTGACGGTCCACCCCGGCGATGTCCACCAGCCGGACGCGGCCGTAGCCGCGTGGCGGCTTGACCGTCAGGGTGCGGATCAGGTCGGGGTTGGCGTCCAGCTCCGCGTCGGTGATCCACAGAGAGCCGACCGGCGTGTCCGCGGCGACCAGCCGATTCAGGGCCGCCGCGATGGCCTCCTTGTCGAGCCCTTCGGTCGGCACGTTGAAATCGACCCGGCTGCGCTCCGCCCCGACCTGGGCGCCGGTGATCGAGGCGCCGGGAAGCACCGCGCAGACGAGATGCAGCGCCGTGTGCATCCGCATGTGGCGATGCCGGCGGTCCCAATCGATCTCCGCCTCCACCGGGGTGCCGGGGGCGGGCAGGGCCGCGCCGGGCTCGGGCACGTGGATGACGTCGTCCGGCCCGTCGCCCTTCACCGTGTCCACGATGCGCAGCGTGGCGCCGGCGACGCGCAGCAGCCCGGTGTCGCCGGGCTGGCCGCCGCCGTTGGGGTAGAAGACCGTCCGGTCCAATCGGATGCCCCGCTCGTCCGCGACGGTCACGGTGGCGGCGCAGGAGGTGGCGTAGGCGTCCTCGCGGAAGATCAGCTCCATGGAACCTCGGGTGCGTTTACGAATCCAGCCAATCGGGCACAGGCAAATTCTTCTCACGCAGGAAGGCCGGATTGAAGAGCTTCGATTGGTAGCGCTGCCCGCCGTCGCAGAGAATCGTCACGATGGTGTGGCCCGGCCCCATCTCCCTGGCGATGCGGATGGCCGCCGCCACGTTGATTCCGCTGGAACCGCCCAGAACGAGACCCTGCGACTTGATCAGGTCGAAGATGATCGGCAGGGCCTCCTCGTCGGTAATCTGCAGCGCCTGATCGACCGGAGCGCCCTCCAGGTTGGCGGTGATGCGGCCCTGACCGATGCCTTCGGTGATCGAACTGCCCTCGGCCTTCAGCGTCCCATGGGCGTAGTGATGGTAGAGGGAGGCACCCATCGGGTCGGCCAGAACGATGCGGACGTCCGGGTTGCGCTCCTTCAGAGCCAGCCCGACGCCGGCCAGCGTGCCGCCGCTGCCCACCGCGCAGGTGAAGGCGTCGATCCGCCCCTCGGTCTGGGTCCAGATTTCCGGACCGGTGGTCAGGCGATGGCCTTCGCGGTTCGCCACATTGTCGAACTGGTTGGCCCAGACGGCGCCGTTCGGCTCGGTCTTCGCCAGTTCCTCGGCCAGACGGCCCGAGTAACGGACGTAGTTGTCGGGGTTGGAGTAGGGCACCGCCGGCACCAGACGAAGGTCCGCGCCGACCAGACGCAGCATGTCCTTCTTCTCCTGACTCTGCGTCTCCGGCATCACGATCACGGTGCGGTAGCCGAGCGCGTTGCCGACCAGCGCCAGCCCGATGCCCGTGTTGCCCGCCGTGCCCTCCACGATGGTGCCGCCGGGGCGCAGCAGGCCCCGGCGCTCGGCGTCGCGGACGATGGCGAGGGCCGCGCGGTCCTTCACCGACCCGCCGGGGTTGAGGAACTCCGCCTTGCCCAGGATCTCGCATCCCGTGGCCTTCGACGGCCCTTCCAGCCGAATCAGCGGCGTGTTGCCGATGGAGCCGATGAAGCCGGTGCGGATGTCCACGGACTGTCTCCCGAATCGAATGATGAGCCGGGCAACACTATCGGATTGCGCACCAGGGAATTCAAGGTCGGCTTGTGAAATGCAGTATTGAACGAAGTTTCTTCGTTCTTTCCGGTTTCCGATCCCCTCTATTTTCCATCCCATTTGGCGCGCAGCCGGTCGCGGTTCCGCGCGAACCAGCCGAGCGCGATGATGGCGATTGAGTTGTTCAGCCGGTTCTCGTCGAGCAGCCGGATCGCCTCGTCCGCCGGGACGACCATGATGCGGATGTCCTCGTGCTCGTCCGCGCAGCCACCCGTCGCGGCGAGGCCCCGGCTGTCCACCCGCCCGCAAAAGACGGTGACATGCTCGTCGTAGGCGCCCGGGCTGGGGTAGTAGTCGCAGATCATCTCGATGTCCTGGACGGTGCAGCCGGCCTCCTCCATGGCCTCGCGCCGCGCCACCTGTTCCGGCGTCTCGCCTTCGTCCAGAAGGCCGGCGACGATTTCCGTGAGCCACCCCCGCCCGCTGGCCGAAGCCGAGCCGACCCGGAACTGTTCGATCAGCACCACGCTGTCCCGCTCCGCATCGTAGAGCAGCACGCCAACGGCTTCGCCGCGCACGCAAACCTCCCGCGGCGGCAGGACGCCGGTCCAGGAACCGTCGAACTTCTTGTGGCGCAGGCGGTAGACGTCGACCTTGAGATAGCCGTTGTAGGCCCTCTTCTTCTCTTGGACCTCGATGTCCGGATGATCCACGGGCGGGACTCCTTGGCTTGCGATGCGTTCACGGTCCAAGGATGTAGCGCATCCGCCCGTCCGGAGCGAGGCGACCGGGGATTTTCCCTCAGAAGGTCGGGTTCAGTTTCAGCGTGCTGTAGCGGTCGGCGGACGGGACGGCGACCGGTTCCAGCTTGGGGCCGCGCAGCAGTTCCAGCGGCACGGTGACGCCGGCGGGACCGAGATCCCAGACCTTGCGGTAGAAGTCCGCCAATCCCTTCGGCCGCTGGCCGGCGACCCCGACGATCATGTCGCCCGGTCGGATTCCCACGGTCGCCGCGGGGCTCTGCGGGGTGACCCGCTCGACCATCAGGCGGCCCTGCTCCTCGCGCAGCGTGACGCCCAGCCACGGCCGCGCCGGCTCCTGTCGTCGCCCGAACGCCAGCAGGTCGGCCAGGATCGGCTTCAGTGCGGAGACCGGAACGAACATGTTGCCGGGAATCCCGCCATGGGCCGGCACCGCGTCACGCACGATCAGCGAGCCGATCCCGACCAGCTCGCCCTTACGGTCGATCAGGGCGGCGCCGTTGAAGCCCATGATCGGCGGCGTGGTGAAGATCGCCTCGTCCAGCAGATACTCCCAATAGCCGGCGAACTCGCGTTTCGCGGCGATCAGCACCGGCTGCACCCCGGTGGACCCCTGCCGGGTGAGCACCATGGCGCGCTCCCCCTCCTTGATCGCGTCGGAGTCGCCAAGCCGGACGGGGGCGGCGCTGAAGCCCATGCCGGCGCGCAGCAGCCCGAATCCGCTGGCCTGATCGTACGCCACGAATTCCGCGGGATAGCCGCGCCCCTCGCCGGTGGTGACCTGAAGCTGGGACGCCTCCAGAATCGTGTAGCCGATGGTGAGGATCAGTCCGGACCCGTCGATGACGACGCCGGTTCCCTCGCGCTCCGTGCCGAGCGAGCGGGCGCTCTGGCTGTCGGGCAGAATGGTGGCGGAGATGCGGACCAGGGCACCCGCCAGCTTCGCCGCGTCGAGCTGGTCCGCCCGCGCGGCGTGGGCGGGAACGATCACGGAAAGGAAGGCTGCAAGGCAGGTCGTTGAGAGGGTCAACGTCCAGGAGATGCGGCGCCAGCGACCCGTCATGCTTCCCTCCCTTGCCGGAGTCGAGTCGGGCGGGACGCCGGATTGCTCGATCCCCGAATTAAACATGAGCGTCAGGGCGCTTGCATCAAGGGGTTCTCCGATTTGACGGAGGCGCACCTGTCCGATGCGTGAAACCTCCACCCGCCGACAAACGTTACCCGCGTCAACGACACCACGAAGGACGGCGAGGATGCCCATCAACAGCGAACATGAACTCGAACAGGCGGTGGCGGAGTTCCAGCGTCTCGCCGACGAGCCCGCCGGTTCGTCCGGCGAGCGCCGGAAGCTCGAACTGGATGCGGAGATCAAGGCCTTCTACGCCCAGCACTCCGACGACATGCGCAAAGGCAAGCCGCGGCACGAGTGACGCACCGCCGCCGACACCGGCGCGCATTTCTTCATCGACGCGGAGGGGGCGGCTGGCCGACACTGCCGCCGCTCCCGGACCGGATTGCCGTTCCGGGGCGCCGTCGTTGAAGGAAGGAGCGCGTCCCCACGATGAAGCGAATCGACAATTGCTACACTTGCCTGTTCTGGGAAGGGCAGGGCATCCGCCAGAGGGGACCGAAGGGACTGTGCCGCCGCTTTCCGCCGCAGGTGACCCCGCGCGACACGGAAGGGCGCTTTCCGATCACCCTGTCCACCGACTGGTGCGGCGAATGGAAACGCGACATTGGCGACCCTGCCGGCGAGGCCGCGGACAACCGCCTGATCTACGAAGACCCACAATCTCGATAGACATCCGCAGTGGATGGCCCGCCCGGTCATCGGGCCATCAGGCATCCGATTCAGCCGGGCATTTTAGCGGGGCATCGGTGTGACCACCATGGACCGCTGGTTTTCCGGCAGCACGGCCTCGCCGCGGACCAGCATCCGGTGCCAATCGACGCCCAGCAGGGCGATGGCCACCACCATGGCCAGGGCGACGATCGCCACCGCGGCGACCCAGCCACCGTCTTCCTGCCGGCCATCGGGCCGAGGGGGCACACCCTTGGGCGTGAAGGGTCGAAAACTGAGGGGGAGAATGGACATGGGTCGCCTCCACCGCTGAACAGGCGCAATCCCGACTCGGATGGGTGTACCGTGGAATTGTAACGCCGGAAGTGCTGCGGCGGCATCAAGCCTTCGGTCGGAACGCTCGTTCCTTCGGATGATGCCGGAAGCGGTGGCGGTGAAAGGATACTACGAATGACCGCTATGAGAAAAGGCCGAGCCCGCGAGGACTCGGCCTTTTCATCGAAGTGGCTCCCGGTGCTGGACTCGAACCAGCGACACGCGGATTAACAGTCCGCTGCTCTACCGACTGAGCTAACCGGGATCAGTCTGACCGGCCTTTGCGAGGCGCAACGTCCGGCGTGGGCGGCTATATAGCGGACCCTCTGACGCTTGCCAAGTCTTTTGATGGCAAAAAATCGACGGCTGGGGCAGGGCGGATGGCGGCGCCGACGCGACGCGAAAACGCGAAAAAGCACCGGCCTGTAGAGGCGCGATGCTCATCGAACGCTTTGATTTTTCTGATGTCTCAGCCGTATCAAGGATGGAGGCACGGGCGGGAATCGAACCCACGTACACGGATTTGCAGTCCGCTGCATCACCACTCTGCCACCGCGCCATCCTTGCGTCCGGCACCCCCTAGCGGGAGCGCCGCAGCGTGGGAGCGGACGTATACTGCTGTTCACAGGGGTGGTCAAGCGCCTTCGTGGCGTATTTCGATCATCCGGTGCGGCGTTGTGTTCGTGAGACTTTGAAGATATATACGCGACGAGGCAGCGAGGCCGCGTACCACGGCTTGGCGCCGCGCTCCATCCACCAGATTGTAAGCGACCGCCATGTCCGAATACGCCGCCGCCCGTCTCAACATGGTCGAAGGGCAGATCCGACCGAACAAGGTGACCGACCAGCGTCTGGTCGATGCCATGCTCGACATTCCTCGTGAACAGTTCGTGCCGAAGGCGGCGCGCGGCTTCGCCTATGTGGACGAGGATCTCGCCATCGGCAATGGCCGCTATCTGATGGAGCCGATGGTCTTCGCCCGCATGCTTCAGGAAGTGGGCATCGATGAGACCGACGTCGTGCTCGACATCGGCAGCGGCTCCGGCTATTCGACCGCCGTTCTGGCCCGCCTCGCGGCGACCGTCGTCGGCATCGAGTCCGACGCCGAGTTGGCCCGGCAGGCCACGGAATCGCTGAGCGCGGTCGGCGTTGACAACGCCGTCGTCATCGCCGCTCCGCTGACCGAAGGCTATCCCCAGCAGGCCCCCTACGACGTGATCGTCATCGAAGGCCTCGTGTCGGAGGTGCCGGAGGGCATCCTGGCCCAAATGACCGAGGGCGGGCGGCTGGTCGCCGCCGTTCTGGGCGACCGCAGGGTCGGTGAAGTGAAGCTGTTTCAGCGCAGCGGCGGAGTCACCTCGGCCCGCACGCTGTTCGAGGCGCATCCGCACCCGTTGCCGGGTTTCGAAGCCAAGCCGAAATTTGTATTCTGATCTCAGAAAGACTGACCCCAGGGGCTTCGGCCCCTTTCGACCTGTCCCCCAGCCTGTCACCTTGCCTTTCACCGGCCGCGGTCCTGCGGCCCGCAGCGGAGAATCAAGGCATGCCGGCGCCGTTTGACATGGACGTCGAGGATCTGGACCGCATCCGGACATCGGGTGGCGATCCGCTGGTGCTCGACGTCCGGGAACCGGGGGAGGTGGCCATCTGCGCCCTTCCCGACAGCCTCCACATTCCGATGGGGGCGCTGCCCGCCCGCGTCGGGGAGTTGCCGCGGGACCGCGACATCGTGGTCGTCTGCCACCACGGCGGGCGCAGTGCGCAGGTGACCATGTGGTTGCGTTCCCAGGGATTTTCCCGCGCCACCAATCTGAATGGCGGGGTGGATGCCTGGGCGCGCCGAATCGACCCGAACATGAAGGTCTATTGAACATGACTGTGCGAAGCCGTTTCGCGCGCCATTTGATGGCGACCGCCCTCACGCTGGGGGTTGCCTTCGTCGGGGGCATCGACACCGCATCGGCCCAATCCCTCGAAGACGCGCTAGCGCAGGCCTATTCCAACAACCCGGCGCTCGCCGCGCAGCGCGCCCGCCAGCGCGCCGTGGACGAAAGCGTCCCGCAGGCCCTGTCCGGCTACCGTCCGACGGTGCGGGCGACGGCGGACATCACCCGAAACGCCACCAACAGCACCTTTCAGGGCGGCGAAACCGGTTCCGAGAACAACGCCAAGAGCGTCGGCGTCACCGCCACCCAGCCGCTCTACGACGCGACCGTAGGTCCGGCCGTCCGCCGTGCCGAGCGCACCGTCGAAGCCCAGCGCGCCACCGTGCTCGCCAACGAACAGCAGATCCTGCTGAACGCCGCGGCAGCCTATCTGGACGTCGTGCAGAACCAGGCGGTTCTGGAACTTCAGGCGAACAACGAGCAGGTGCTGCGCCGTCAGCTCGACGCCGCCCGCGACCGCTTCCGCGTCGGCGAATACACCCGAACCGACGTCAGCCAGTCCGAATCGCGTCTTGCCGCCTCCATCGCCGCCCGCATCTCCGCCGAAGGCACGCTCCAGGCGTCGCGAGCGACCTACGAGCGCGTCGTCGGCTCGATGCCGGGCAAGCTGAAGGCGCCGAAGCCGAAGTTCAAGCTGCCGGGAACGCTGGACGAAGTCGTCGAGATGGCGCGCTCCAACAACCCGTCGGTGCTGTCGGCCACCTATACGGAGGCGGCGCAGCGCGAGGCAGTGGACCAGCAGTTCGGCCGCCTGCTCCCGTCGGCCAACCTGTCGGCCCAGGCGAACCGCACCATCGACGCGGGCCGCTCGTCGGGCATCGACATCAAGCGGCAGGACGGCGCCCAACTCACCGCCCAGATCACCATTCCGCTCTACCAGGCCGGCCTGCCGGAAGCGCTGACCCGCGAGGCGAAGCACACGGCGAATCAGGCCCGCCTGCAGATCGACGACACGCGCCGTCAGGCGGTCGAGGCGGCGATCAGCGCATGGCAAGGTCTGCAGGCCGCGCGGGCGAGCATCGAGTCCTACAACTCCCAGATCCGGGCCGCCGAGATCGCGCTGGAAGGCGTGCGGCAGGAAGCCCAGGTCGGCTCGCGGACCGTCCTCGACGTGCTGAACCAGGAGCAGGAACTGCTCAACGCCCGCGTCAACCTCGTCCGCGCCCAGCGGACCGAAATGGTGCAGGCCTTCACGGTCCTCGGCGCGATCGGCCAGTTGACGGCGCGGCAGCTCAACCTGCCGGTCCAGTATTACGATGCCGACACGCACTACAAGCAGGTGCGCAACAAGTGGATCGGTACCGGCGTTCCGGAGTGATCGCACTTGAACATCCCGTCCTGGGTGATCGTTCCCGGATGATCGAAACGGCCCGCCTCGGCGGGCCGTTTTTGTCTGGTGGCTTTTTACCCAGTCCTGCCCTAGTGTCCGCGTCAGGATGACGTCCCCGGGTTTGCCACGATGAGCGATAAAGGCCAGCAAGAACCGTCGATGGAGGAGATCCTCGCCTCCATCCGCCGCATCATCTCGGAGGATGGCGAACCCGCGAAGGCGGAAGCGGCGCCCCCTCCGCCGCCCCCACCTCCTCCACCGCCACCACCGCCTCCTCCGCCGCCGCCGCCCCCTCCCATGGACGACGACGATGACGATGACGTTCTGGAACTCACCCAGATGCTCCAGGACGAGGGGAGGGACGAGCCCGACGAGCCGGAGCCCGATCCGTGGCGCGACGAGCCATCCTTCGGCGGCATGGCCGACCCGGAGCCGGCGTATCATGCGCCGGACCCCGAACCGCCGCCCCCGCCGCCGCGGCCGGCCGCGAAACGTCCGGCGCCGGCCTTCGACGATTTCGACGACGACGAGCCGCCCCCGCCGCGACCGCGTGTCCGTGCGTCGGGTCTCGACGACGGGCTGATCTCCCGCCGGGTGGCCGAGGAATCGTCCCACCATTTCACGCATCTGGCGCGCCAGCTCGGCGACGACCTGTCCATCGGCCCGATGCCCGTCGGCGTCCGCACCGTGGAGGAGGTCGTCCGCGAGCTGTTGAAGCCGCTGCTGAAGGAGTGGCTGGACGAGAATCTGCCGACCATCGTCGAGCGGCTGGTCCAGCAGGAAATCGACCGGATGATCCGGCGCTCCCAGAAATTCTGAGCGGCGTCACGCCCGCCACGCATTCCGTTTGAATTCGTAAGCGAAAGTTCCTGGTGATGTTGGAAAAGACGTACCGGCCCGCCGAGGTCGAGGAAAAGCACTACCGGCTGTGGGAAGAGTCGGGCGCGTTCGCGGCGAAGACCGAGTCGAACGGCAAGCCCTACACCATCATGATGCCGCCGCCGAACGTGACCGGCAGCCTGCACATGGGCCATGCGCTGACCTTCACGCTCCAGGACGTTCTGACCCGCTACAACCGGATGCGCGGGCGCGACGCTCTGTGGCAGCCGGGTACCGATCACGCCGGCATCGCGACCCAGATGGTCGTGGAACGGAACCTCGCCAAGGACGGCAAGACGCGCCACGACTTCGGCCGCGACGCCTTCATCGACAAGGTGTGGGAGTGGAAGGCCGAATCGGGCGGAACCATCACCCGCCAGCTCCGCCGGCTGGGCGCCTCGCCCGACTGGCCGCGCGAGCGCTTCACCATGGACGAGGGGTTGAGCCGCGCCGTCCGCAAGGTGTTCGTGGAACTGCACAAGCAGGGCCTGATCTACAAGGACAAGCGGCTGGTCAACTGGGACCCCAAGCTGCACACCGCCATCTCCGACCTCGAGGTCGAGCAGAAGGAGATCAAGGGCAACCTCTGGCACTTCCGCTACCCGATCGAAGGGGAGGCGGATCGCTTCATCGTGGTCGCCACCACGCGCCCCGAGACGATGCTCGGCGACACCGGCGTCGCCGTGCATCCGGAGGACGAGCGCTACAAAGACTTGATCGGCAAGAATGTCGTCCTGCCGCTGGTCGGCCGTCGGATTCCCATCGTCGGTGACGAGTACGCCGATCCGGAAACCGGCTCGGGTGCCGTGAAGATCACCCCGGCCCACGACTTCAACGACTTCGAGGTCGGGCGGCGCAACAACCTTGCGGCCATCAACATCATGGACCGCGACGCCCGCATCACGGGCGACGAGGTTCCCGAGGCCTACCGCGGGCTCGACCGCTACGAGGCGCGCAAGAAGGTCGTGGCCGAGCTGGAGGCGCTGGGCCTGCTGGAGACGATCGAGCCGCACACCCACATGGTGCCGCACGGCGACCGCTCCGGCGTCGCCATCGAGCCTTGGCTGACCGACCAGTGGTACGTGGACGCCGCCACGCTCGCCAAACCGGCCATCGAGGCGGTGGAGACCGGCAAGACCGTGTTCGTCCCCAAGCAGTGGGAGAACACCTATTTCGAATGGATGCGCAACATCCAGCCCTGGTGCATCAGCCGCCAGATCTGGTGGGGCCATCAAATTCCCGCCTGGTACGGTCCGGACGGCCATTTCTTCGTCGAGGAGACCGAAGAGGCGGCCATCGCCGCGGCCAAGGCCCACTACGGCAAGGACGTGGAACTGACCCGCGACCAGGATGTGCTGGACACCTGGTTCTCGTCGGCCCTGTGGCCCTTCTCCACGCTGGGCTGGCCGGATGAGACTCCGGAACTGGCGCGCTATTACCCGACCGACGTGCTGGTGACGGGCTTCGACATCATCTTCTTCTGGGTCGCCCGGATGATGATGATGGGCCTGCACTTCATGAAGGACGTGCCCTTCCGGACGGTCTACATCCACGCCCTGGTCCGCGACGAAAAGGGCCAGAAGATGTCGAAGTCCAAGGGCAACGTGATCGACCCGCTGGACCTGATCGACCAGTACGGCACCGACGCCCTGCGCTTCACCCTGACGGCCATGGCCGCCCAGGGCCGCGACATCAAGCTGGCGGTCAGCCGCGTCGAGGGCTACCGCAACTTCGCGACGAAGCTGTGGAACGCGGCGCGCTACACCCAGATGAACGGGGTGGCCCCGATCCCCGGCTTCAAGCCGGTCGGACTGACCCAGACGGTGAACCGCTGGATCGTCGGCGCCCTGGCGGAGGCGGCGAAGAAAGTCGGCGAGTCCATCGAGGCGTACAAGTTCAACGAGGCCGCCAACACCGCCTACGCTTTCACCTGGGGCACCTTCTGCGACTGGTACCTGGAGTTCACCAAGCCGATCCTGAACGGCGCGGACGAGGCGGCCATCGCCGAGACGCGGGCGACCACCGCCTGGGTACTGGACGAGATCCTGCACATGCTGCATCCGCTGATGCCCT
Source organism: Azospirillum aestuarii (assembly GCF_016632405.1). Lineage (NCBI taxonomy): Bacteria > Pseudomonadati > Pseudomonadota > Alphaproteobacteria > Rhodospirillales > Azospirillaceae > Azospirillum > Azospirillum aestuarii. Next base: position 165,208 of record NZ_JAEPIV010000009.1, read on the forward strand.
TCATCACGGAGGAGCTGTGGGAGCAGCTTTCGGGCGACCGGGCGAACCGCCTGATCTCCGCCCATTGGCCGGAGCACGGCGCGGAGCTGATCGACCCCGCCGCCCGCGACGAGATGGACTGGGTGGTTCGGACGATCTCCTCGGTCCGCTCCATGCGGTCGGAGATGAACGTCCCGCCCGCGGCACAGATCGAGCTGAAGCTGAAGGACGCCGGTCCGGAGAGCCTGAAGCGGCTGGACACGCACCGCGACCTGATCCTGCGCATGGGCCGTCTGGCCAGCGCCGAGCCGCTGTCCGGCCCGGTGCCGAAGAGCGCCGTCCAGGCCGTGCTCGACGAGGCCACGCTGATCCTGCCGCTGGAGGGCATCGTCGACCTCGACAAGGAGCGGGCGCGCCTGACCAAGGAGATCGAGAAGCTGTCCGGCGAGATCAAGAAGATCGACGCCAAGTTGTCGAACGAGCAGTTCGTCGCCAAGGCGCCGGAAGAGGTGATCGAGGAGCAGCGCGACCGCCGCGACACCGCGGAGCAGGCCCGCGACAAGCTGCAGAAGGCGCTGGAGATGCTGGCCGCGTAAGGCCGGTCATCCACGCCCCGAAAACGAGAAAGGGCAGGGGCTTCGGCTCCTGCCCTTTCTCTTTGTCTGAAGAATGCCTGACGGCCTGATGCCTCAAATCTTGATGGAGGACACGAACCGGTCGGCGTCGGCTTCGAGCTGCCGGAGCTCGTCCGCCAGCTGCGCGGCGGAGTAGATCATCTCGATGGCCGACTTGCCGGTTTCCGCGGCGGTGATCGCCATGGTGCTGACGCTTTCGGTCACCTCGTGGGTGTTGTCGTTGGCCCGGCCCACCGCGCCGACGATCTCCTCGGTCTGCTCAAGCTGGTCGCGCACGGCGGCGGACACGTCTTCCGACAGGTGGGCGACCTCTTCCACGGTGGTGCGGATGGCCCGGATCGCCTCGACGACGGAGCCGGTGGCCTCCTGGATGGCGCCGACCTGACCGGCGATGTCCTCGGTCGCCTTGGCGGTCTGGTTGGCCAGCACCTTCACCTCCGACGCAACGACGGCGAAGCCCTTGCCGGCCTCTCCCGCGCGGGCGGCCTCGATGGTGGCGTTCAGGGCCAACAGGTTTGTCTGCCCGGCGATGTCGTTGATCAACCGGACGATCTCGCCGATACGCTGCGAGCTGTCGGCCAGCGCGGCCACCGCCGAGTCGCTCTGCCGGGCGTGATCCACGGCGCGACGGATGGCCGTGCTGGAGGTGGTCACCCGCCCGCCGATCTCACCGATGGAGGCGGAGAGGGTGCGCGACACGTTGTTGACGATGCCGACGACCTCGGAGGTCTGCTCCGCCTTCTCCGACGTGTCGAGCGCCTGCTCCTTCATCTTCTCCGCGGTGTCGCGCAGGATGTGCGCGCCGTTGCGGATCTGATCGGCGGCGTGGCTGACCGTGTGCAGCACCCGCCCGAAAGCCGAATCGAAGTCATGGGCAATGGCGCGGAGTGCGTTTTCCCGCTCCTCCTCCGCCCGCCGTTCGGCCCGGCGGGACTCCTGCTCCAGCTCATGCGTGCGCTGAAGATTCTCCTTGAACACGCTGACAGCGCGGGCCATCGCGCCGATCTCATCGCGCCGCCCGGTCTCCGGCACGGTGGCCGTCCGGTCGCCGCCTGCCAACCGCTCCATCACGCCCTCGATGAGCCGCAGGGGCCGGGTGATGCTGCGGGCGACGAGCAGACTGATGATCGCGAAGCCGACCAGCAGGACGGAGCCGACCTGGAGCACGTTGGCGATCACCTCGCCGCGCACCCGGTTCTGCGTCTCCACCGCCCCGGCCATGCCGGCGTTGGCCGACTCCAGAAGGGCCTCGAAACGCGGCACCATCGCCTGGAAGGCATCGTTGAAGGTCTGCACCTCGGCCCGGAAGGCCTTGGTGGCGTCGACGAAGCGGCCGAGGTCGGTGCGATAGGTGCGGGCCTGCTTCTCCAGCTTGGTCTGGGTGGCCGTGTCCAGGCCCGAATCGGCCAGAAAGAAGGTGAATTCGTTGAAGGCCTTGCGGTGGCCGGACAGCAGCGATTCGTCGCTGTAGATGATGAAGTCCTTCTCCATCTTCCGCATGGACTCCATGCGGCCGGTCAGCTTGTCGGCGTTCGGCCACTGCTTCAACTCGTCCTCGATGGCGCGGGCCGAGGCGCGCAACACTCCACGCAGGCCGCTGTCGTCGGACAGCCCCAGTTCCTTCGCTCGTGCGACGACCGACGAGAACCGCTCCTTCAGCGTGCCGATGCCCTGCGACAGGTGGTCCAACTCATCCTGGGGCAGGCGTTCGGCACCGCGCTCCTTGATATTGTCCAGCAGGCGCGAGGCATCCTCCGCATTCTTCGCGAAGGCCTCGGCCGCCGCCTCGTCCCGGTCAGCCACGAAGCGCAGCGCCTGGAAGCGCAGGCGGCTGGCCCGGCGCTCGATGGCGGCGGTGTGCTCGTAGGCGTCGCGGAACTGGTCCAACTCCGCGGTCGCCTCGAACATGCGCTGGGCGCCGACGGTGACCGTCCCGCCCAGAAGGCCCAAGGTGACCACGGACGCGGCGACCAGCAGCGCGATTCGCGTGCCGATGGAAATGTTCGACAGCATATGCGGGAAATCCTTGGTTGCGCCGCGGACCTTACCCGCCGCCGAAGACGCCGCTGTTACGGATTGATGGCGGATTCGTTACCGTGCCGTCGCCCCCTGGGCATCGCGGGTGAGCGTCCGTATCTACAAACCGCTGAAAATCGAAAGGGGAGGTCGGCTGTTGTCCTTCGTGCTGTCGAAGCTGCTGTGGCTCCTGGTTTCGCCGGGCAATCTGCTCGTGCTGATCCTCTCCGCCGGAACGGCGCTGCTGTTCACCCGCCGTCTGGCCCACTGGGGGCGGCGGCTGGTCGTGGCGGTGACCGTGGGCTTCGTGGTCGTCATGGTCACGCCGATCGCCTCGTGGGTCGCGCTGCCGCTGGAAGAGCGTTTTCCCCGCCCCGAGTTGCCGGAGCGGGTGGACGGCATCATCATGCTGGGCGGGGCGGTGAACCCACCGATCACCCGCGATCGCGGCGAGCCGTCCGTCAACGACGCGGCGGAGCGTGTCCTGGGCTTTGCCGAGCTGATCCGCCGATATCCCCAGGCCCATGCGGTCTTCACCGGCGGCTCGGGGCGTCTGGCCGGGCAGGACGCCCTGGAACTGCGCGAGGACATCGCGGTGCGCGGCGCCCTACGGCAGGTCGGAATCGACCCGGACCGCGTGACCTACGAGAACGAGTCCCGCAACACCTGGGAGAACGCCCTGTTCAGCCAGCGGCTGGTCCGGCCGAAGCCGGGGGAGACCTGGGTCCTCGTGACCTCGGCGATGCACATGCCGCGGTCGGTTGGCATCTTCCGGCAGGTTGGTTGGGACGTCATTCCCTATCCGGTCGATTACCGCACGCGCTTCGGCGGACGGCCTTTCGTCCGGTTCGAGTTCGACAAGCAGATCGACGCGCTCCAGGACCCGGTCCGCGAATGGGTCGGCCTCGTCGCCTACCGCCTGATGGGGCGGACCGATTCGCTGTTTCCGGGGCCCGCCCATGACCGCGCTGCAGCGCAGGCGGGCTCCTGACGGGTGTTGCGCGGTTGGCGCGGAGAGGTAACTCGGCTAGAGTGGCGCCACCAGATTTAGCGGGGTGGGGCCATGCGACGCGCGCATATGCTGAGGGGGGCGGTAGTGCTCGCAGGGGCGCTGACGCTCGCCGCCTGCGCGTCCGCGCCGCCCGCGCCATCCTCCTCCGGACTGCCGCGTAGCGGCGTCTACAAGGTCGGCAAGCCTTATCAGGTCAACGGCGTCTGGTATTACCCCGCCGAGGATTACTCCTACAGTGAAACCGGGATCGCCTCCTGGTATGGGCCGGGATTCCACCAAAAGGTCACCGCCAACGGCGAGGTTTACGACCAAAATGAGCTGACGGCCGCGCACAAGACCTTGCCCATGCCAAGCCTCGTGCGCGTCACCAATCTCGACAACGGCCGGTCGCTGGTTGTTCGCATCAACGACCGCGGCCCCTACGCCAACGGGCGAATCATCGACATGTCGCGGCGCGGCGCGCAATTGCTGGGGTTCGAAGGCACGGGCACGGCCAAGGTGCGCGTGCAGATTCTGGCCGAGGAAAGCCGCGCGGTCGCCGCCGCGGCCCGCCAGGGCACGCCGGCGCCGATGCTGGCGGAACTGGACGGCCCGCCGCCGAAGGCCGCCCCGCGCGGTTCGGTGGAGGTCGGCGGCGTCGCCCGTCCGACTCCCGCCGCGGTCACCCGCGCCCCGGTGCCGCCGCCCACGACGGTGGCCGGCGACATGGTCGACGGTCGCTTCGTTCCGGCCCCGGTGGTCGCCGAGCTTCCGGTGAAGCCCTATGAGCAGATCTACGTCCAGGTCGGCGCCTTCGGCAGCCAGGACAACGTCACCCGCGTGCGCGCCCGTCTGGCCTCGCTCGGCCAACAGGCGCAGGTCACCCAGACGGTCGCGGGGCGGCAGCGTCTTCAGCGGGTGAGGGTGGGGCCGCTGGCCAGCGTGGAGTCCGCCGACGCCGTTTTGAACCAGATCCTCCAAGCCGGCCTTACCGACGCCAAAATCGTGGTTGATTGATCACCCGCGAGCGAGCCCAGTCCAAGCTTGGCCCGGCACCGGGCCTCGTTCCGTTTCACGTCTTGTCCAGTCCGCGTTTCGAAGGGAGTTGTCATGGTCGCTGTCGTCCGCACCCGCGTTGCCCGCACCCGTTTCGCCATGGGCCTTGCGGTCGCGCTGTTCGCGGCGGGGGTGGGGCCGGTGGCTCACGCCGCCAGCATCGAAACCATCGCCAAGCAGGCGATCCTGGTCGATATCACCTCGAACACCGTGCTGTTCGAGAAGAGCCCGGATCAGCGCATGGCACCGTCCTCGATGAGCAAGATCATGACGATGTACATGGTCTTCGACGCGATCAAGGAAGGCCGTCTGACGCTGGACAGCACGCTGCCGGTGTCGGAACGCGCGTGGCGGATGCAGGGCTCCAAGATGTTCGTGGAGCTGCACAACAACATCAAGGTGGACGACCTCATCAAGGGCGTGATCGTGCAGTCGGGCAACGACGCCTGCATCGTTTTCGCCGAAGGTCTCGCCGGCTCGGAATCGGCCTTCGCCGAGCGCATGAACAAGCGCGCCCGTGATTTGGGGCTGAAGGACACCAACCTGACCAACGCGACGGGCTGGCCAGACCCGAATCACTACATGACCGCCCGCGATCTCGCGATCCTGGCCGAGCATCTGATCAAGGATTTCCCGGAATACTACCACTATTACTCGATCCGGGAGTTCAAGTACCACGGCATCAACCAGGGCAACCGCAACCCGCTGCTCTACCGCGGCATGGATGTGGACGGCATGAAGACCGGCCACACCGAGGCCGGCGGCTACGGCCTGACCGCCTCGGCGGAGCGGGAAGGGCGCCGGCTCATCCTGGTTGTCAACGGCCTGCCGAGCATGCAGGCCCGTGCCGACGAATCGGCCCGGCTGATTGAGTGGGGCTTCCGCGAATTCGCCACCTACGCCCTGTTCAAGGCGGGCGAGACGGTCGATCAGGTGCCGCTCTGGCTGGGCGCGCAGGACGCCGTTCCGGTCACCGTGCCGGAGGACATGAAGGTCACCATGGCCCGCGCCGACCGCGGCGGCATGAAGGTGTCGCTGGTAAGCAACGCGCCGGTCGCCGCGCCGGTGAAGAAGGGCGACGTGGTCGGCAAGGTGGTGGTGTCGGCGCCGGGCTTCCCGGGCAAGGAGTTCCCGGTGGTCGCCGCCCAGGACGTGGAGAAGCTGGGCTTCGTCGGCCGCGCCCTGGCGGCGGCGAAGTTCCTCATTTTCGGGGCGAGCTGATTGGTGTAAGCCGGCCCGTCACCGCCGGAAATCCGGAACGCGGCGGGCCTCATCACCATCGGGAGCAGACCATGACGCGCGGGCGGTTCATCACGCTGGAGGGCGGCGAGGGGGCGGGCAAGACCACCCAGATCCGCCTGCTCGCCGACGCGCTCGTCAAATGGGAGAAGCGGGTCGTGGTGACCCGCGAGCCCGGCGGCTCGCCGGGCGCGGAGGAGATCCGCGGCCTTCTGGTGGCCGGGGAAACCGGACGCTGGGGGCCGGTGACCGAGGCGCTGCTGCACACCGCCGCCCGCCGCGACCATCTGGAGCGCACCGTCTGGCCGGCGCTGGAAGCCGGCCACTGGGTCATCTGCGACCGCTTCTTCGACAGCACGATGGCTTATCAGGGCTATGGGCTGGGGCTGGGGCGCGAGCTGGTCGCCACGCTCCAAACTGCGGCCCTGGGCGACTTTCGGCCCGACCTGACGCTGATCCTCGACTTGCCGGTGGAGGACGGGCTGGCCCGCGCCGCCGCCCGCCGCGGCGGGGAGGACCGCTATGAGCGCATGGACGTCGCCTTCCACCACCGCCTGCGCGAGGGCTTCCTCGACATCGCCGCACGCGAGCCGGAGCGCTGCGCGGTCGTCGACGCTGGCCACCCCGTCGAAGCGGTCCAGGCGGCCATTCTCGACCATGTGACCCGTCGCCTGGGAGCGTCCTGAGGTGAGCCGCGCCCGCGCGCCCGAGCCGGTCGCGGAGGAGGACGCCCTCGCCCCGCGCCGCAATCCCCAGCTGACCGGTCATGAGGACGCCGAGCGTTTGCTGCTCGACGCCTGGAATTCCGGACGGCTGCCGCACGCCTGGCTGATCGGCGGTCCGCCGGGAATCGGAAAGGCGACGCTGGCCTTCCGCTTCGCCCGCTTCGTCCTATCCCAAGGGCACGAGCCGCCGGACACCGGCCTGTTCGGCGCCCCGCCACCGCCCGCCTCTTTGGCGCTGTCTCCGGACGTCCCGGTTTTCCGGCGCGTGGCCTCGGGCGGTCATGCCGACCTGCTGACCGTGGAACGCCAGCGCGACGAGAAGCGCGACCGGCTGAAGCGCGACATCGCCGTGGACGACGTGCGCAAGATCGGCCCCTTCCTGCGCAAGACCGCCGCCGAAGGCGGTTGGCGTGTCGCCGTGATCGACGGCGCTGACCGTATGAATCTCAGCGGCTTGAATGCTATTCTTAAGATTTTGGAGGAGCCGCCAACCGGCGCTCTGCTGCTGCTTGTCAGCGACAACCCCGGCGGCATGCTGCCCACCATCCGCTCGCGCTGCCGCAAGCTGACGCTTCAACCACTTCCTGAGGAAACGGTTCTCAACCTGTTGGCCCAGCATCGTCCGGACCTCGGTGGCGAGGACCGGGCGGCGCTCGCCCGGCTGGCGGAGGGCAGCATCGGGCGGGCCATCGGGCTGGCCGAGGCCGGCGGGCTCGACCTGTACCGGGAACTGATCGGGTTGCTCGGCACCTTGCCGCGGCTGGACATCACCGCCGCCCACGCCTTCGGCGACAAGCTGACCCGCAAGCAGGACGACGGGCTCTACGAGACGGCCACCGACCTGCTCGTCTGGTGGCTGGCCCGCTTCGTCCGGTCGCTGGCGCGTGGCGCGTGGCCGGCCGAGGTTGTGGCCGGGGAGGCCGCCTTGATGACCCGTCTGGCCAACGCCCGCGGCCTTGAACGTTGGGTGGAGGTGTGGGAAAAGGTCCAACGCCACTTCGCCCGTGCGGAATCCGCCAATCTCGACCGCAAGCAGGTGGTCCTGAACGCCTTGGCGACGCTGGAAGCGGCTGCTAATTAACACGGACGACACACCACGCCCACCCGGGCCGGCGACGCGCCGGGCCGGCGCATTCTCGGGAGAGCCTCTGCCATGACCGGGTCGAAGACCTTCTACCTGACGACTCCGATCTACTACGTGAACGACGTGCCCCACATCGGGCATGCGTACACCACGCTCGCCTGCGACGTGCTGGCCCGCTTCATGCGGCTGGACGGCTATGACGTGAAGTTCCTCACCGGCACCGACGAGCACGGCCAGAAGGTGGAGAAATCCGCCATGAACGCCGGCATCGCGCCGCAGGAGTTCACCGACCGCGTGTCGAAGAACTTCCGCGACCTCGTCTCGCTGATGAACTTCTCCAACGACGACTTCATCCGCACGACCGAGCCGCGGCACATCGCGTCGGTGCAGGAGCTGTGGCGCCGTCTGGAATCGGCCGGCGAGATCTATCTCGGCAGCTACGCCGGCTGGTACTCGGTGCGCGACGAGGCCTTCTACGGCGAGGACGAGCTGACGACCTCGCCCGCCGGCAAGAAGATCGCCCCGACCGGTGCCGAGTGCGAATGGGTGGAGGAGCCGTCCTACTTCTTCCGCCTCTCGGCCTGGCAGGACCGTCTGCTGGAGTTCTACGAGCAGAACCCGGATTTCATTGCCCCGGCCGGCAAGCGCAACGAGGTCGTCGCCTTCGTGAAGTCGGGACTGAAGGACCTGTCGGTCAGCCGCACCACCTTCAAGTGGGGCATCCCGGTTCCCGGCAACCCCGACCACATCATGTATGTCTGGCTGGACGCCCTGGCCAACTACATCACCGCGGTCGGCTTCCCGGACGAGAGCGGCGAGTACGCCAAATACTGGCCGGCCAACCTGCACATGGTCGGTAAGGACATCCTGCGCTTCCACGCCGTCTACTGGCCGGCCTTCCTGATGGCCGCCAAGCTGGCCCCGCCGAAGCGCGTCTTCGCGCATGGCTGGTGGACCATCGAAGGCCAGAAGATGTCCAAGTCGCTGGGCAACGTCATCGCGCCGGAGACGCTGGTCAACACCTACGGCCTGGACCAGACCCGCTACTTCTTGCTGCGCGAGGTTCCCTTCGGCAACGACGGCGACTTCTCGCACAAGCAGATGGTGCAGCGGATCAACGGCAACCTCGCCAACGATTACGGGAACCTCGTCCAGCGCTCCCTGTCGATGATCGGCAAGAATTGCGGGGCCGCCGTGCCGCAGCCGGGCGCCTTCACGGAGGCCGACAACGCGCTGCTCGGCGCCGCCCGCAACCTGCTGCCGATCGTCCGTGCGGAAATCCAGTCGCAGTCCTTCCACAAGGCGCTGGACGCCATCTGGGCGGTGATCGGCGACGGCAACCGCTATGTGGACGAACAGGCCCCCTGGGCGCTGAAGAAGACCGATCCGGCGCGCATGGCCACGGTGCTGTACGTGCTGGCCGAGACCATCCGCCACCTCGCCATCCTGACCCAGCCGATCATGCCGGAAGCCTCGGCCAAGATCCTGGACCAGCTGGCGCAGGGGCCGGACGCCCGCGGGTTCGACCGGCTGGGGGCGGGCGGGGCGCTGGTTCCCGGCACGCCGCTGCCCACGCCGCAGGGCGTGTTCCCGCGCTATGTGGACGAAGCGAAGAGCTGACGAACGATGCTGGTCGATAGCCACTGCCATCTCGACTTTCCCGATTTCGCCGAGGAACTGGACGCGGTCGTCGACCGCGCCCGGCAGGCGGGGGTGGGGCGGATGGTGACCATCTGCACCTACCTGTCGCGCTTCGACCGCATCCTGGCGGTCGCCGAGCGCTACGACGATGTCCTGTGCTCGCTCGGCGTCCATCCGCATCAGGCGGCGGAGGAGATCGCCGGGGTGACCGTCGAACGCCTTGTCGCGCTGTCGAAGCACCCGAAGGTGATCGGGCTGGGCGAGACCGGGCTCGATTACTTCTACGACAAGAGCCCGCGCGACGTTCAGCAGGAGTGTTTCCGCCGGCACATCCGCGCCAGCCTGGAGACCGGCCTGCCGCTGATCGTGCACACCCGCGACGCCGACGACGACACCATGCGGATCATCCGCGATGAGTCCGCTGGCCAGCCGGTCAACGGGTTGCTTCACTGCTTCAGCTCCGGGCGGCAACTCGCTGAAGACGCTCTTGATTTCGGCTTTTACATCTCCTTGTCCGGGATCGTCACCTTCAAGAAGTCGGAAGACCTCCGCGCCATCGTGAAGGACGTCCCGCTGGACCGGATTCTGGTGGAGACGGACGCGCCATATCTGGCGCCGGTGCCGTTCCGCGGCAAGCGCAACGAGCCGTCCTACGTCGCCCACACTGCCGCCTGCGTCGCCGAGGTCAAGGGCGTGGACGCGGCGGACATGGCCCGGATCTCCACCGAGAATTTCTTCCGCCTGTTCCCACGCGCTGGAACGCCCCGACAGGCGGCCGCATGAGCGGTCAACGGGTTACGATCCTCGGCTGCGGCGGATCACGGGGCGTTCCTGTGATCGGTCTCGGCTGGGGCTCCTGTGACCCGGCGAACCCCAAAAACCAGCGGATGCGCCCGTCCATCCTGGTGGAATGGGAGCAAGGGCAGGAGTCGAAGCAAGCTGGGGCCGGACAGGGCAGTGGCGTCAGCATCCTGGTCGACACTTCGCCGGACCTGCGCCAGCAGCTTCTCAACGCGGATGTGCGGCGGCTTGACGCCGTCCTGTGGACGCACCAGCACGCCGACCATGCCCACGGCATCGACGAGTTGCGGGAACTGTGCCGGGCCATGCAAGCGCCCATCGACACCTACGGCCGCGCCGATGATCTGGCCGAGCTGGAGCGGCGTTTCGGCTATTGCTTCGAGCCCCTGCGCCCCGGCGATCCCTTCTACCGCCCGGTGCTGACGCCTCGCGCCGTGGAAGGTCCGTTCGAGGTGCGCGGTCACCGGATCGTGCCGTTCGAGCAGGATCACGGCTATCTGAAAACTCTCGGCTATCGCTTTGACAAATTTGCCTATTCGACCGATGTCGTGAGGTTGGATGAAGACGCCTTCGCGGCGTTGGAAGGTGTTGAGGTGTGGGTGGTCGACTGCGCCCGGATCGAGCCGCCACATCCGGTCCATGCCCACCTAGCCCTGACGCTGGAATGGATCGCGCGGGTGCGTCCCAAGCGAGCCTTCCTGACTCACATGGACCAGACCATGGATTACGACACGCTCCGCCGGCTGCTTCCCGCCGGTGTCGAGCCCGCCTATGACGGGCTCGTCATCGAGCTTTGAAGTTCAGGCGATGGCGGGATGGGGCAGGGCGGCGGTCACTCGTCCGGCATGATGAGGCCCAGCCGCCCGGCGATGAAACGGTCCGCAGCCGCCTTGGCCGCCTGATCCGCCGTTTGGGGATTCAGCTTGAACTTCTCTCTGTAAAGCTTTGATGTTGCAGTGATGGCCGCAGGAAGGGTGTGCACCGCCGCGCGGTACTCCTTCTCCGGCCAAGCGTCGAAATCGCCCCAGGATCGAAAAGCGGCCACGGCCCGCCCGCGCTGCTCGGCCATCTTCTTGGCTTCGGCGGACATGGGTGCTTCGAGAAGCGTGCTGGGCACCAGCGACGCCTGAAGGTCGTCCACCTCGAACTGGCGTTCATAGCCATGGCGGATGCTCCCACGCTCCACCAGGGCCGGCTCGATGGCTGGGTCCATGTGGGTGGAGACGGCTTTCCATTCCGGCAGATCGAACAGGGAGGACGGTGGGTTGCACAGCCCGGGCGTCTCGTCGCGCGCGTTGCCCCAGAAGGCGCCAAAGGCTTCGAAGGCGGGTTGTCCATGCTTGGTGAATAGGAAGCAGGGCGCGTCCATCTCCGTGGTCGACAGGACGTGGCGCAGGAACAGCAGCGACGTGCCCAGCGGCGCGCTTGGAATGTCACCGAGATTCGCCATCTCCTCAAGGAGATAGGGATCTTTGGGAAGACCTTGGTTCACGATCTCGTCTACCAGCCTGCGCACCGTGGCGTCCTTGTCGGGCACCGCCACCGCACCGCTTTGGTAGAGATAGACCAGCCATGCCTTTGCCGGCGCACCGTTGTAGCGCTGAAGGGCCATGGCGGCGGCCTTGGCGTCTTTTGGAATCCCGGCGACGACCGCGGCCAGCTTCTTTTGGGCCGTCGAGTTTTGGGCGGCGAGGTCGGCGGTGCGTGTCTCATACAGAGCTCGGCAGGCCGTGATGGTGGACTTGTCGGCGCAGGTGCCGTCACGTTCGGTCAGGAACGCCTTCTGCGCGCGCGCAATGGTGTCCCGGTCGTCAGCGGGGGTGTTTCCCAACGTGTCGCGCAGGAGCGTGGCCAACTCCTCGGCGGCGACTTTCAGATCGACGCTGGCGCAGATGGTCCGGTCGGCCCGTCCGACTGGCTTGGCGCAATCGGGTGGCGTTTGGGCGATCGCGGCGAACGGGATCAGACAGAGCGACAGCGCGGGGCCGAAAAGCCACGAGGAGCGAGGCATAAAGCGCAACCCTCATCGAAGGGAACGAATGCGGGAACGAGCCGCGACGATAGTCCATCGGCCGGAACGCCGGAAGGGACGGATTGATGCCCTGCTCGCTTCTTCCCGATATTATTTTCCATAATACAGATTATATGATCGATGTTCTGCGGCAGGAGCCGTCCCTCCACCCTTGGCGATGCCCACAATGCACGCTACATAAATCGCAGTTTATAGCCAACGGCCAGGTTCCGGTGAAGGACGCCCACACGCCGATGACATGGCTGATGAGATGGCCGATGAGATGGCGGCACCGATGCGCCACGGCGCTGCTTGCCGCCGTTGTCGGGGTCGTTATGACCGCCTGGGCGGGCCATGCCGGCGCGGCGTCCGGTGATGGCTCGACGGACAGCGAGACTGTCTCCGCACAGCCGCCTTCCGAGCCGGACGCCCCACCGGTTCCCACCGTGCCCGACCTGTCGGCGCTGCGGACGGCCTTGTCGGAGTTTCATTGCGCCGAACTGGATGTCGCCATCGGCAAGGATCAGCGGGTTGCGATCTCCGGGCTCACGGCAGGCGATACCGATCCGGACAGTCTTGCGCTGCTCGCCCAGGACTTTCTTACCGGCCAGCGGGCTGCTGTCGAGGTCGAGCGTGCGTCCCCTGCCCTGTGCGAACCCCTGACCCTGATCGGCCCGCTCCGGACCGCCAACGCCGGCTCTGCGGCACCCTTGTCGATCCGCTTCACGGAAGCCGCCGGAACGCCGTTCAAGGGCGGCCAGGACTTGATGTTCGATATTGCAGCCCCTGATTTTCCTGCGCATCTGCAGGTGGATTACTTCACATCGGACGGCGACGTGATCCACCTGTTGCCCAATCCGTTGGAGGTCAGTGGCCGCGTGGAGGCCGGCGCGGTTCGTCGATTGGGTGAACGCGGCGCCGGTGGACGATTCTGGAGCGTCGGGCCGCCATACGGTCACGAATTGATCGTCGTGATCGCCAGCCCCACACCGCTGTTCCCGTCTCCTCGCCCCGAAGCCGAGGCGGCTTCATCCTATCTTCCCGCCTTGAAGCAGGCGCTGGATTCCGCCGCACCGACCACCGTCGCCACCGCGCGTTTCCTGAAAACCAAGGCGCCCTGACACATTCGGCAATGCCGTCTGTTGGTCAGGCCGGAAGAAGGACGAAACGGGCGAGAATGATGGTGATGTTGTCCGGTCCGCCCGCCCCGTTGGCAAGGCCGATCAGCCGGGCGCAGGCGTCTTCGGCGGTGGGGGGCGGCTGTTGGGTGAGAAATCGCTGGATCAACCCCTCCGGCACGATCCCGGTCAACCCATCCGAACACAGAAGGTAAAGGTCATCGGGCTGCAGATCGTGGACAGCGATGTCCGGCTCCACCTGCTCACCGGTGCCCAGCGCGCGAACGATGATGTTGCGGTGGGGAGCCTGCCCGCGGCGCCCGTTGTCGAGCCAGACTTGATAAAGACTGTGATCGCGCGTCAGTGGACGCAACTCCCCATCGCGCAGACGATACAGCCGGCTGTCTCCGGCGTGGAACACCACCACGCGCCCCGTTCCCGGCACCCGCCAGAGCCCCACCAGCGTGGTTCCCATGCCGCGCCCTTCGGCATAGCCGCGCTGACGGTTCATGGTGTTGATCCGCCGGTTGGCGGCGACCACCGCGGAGCGGACTGTAGACACGGCGTCCACTGCCGCTCTTTCCTCCTCCGCCGGGGATGGCGTTCGGCCGTCATCGGCACAGCCGTGGCCGGCGATCACAGCGGCCGTTACTTCCACTGCGGTGCGGCTTGCGATGTCGCCTCCGGCGTGTCCCCCCATGCCATCGCAGATCACCGCCAAGCCGAGCGCCGGATCGAGGTGGAACGCATCCTCGTTGCGCGATCGGACACGGCCGACATCCGTTTGTCCGGAAGCGATCATCTCCATCAGGGCGGAATGCATCACGCGAATGGCTCCAGCGCGTTACAGCCGAACCAGCTTCCTGGAGACAGCCTTCGGCAACGCGAAAAACCGCCTCGGCTTTGTGTAGGATAATGGCGGAGAGTGCGCGAATTGAACAGCGGGAAAGGGCGCGTAAAAACGCCTCAGACGCTGACGTCCAGGAGCGTACCGCGCTGCTTGCCGCGATAGCCGGTGCCGTTCGTCCGTGCCTGGACGGCCGCCGTCTGCGGGTCGATCGCCTGCCCCGACTGGGTCGCGTTGCGCGTTTCCCGCGTCTGGTCCATCTTGCCGACCGCCTGGGTCGCCTGGACCGTCTGGGTGCGGACGGTGGGAGTGGTCTGCTGCGCCGCCTGAACCGCCGGAGACATGGCCATCTGCATCGCCGGTGTGATCGGCGGCTGCGGCTTTGCCATCGGTGGCATATTGAGCGGGCTTAACTGCATGTTAAGAAGATGCGCCCGCGCTCCAACCGTTTCAAGGTCCGAATCGACGCACCGACCGATTCAAAAGCGAAGGCCGGAAGAGCCTTCGCTTTTTCGCAAACAGAAAGACTTCGGATCAGACCGCCGGCTGTTGCTGGGTGATGCAGTGGATGCCGCCGCCGCCGCGCACGATGTCCAAGGCTGGAACCTGCACCACCTCGCGATCCGGAAAGGCCCGGCGCACGATGCGAAAGGCCTCGTCGTCCGCCGAATCCTCGAAGGCCGGCATGACGATTCCGCCGTTGGCAATGTAGAGATTCGTGTAGGACAGGGTCAGCCGCACGCCGTTCTCGTCACGCCGCGCCGGCTGGCGGACCGGAATAACCTCCAACTCCCGTCCCTGGGCGTCGCGGGCGCGCTTCAGCCGGTCCAGATTGTCCTGGAACGCCTTGAAATTGCCGTCACCGGGATCGTCGGTGGTGATCGCCATGACGACGCCGGGCTTCACGAAGAGGGCGATCTCGTCGATGTGACCGTCCGTCTCATCATCCTGATAGCCCTCGCCCAGCCAGATCACCGTGGAGATGCCGAGATGCTCCTTCAGAAGCGCCTCGATCTCCGCCTTGCCGAGATTCGGGTTGCGGTTCGGATTCAGCAGGCACTGCTCGGTCGTCAGCAGCGTCCCCTCCCCGTCCACATGGAAGGAGCCGCCCTCCATGATCAGGGGCGCTTCGAAGCGGCGCAGGCCGAGATGGTCGAGCATCAGGCGCCCGACCTGCTGGTCCTTGGCGCTGTCCGGATAATTGCCGCCCCAGGCGTTGAAGCCCCAATGGACGCCGGCCACCTGCCCTTTCCCATCGGTGACGAAGCTCGGTCCGGTGTCGCGAATCCAGGAGTCGCTGATCGGCAAGGGCAGGATCTCGACACCCGGCCCGCAGGCCAGGGAGGCGTCGGCGACGTCGGCGGGGTCGCAGACCATGGTCACCGGCTCGAACCGGCTGATGGCGCGCGCGACGTCGGTGTAGGCGGCAGCGGCGGCGTCGAAAGCCCCCTCGGGCCAAGTCTCGGGCCGGCACGGCCACGCCATCCAGCAGCGGGTGTGCCGTGCCCATTCGCCCGGCATGGTGAAGCCTTCCGCCGCCGGTGTCGTCATCTTTGAATCTCCTGCCAAATCCCTGAATGGCCCGGCTCTTGTGCATGGCCGGAGCGGGTCGTCACGGCGTCACCCGTGACCCACGGTCACCCTAACCACGGAGCGGAGGATTTGGCAACGGCCAGCAAAAGGGCCACCGGAATGCCCGGAAGGGCAGCGCGCTCGACCGCTCAGCGGCGGGAGGGCGGACGATCCGAATAACGGCGCTTCGGCGCCGAGAAAGGCATCGAAAAACCAAGACGAAGCATCGGGAACCATAAGAGCGCACGCATGATACGGCCTCATTCGCTGTTGCAGATGCCCACACAATAGCAAATGCAACGGCAAACGGCCACCCCCGCCGCCTGCGGCCGAACGGCATAGCGCCTATGAGGCGATATTTGGGGGTAACGGGGGGGGGCTTGTCAGCCCCCCTGCACCGCCATCTGCTCGTCCCGCTTCCTCTGCCGGTCCTGCCGCGCCATCACCAGACTGGCGATGAAGATGCCGGTGGCGACAACCACCATCATCAGCGTCGCCAGCGCGTTGATCTGCGGGCTGATGCCGAACTTCACGCTGGAGAAGATGACCATCGGCAGCGTGGTGGAGCCCGGACCCGACACGAAGCTGGCAACCACCACGTCGTCGAGCGACAGGGTGAAGGCCAGCAGCCAGCCCGACACGATGGCCGGGGCGATGATCGGCAACGTGATGACGAAGAAGACCTTGGCCGGACGGGCGCCGAGGTCCATCGCCGCCTCCTCCAGGCTCTCGTCAAGGCTGACAAGGCGCGACTGGATGATGACCGCGACATAGGCCATGGTGAAGGTGGTGTGGGCGATGGTGATCGTCGTCATGCCGCGCCCATCCGGCCAGCCGATGGCCTGCTCCAGCGCCACGAACAGCAGAAGCAGCGACAGGCCGGTGATGACCTCCGGCATGACCAGCGGCGCGGTGATCATGCCGCCAAACAGCGTCCTTCCGCGGAATCGCCCGAAACGGGCCAGCGCCAGACCGGCGACAGTGCCCAGCACCACCGAGGCGGTGGCCGACATCGCCGCCACCTTGAGCGACAGCCAGGCAGCCCCGAGAAGCTGGTCGTTCTGCAGCAGCTCCGCGTACCATTTGGTGGAGAAGCCGCCCCACACCGTGACCAGCCGCGATTCGTTGAAGGAGTAGAAGATCAGCAGCGCGATCGGCACGTAGAGGAAGGCGTAGCCGAACCACAGCGCCCAGGCCAGTTTTCCCATCTGCTTCATCGCCCGGCCTCCGTCTGGCGCCCCTGGACATGCTGGAAGACCATGATCGGCACCACCAGGAACAGCAGGAGCGCGATGGCCACCGCCGAGGCGACCGGCCAGTCGCGGTTGGCGAAGAACTCATTCCACAGCACGCGGCCGATCATCAGCGTGTCCGGGCCGCCCAGCAGCTCCGGAGTCACGAACTCGCCGACCGAGGGGATGAAGACCAGCAGCGACCCGGCGATGATGCCCGGCAGCGACAGCGGCAGCGTCACCGTCAGGAACGCCTTCCAGGGACGGCAGCCGAGGTCCGCCGCCGCCTCCAGCAGAGTCGGGTCGAGCTTCTCCAGCGTCGCGTAGAGCGGCAGCACCATGAAGGGCAGATAGCAGTAGGTCATGCCGATGTAGACGGCCCAGTCCGAATAGAGCAGTTCGAACGGCTCCGTCGTCAGGCCGGTCCATTGCAGCAGGTTGTCCACCACCCCGTTGGCCTTCAGGATGCCGATCCAGGCGTAGATGCGGATCAGGAAGCTGGTCCAGAAGGGCAGGATGACCAGCATCATCAGCGGCCCGCGCCTGGACGGCTCCGCCCTGGCGATGGCGTAGGCCATGGGATAGCCCAGCAGCAGGCAGCAGACGGTGGTGACCAGCGCAATCTTCACCGAGTTCAGATAGGCCAGGATGTAGAGGTCGTCGCCGCCCAGCCGCAGATAGTTGGACAGGTTCAGCAGGATCTGGAGCTTGGTCGTTTCCGCGTCCTCGTCCACCAGCCAGTCGATCAGCGGCGCGTAGGGCGGCTGCGCCAGCATCGCCTCCGACAGGCTGATGCCGAACACGATCAGGAAGGGCACCAGGAAGAACAGCAGAAGCCACAGGTAGGGGATGGCGACCACCACCCCCCGCCCCCACAGGCCGATCCGGCGCAGAAGGTCGATCATTGCGTCAGCACCACCCCGGCGAAGGGACGCCAGCTCAGATGCACCTCGTCGTCCCAGGTGATCGGCATCTCGGTGCGCCGCACCACGTTGGGCGCGGTGACGCGCACCGTCTTGCCCGTCTTCAGCTCGACCAGATAGATCGACACGTCGCCGAGATAGGCGATCTCGCGCACGATCCCGCTGGTGACGTTGCGCCCATCGGCGTTGGTCGCGGCG
This sequence comes from Azospirillum aestuarii, assembly GCF_016632405.1. NCBI lineage: Bacteria > Pseudomonadati > Pseudomonadota > Alphaproteobacteria > Rhodospirillales > Azospirillaceae > Azospirillum > Azospirillum aestuarii. Next base: position 183,276 of record NZ_JAEPIV010000009.1, read on the forward strand.
TTGGCCGGCGGCTCCTTGCTCAGCGCGATCTTCTCCGGACGGACGGCGACGCCCACCGTGGCGCCGGCGGGGACCGCCACCGCGTGGTTGATGTAGAGGTCGCAGCCGGCGTCCTCCGAGCGGATCAGCACGTGGTCGGCCTGATCCTCCACCACCCTGCCCTCGAACATGTTCACCGAACCGATGAATTCGGCGACGAAGCGGGACTGCGGATACTCGTAGATTTCGGTCGGCGTGCCGGTCTGAGCGATCACGCCGTGGTTCATCACGGCGATCCGCGAGGACATGGTCATCGCCTCCTCCTGGTCGTGGGTGACCACGATGAAGGTGACGCCCAGCTTCTCCTGGATGTTGACCAGCTCGAACTGCGTCCGCTCGCGCAGCCGCTTGTCCAACGCGCCCAGCGGCTCGTCGAGCAGCAGCAGCTTGGGCCGCTTGACCAGCGAGCGGGCCAGCGCCACGCGCTGCCGCTGACCGCCGGACAGCTGGTGCGGCTTGCGCTTGCCGAACTGGCCGAGCTGGACGAGGTCGAGCATCGCCCCCACCCGCTCCTTGATCTCCGCCTTCGCGACTCCGTCCTGCTTCAGGCCGAAGGCGACGTTCTGCTCCACCGACATGTGCGGGAACAGGGCGTAGGACTGGAACATCATGTTGACCGGCCGCTCGTACGGCGGAATGCCGGCCATATCGACGCCGTCGATGAAGATCTTGCCCTCGGTCGGCGTCTCGAACCCGGCCAACATGCGCAGCAAAGTGGTCTTTCCGGACCCGGAGCCGCCCAACAGGGCAAAGAACTCCCCCCGGTAGATCGACAGGCTGACTTCGTCCACGGCGACGAAATCGCCGAAGGTCTTGGTCACCTTTTCGATTCGCACATAGGGCTTCTGTCCCGGGTCCTGCCAGGGCTCCAGGCGCGTGGGCTTGCGGATCGGCTGGACGGCCATGCGGCTCCTCTCGGCGTCCTCTTCTCAAGGGAACGCCCCGGCCGTTCCCGACAGGGAGCGACCGGGGCGCGTGTCGTTCATGCCGGCTTGCGCGGCGCGCTTACTTGCCGGTCTTCACCTTGGTCCAGACGCGGGTGCGGGCCCGGTCGGTGGCCTGCTTGATCGACTTCAGGGCGAACAGCTTGACGGTGCTGTTCTCCGGCAGGAAGACGGCGGGGTTGGTCTTCACCGCTTCGTCGACCGACGCCAGCGAGGCCGGAACGGCGTTGGCGTAGCTGACCGTGTTGGAGATCGCGGCGGTGTTCGCCGGGTCCAGGATAAAGTTGATGTAGGCGTGCGCGCCCTCCTTGTTCGGCGCGTCGGCCGGAACGGCCAGCGTGTCCCACCACACCTGCACGCCTTCCTTCGGCGTGATGTATTCGACCTTCACGCCGTTCTTGGCTTCCTCGGCGCGGGCGGCACCCTGGATGGCATCGCCGTTGTAGGCCATGACGACGCAGGCGTCGCCGCCCGCCAGGATGTTGATGTTCTGGCCGGTGACGAACTGCTTGATGTAGGGGCGGACCGCCAGCAGCGTCTTCTCGACCTTGTCCAGATCCTCCTTCTTCTCGGAGTTCGGATCGAGGCCGAGGTAGTTCAGCACCGACGGGATCACGTCGATGGCCGAATCCATCACGGTGATGCCGCAGGCCGCGACCTTCTTCGCCACCTCCGGCTTGAAGATCAGGTCCCAGCTGTCGAGCGGGACGTCGGGGGCGACGGCCTTGATCTTCTCCGGGATGATGGCGATGCCGACCGTGCCGCCCAGATAGGGCACGGCGAACTTGTTGCCGGGGTCCGAGTTCTCGAGGAGCTTCAGAACCTTCGGATCGACGTTCTTCAGGTTCGGGATCTTCGCCTTGTCGAGCGGCGCCACGACCTTCGCCTGGATCATGCGCGACAGGGTCGGCTCGGCGGTCGGGACGATCACGTCGTAGCCCGACTTGCCGACCAGCACCTTCTGCTCCAGCAGCTCAAGGCTGTCGTACAGATCCACCTTGGTGTCGTAGCCGGTGGCCTTGGTGAAGTCCGCCAGCGTCGATTCGCCCAGATAGTCGTTCCAGATGTAGATGTTGACCGGCTTCTTGGCCTGGGCCAGCGCCGGGCCGGCGATGGCGATCGCCGCGACGGCGCCGATGACGCTGAGAGCGAAACGTTTCATGCAGAAAGCCCCCGAATTCTGGATCGTTCGTCAGTTCGTGACTGGTCGACTTTTTTCCATTCGACGTGGGAGGCGGCGTGCGTCGCACGGCGTCCCCGGCGCGAGCGCTATTGCACTCACGGGGAGGTTGGTTGTCAACGGTTTGCGGGGGAACTGCGGGGTTTTGCGGAACGGAAACGCCCCCTTCCGCGGCGGCGGCGGAAGGGGGCGGAAAAATGCTCAAACGTTCAGCAGAAGATTCTCGCGTTCCCAGGAGCTGATCACCCGGTGATAGGCCTCGTACTCCGCCTCCTTCACGCAGGTCACCGCGTCCAGGAACTTCTCGCCGAGCACTTCCTTGAGCGGCTTGCAGGCGTTGAACTTCTGGAGCGCGTCGCCCTGGTGGCGCGGCAGGGTGAAGGCCAGCCGATAGGCGGACCCCTTCACCGGGTCGGTCGGCTCCAGCCCCTGGGCCATGCCGAGATAGCCGCAGGCCAGCGAGGCGGCGATGGCAAGGTACGGATTCGCGTCGGCGCCGGCCACCCGGTTCTCCACCCGGCGCGAATCGGCGGGCGAGACGGGAACGCGCAGGCCGGTGGTCCGGTTGTCGCGGCCCCAATGCACGTTGATCGGCGCGTCGGAGTTCGGAACCAGCCGCCGGTAGGAGTTCACGTTCGGCGCCAGCAGCGGCATCGCGTGGGGCAGATACTTCTGCAGCCCGGCGATGTGGGACATGAACAGCGGCGTGTCCGCCCCGTTGGCGTCGGAGAACAGGTTGCGCCCGGAATCCGCATCGACCACCGACTGGTGGATGTGCATGGCGCTGCCCGGCTCGTTCTGCATCGGCTTGGCCATGAAGGTGGCGTAGACCTGATGGCGCAGCGCCGCCTCGCGCGCCGTGCGCTTGAACAGGAAGGCCTGGTCGGCCAGTTCCAGCGCGTCGCCGTGGTTGAAGTTGATCTCGATCTGCGCCGCCCCGGCCTCGTGGGTCAGGGTGTCGATGTCGATGTCCTGCGCCTCGCAGAAGTCGTAGACCATCTCGAAGATCGGATCGAACTCGTTCACCGCGTCGATGCCGAAGGCCTGCCGCCCGCTCTCCACGCGCCCGTTGCGGCCGACCGGCGGCACCAACGGGTAGTCGGGGTCCTTGTTGACCTGCACGAGGAAGAACTCCAGCTCCGGCGCCACCATCGGCTTCCAGCCGCGCTCCTCGTAGAGCGACAGCACCCGCTTCAGGACATGGCGGGGGGAGAAGTTCACCGGGCTGCCGTCGGCGTAGACGCAGTCGGTGATGACCTGGGCGGTCGGCTCCTCGTACCAAGGGACGAAGCGGATCGTGCGCTCGTCCGGGATCATGTAGATGTCGGAATTCTCGTCCGAGGTGACGTTGTCGTCCTCCGGATACTCCCCGGTGACGGTCTGGACGAAGATCGCCTCGGGCAGCCGCAGACCGCGGTCGCGCAGGATGCGCAGGAACTTCTCGGCGGGCACGATCTTGCCGCGCGCGATGCCCGACATGTCGGGCACGAGGCATTCCACTTCGGTGATGCGGTTCTTCTTGATGAAGTCTTCCATGAAACCCATGAACGTATGGACCGCACCGGACGGTGGGCAGCCCCTCCCTGCTGTGAACGACCGCCTTACTATGATCCCGCACCCCCTCTTCGCGCCAGAGGGGAACAAAGATCCTGCCCATATGACCGCTGGAATCATTGACGTGGCGGGGGTCCCTCCCCTAACTCGGCGGTCATGCCCACACCATCCCACATCCGCTCGTGGTACGCCGACACCGCGACTCCGCATCCGCAGCACCCGGTGCTGGAGGACTCGCTGTCCTGCGACGTCTGCGTGGTCGGCGGCGGCTACACCGGGCTGATGACCGCGCTGGAACTGGCCGAGCAGGGCTACGACGTCGTTCTGCTGGAGGCCAACCGCGTCGGCTGGGGAGCGTCGGGCCGCAACGGCGGGCAGATCATCACCGGCTACAACAAGTCGATGAGCACCATCGAGCGCTGGGTCGGGGCGGAGGACGCCCGGCGCCTGTGGGACCTCGGCGAGGAGTCCAAGGCGCTGATCGCCGAGCGGGTGGCGAAGCACGCCATTCCCTGCGACCTCACCTGGGGCTTCGCCCACGCGGCGGTGAAGCCGCGCCACATGGACGACGTGGCGGCGATGGAGCGCGAGATGCGCGACCGCTACGGCTATGGGAAGGTCCGCGCGCTCGACCGCGAGGCCATACGGGCGGTGGTGCGCAGCGACGCCTATGTCGGCGGGCTGGCCGACGATGGAAGCGGGCACCTGCACCCGCTGAACTACGCGCTGGGCCTCGCCGACGCCGCCGCGCGGGCCGGCGTGCGCATCTTCGAGGACAGCCGCGTCACCGCCATCGACACCGGGGACCGCCCCGGCGCCACCACGGCGCGGGGGCGGGTGACGGCGCGCTTCCTCGTGCTGGCCGGCAACGCCTATCTGGGGGCGCTGGCGCCGCGCCTGTCGGCCGTGGTGATGCCGGTCGCCACCTACATGATCGCCACCGAGCCGCTGGGCGAGGCGACCGCGGCCTCCCTGCTGCCGACCAACCTGGCGGTCAGCGACATGAACTTCGTGCTGAACTACTTCCGCCGCTCCGCCGACCACCGGCTGCTGTTCGGCGGCGGCGTCAGCTATTCCGGCCTGGACGCGCCGGGACTGAAGATCGCCATGCGGTCCAAGATGCTGGCGGTCTTCCCGCAGCTCCGTGGCGCCGCGGTCGATCATTTCTGGGGCGGCCACGTCGCCATCACCATGAACCGTATGCCGCAGGTCGGGCGGCTGACGCCGACCGTCTATTTCGCCCACGGCTATTCGGGCCACGGGGTGGCGCTGGCCGGCATGGCCGGTCGGGTCATGGCGGAGGCGATCCGCGGCGCGGCGGAGCGGTTCGACGTGTTCGCCCGCGTGCCCCACCGGCCCTTCCCCGGCGGGCGGCGATTCCGCACACCCGCCCTTGTCCTCGCGATGCTCTGGTTCCGGCTGCGCGATCTGCTGTAACCTGCCCGTCCCATTCCCGCTTCCGGTCCCCGCCCATGTCCGATGTCCCCGATCCCGAAACCGGAAGCATGGAAGCCGATACCGAGGCGACGCCCGCGGTTCCGATGCGGGACACGCATTTCGACTTCGAACACAAGGTGTTCAGCCTTTCCGGGGCCTTCTTCTGCATCGACCCCTCGTCCAAGCAGCCGGTGCTCAACATCCTTCTGGGCGATCTGAAGGCCGCCCTGCCCTTCAACACGCTGATGGAATCCTTCGACATCAAGGAGGACAGCCGCGACTCCAAACTCCTGGACGTGGTGGAGAAGGGCTTGGCCTATGTGAAGCAGATCCGCCCCGGCGAGCAGATTCCGGGGGAGCTGCTGGACGGCCGCGCCTCGTGGTCGGTGGAGGAAAAGCACCGGAACATCGCGCGGGGCCGTCTGACCGTCCAACTCGTCTCCTCGATCTCCGGAACCGAGATGATCGTGGTGAAGGCCGACGAGCTGGAACAGATCGTCGAGGACCCGCAGACCAAGCAGCGCGTCAAGGCCGCCTTCAAGGACATCGCGGCGAAGCTCGGCCTGAAGGACAATTACGAACAGTATCTGACCGACCGCATCGAGGATCTGACCCAGGAGCTGTCCTACATCGAGGCGTTGCGCGACCGCTTCAACGCGATCCGCGCCATCAGCGGCAAGCTGAACCGGCTGACCCAGATCTACCGGACCGACCGCACTTTGTGCAACGAGGTCGCGCGCATGCAAGGGCTGCTGACCAAGCCGCTGAAGGACTATGACGCCGTCTTCGAGCAGGCGGACGCCCAGACCGGCGAGATCTTCGGCGCGCTGAAGTCCTTCGACACCACCGTGACCTTCATCCGCACAATCCGCGACGATCTGAGAGCCCGGCTTTTGGAGTGGGAGGACATCCTTCAGGCCTGGGACTCCACGCCGGTGGAGAAATCCACCGCCATAGAGCAGTTGCAGAAGCAGACTTACCGCTTCCTCGCCAACCGCTTCATGGAAACAAAGGTCTGGATTCGCAAGTAACCGGTTTCCTCGACATCCCCCTCCGTTGTCGTAGCCAGCCATTGGAATGGCTGCGATGATTCAAATCGTCTCGTCACCGGAAGGGAAATCGCGAAACGTCCCTCCATCCGCACCTTGACGGTGGCCGTCACGGAGGATGTAGCCATGAAAGCAATCAAGCTGTCTTTATGGGGTATTTTAGCGCTTTTGACGGTTTTGTGGCTTGCCGCCGAGCCGAGTGTGTTTCTGGCAAGCAGCTTTTTCGGCCTTCGCGCCCAACTGGTTCAATACAGCGGCATCATCGCCATCGGATGCATGGGCGTGGCCATGATCCTGGCGCTGCGGCCGCGCTGGCCGGAGCCGTGGTTCGGCGGCCTCGACAAGATGTACCGCCTGCACAAGTGGCTGGGCATCGCCGCGCTCGTTGGTGCGATCATCCATTGGCTGTGGGCCCAGGGGCCGAAATGGGCGGTCGGCTGGGGGTGGCTGGCCCGGCCGCAACGGGGACCGCGCGCCATTCCCGACAGTTCCCTTGAACAGTCGCTCCGGAGCCTGCGGGGCACCGCCGAATGGCTGGGCGAATGGGCCTTCTACGCGGTCGTGCTGCTCATCGCGCTGGCGCTGTTCAAGCGCCTTCCCTACCGCCTGTTCTTCAAGACGCACCGCCTGCTGGCTATTGCCTACCTCGTGCTGGTGTTCCACACCGTCGTGCTGACCGACTTCGACTATTGGAGTTCGCCGATCGGCTGGGTGATGGCGCTGCTGCTCGCCGCCAGCGTCTGGGCCGCCGCCGTCGTGCTTCTCGGCCGTGTCGCAGCCGACCGGCGGGTTCCGGGTGCGATCAGCGCCCTCCATTACTTTCCAGGCGTGCACACACTGGAGGTCGCGATCGACGTTCCACAGGGTTGGCCGGGCCACAAGGCGGGCCAATTCGCCTTCGCCACGTCGGACAGGGCAGAGGGTGCCCATCCCTACACCATCGCCTCGGCCTGGAACGACGCCGACCACCGCATAACCTTCGTGGTCAAGGAGTTGGGCGACCACACCCGGCGCCTGCGGGAGCGGCTGACGGTCGGTCAGGCGGTGACGGTGGAGGGGCCTTACGGGTGCTTCACCTTCGACGATTCCTGTCCGCACCAGATCTGGGTGGGCGGCGGCATCGGAGTCACGCCCTTCATCGCCCGTATGAAGTTCCTGGCGGCGAGCCCTGAACGACCACCGCAAACCGTCGACTTCTTCCACACCACCAGCGAATACGACGAGGAAGCGATTGCGAAGCTCACCGCCGACGCGGCGGCGGCGGGAGTTCGCCTCCATGTCCTGGTCGACAAGCGCGACGGCCGCCTGGACGGCGGGCGCATCCGTGCGCTGGTGCCGGGCTGGCGTGACGCCAGCGTCTGGTTCTGCGGCCCGACGGGCTTCGGTCAGGCGCTGCGGCACGACTTCGCCGCCCACGGCCTGCCAGTGGAGCAGCGCTTCCACCAGGAACTCTTCGCGATGCGCTGACTCCAGGAGCCTTACGCTTCCGGCTCGCGCAGCAGGGCGCCCTGGCGCAGCAGCTCGCGCTGGATGGCGCCGACCGGGATGTCGCGGGTGCGCTCGCCGCGCCGCGCCGCCATCGACGCGCAGACCCCGGCGGCCTGCCCCGTCGCCATGCAGGTGGGGGTCACCCGGTAGGAGGAATGGGCCTCGTGGCTGCCGGAGATGCAGCGTCCGGCCACCAGCAGCTTTTCCATCCCCTTGGGCAGCAGGGCGCGCATCGGCACCTCGTACCATTCGCCGGAGGGCACGCGCTTCAGAACCGTGCCGCGGCCGGTCGGGCTGTGGATGTCCACCGGGTAGGTGCCGCGCGCGATGGCGTCCCTGAATTTCGCCGCTCCCAGCACGTCGTCGGCGGTCATGGCGTAGTCGCCGACGATGCGCCGCGTCTCGCGGATGCCGATGCCGGTGCCGGTCTGGCAGTTGTAGGCGTCGGCGAATCCGGGGGCGTACTTTCGCAGGAAATTCGCGATCTGCGCGGCCTGCCGGTGGCTTTCCCACTCCGCGCGGGTCAGGTCGAAGACGTTGGTGCCCAGCGCGCCGGTGACCCGCGTGCAGTTCAGGGCGATCTCTCCGGGATGGGTGGTGGCGAAGAACAGGATGTCCTCGCGCGCCAGATCGAGGTCGCCGTTGGCGGTGGCCTTGGACACGAGATCCCACAGGCCGTGCACGCCGCGCCATTGCGTCGGGTGCTCCCGCACATAGCCGCTGAAGGCGTCGTGGTCGAATCCGACCATGCGGAACATCAGCGTCATGGGCTGGGTCAGCCCGTCCTCCTCCCGCCCGACATCGTAATCGCAGCCGGCCAGGGCTGCGACGTCGCCGTCCCCGGTGCAATCCACGATCACGTCGGCCTCGATCACCACCGGGCCGGATTTCGTCTCGAACACGACGGCATCGGGCTTTCCGGGCTCGCCGAGGACGGTGGAGGCGAAGGCGTGCAGCAGCACCTTCACGCCGGCTTCGTCCAGGATCTGCTGCGCGGTGACCTTGAGCACCTCCGGGTCGAAGGGGACGGTGAATCCGGTGTCCGGCGAGGGCGGAACAGCACCCTGGTTGGTGTAGAGGCGCCCCAGGAAGACGGCCAGCGCCCCGCCCACCACCGGTTCGCCGGGGCCGTGGTCCTGCGGCATCAGGCGCGTATTGTCGACCACCGCCACCGAACCGCGCTGGGTGTAGAAGCTCATCCAGGGCATGACGAGCGCCGCCGTGGCGTTGCCGCCGAGGAAGCCGTAGCGCTCCACCAGGATGGTGTCGGCCCCCGACTGGGCCGCTCCGATGGCCGCCCCCATGCCGGCCGGGCCGCCGCCGACGACGAGCACATGGCAGCGCGCCACCTTCATGGCGCGGCGCGGCGGCAGGGTGACCGATTCAGGGTTCGGGGGACAGGGCAGGACAGGCAAGACTGTCTCCTTTCGTCATTCCGCGGCTTCGGCGCGCGGGGTCACCGTTTGCAGGGCCAGCGGTGCCGTCTCGCGGGCGCGCTCCATCAACACGGGAATCCGGTCGCGCAGCAGTCCCTTCTGCTCCGCGCGGTGGTCCCACAGCCGGTCGAGGTCCGCGAGGAAGGTCCCGGCGGTGGTGTGGGACACGGTCGCCCGCGGCTCCAGCCCCACCGAGGATAGGAAGTCCGACACCTTGGAGGCGTAGGGCAGCGCGATCAGCGGCGTGCCGGTGATCGCGGCGAAGATCAGGAAATGCAGCCGCATCCCCACCGCCATTTCGAAGTGATCCATCAGCCCGATGATCTGGCGCGGCGTGTAGCGGTATTGCAGCAGATGGGCGCGCTCAGAAACGGCCATGCGGCCCATCACCCGGTGCGCCTCCCGCACGTCGGCGCGTTCCATCGGGACGAACACCACATCGGCGCCGAAACGCTGCACGATGTAGTCCGCCGCCTCGGCCAGAAGCTGGTGGTAAGCCGCGTCGCTGAGTTCGGGAGCGGCGGCCCCCTGCTCGCGCACCGACAAGCCGACCAGAGGGCGCCCGCGCGGGATACCGGCCTCGGCCAGCATGTCCTCCGTGAAGGGCTCCGGCTTCAGCAGCAGCGCCGGATCGGCGGTGACCGTCACGGGGACCTGCACGCCGATCTCCTCGATCAGCCGCTTGGCGCTCGGTTCGCGGACGGTGATTCCGGTCATGCGGTCCAGCCCCTCGCGCACCGCGTCGCGCTCCACCCGGTCCTTCAGGGGGCCGACGCCGATGGCGAAGGTGTGGGTCGGCACCCCCAGCCTCTGCGCGATGGTGACCTCGCGCAGGTAGGTCTGCGCCTCGCTGTCATAGAGGATGCCACCGCCGCCCAGGAGGAGCAGGTCGAGCCGCTCGACCTCGGGCGTGATCTCATCCTTCATGGCTTCCCGCGGGTTCAGTACGCGGTCCACCGCGTGGTTCTCGCGGGTGTGGGCGGCGTTGCGCGAGAAGACGACCACCTCCACCCCCGGCACGGTGGCGCGCAACTGCTCGATGGCCGAGGTGAGGATCGCTTCGTCACCAAGATTGAGGCCGCCGTAAGACCCTGAAATGCCTATGACCGTCATCCATACCCCCTGCCGCACCGAAGCCGTGCGCCTATGCCTTCGGGTGCAACCCGACCGACTGGCGAAGGTTCCGTGCGACCGGTATTCTTCCGTCGCGTTCGCCCGGCGTTGGACGGCAAGACAAGGACAACGATGCAAAAATCCAGGCTGTTCCTCGATCTCGACGGCGTTCTGGCCGACTTCGACCGCGGCGTGAAGGCGATCACCGGCAAACGCCCGGAGGAGATCCCGATGAAGGTCATGTGGCGGGAGCTGTCCCGCCACCCCGACTTCTTCGGGACGCTGGAGTTCATGCACGACGCGCAGGATCTCTGGCGATTCTGCGAACCCCACGCGCCGACCATCCTGACCGGCCTGCCGCTCGGCTCCTGGGCGCCGGAGCAGAAGCGGCGCTGGGTCGCCCACATGCTGGGCCCCCATGTGCACGTCATCACCTGCATGGCCCGCGACAAGCACCGGCATGGCGGGCCGGGCACGGTTCTGGTGGACGACCGCGAGAAGGCCCGCGATCCCTGGACGCAGGCGGGCGGCGACTTCATCCTTCACACCAGCGCGAAGGAGAGCATCGCCGCCCTGAAACGCCTGGGCTTCACCGGCTGACCGGCATCACTCCGCCGGCAGCCGCTTGCCCTCGCTGCGCGTCTTGAGAAGCGAGACGACCACGCCGCCCGCGATCAGGGTCAGCGTCACGCCCAGCGAGAGCAGCGGGTCCGGCTTGCCGAAGATCTGCGTGTAGAAGATCTTGCCGCCGATGAAGACCAGCACCAGAGCCAGCGCGTATTTCAGGTAACGGAAGCGGTGGACCATCGCCGCCAGCGCGAAGTAGAGCGCGCGCAGGCCGAGGATGGCGAAGATGTTGCTGGTGTAGATGATGTAGGGATCGGTGGTGATGGCGAAGATGGCCGGCACGCTGTCCACCGCGAAGATCAGGTCGGCGAACTCGACCATCATCAACGCCAGGAACAGCGGCGTGGCGTAGAGGGCGGTCCGCCCGTCCGGACCCGTCTCCCGCACGAAGAAGTTCTGGCCGCGGAAGCCGTCGGTGATCCGCAGATGCCGGTTCAGGAAGCGCAGCGCCGGGTTGTTGGCGAGGTCCGGCTCCTTGTCCACGGCGAACAGCATCTTCACGCCGGTGATCAGCAGGAAGGCGCCGAAGACATAGAGCACCCAGTGGAACTCGCTGACCAGGGCGGCGCCCGCGGCGATCATCAGACCGCGCATCACGATCACGCCCAGGATGCCCCAGAACAGCACGCGGTGCTGGCAGGCCCGCGGGACCGCGAAGTAGGTGAAGATCAGCGATATGACGAAGACGTTGTCGAGCGACAGGCTCTTTTCGATGAAGAAGCCGGTGTAGTACTGGGCCGCCGCCGCATCGCCCATCGACCACCAGACCCAGCCGCCGAACAGAAGGGCGACGGTGATGTAGAAGGCGGAAAGGCGAAGGCTCTCCCTCACGCCGATCTCGCGGTCGCGGCGGTTGAGGATGCCGAGGTCGAAGGCCAGCAAGGCCAGAACGATGCCGATGAAGGTCAACCAGACCCACACCGGCTTTCCCATGAAATCGAGAAGGACGGGAGCGATAAGGGAATCCATTAACAGGCCCACTTGATTGCGCTGCGTCTGCAGTGAATTCAAGCGGTATCCGACATCACGGCCGACGCCTCAGCCGTCAGAGGGGCCCGGACCCGAACGCCACGCAAGTGGTGTTGCTGTTTTTCCGTTCAAGACCCGTGTCCGGCGAGTCGATCAACTATCGACGGAAATCATCCTCCCTTTGTCGTCCGTACAGCACCGTTGTGCCGCGGCGGGCGGTCGCTTTGATGCATCCGGGCCACAGGGGATGCAAGAACTCATCATTGGCAAAACACTTATGGTTGCCTTTCCGGCCATCGCTCTTGTGCCAATGGATTCAATCTGCCAAGAACACGGAAAAATCCACACGCGCACACGCACCAGGAGTTTCGCATGAACCAGGCCGAGCTCATCGAGACCGTCGCAACCAACGCCGGCATCCGCAAGTCCGATGCGGCGAAGGTCGTCCAGTCGGTGTTCGAAGGCATTTCCTCGGCGCTCGGTCGTGGCGAGGATGTGCGCCTTGCCGGGTTCGGCATTTTCGAGGTCGCCGAGCGCGCCGCCCGCGACGGGCGCAACCCGCGCACCGGCGAGGTGGTGCAGATCGCCGCGTCCAAGGCGCCGCGGTTCAAGCCGGCCAAGCAGTTGCGCGACGTGGTGAACGTCTGATCGACATCGCCCAAATCCAAGGCTGTTCCAAACGGCTGATCCACAGGGGAACGGAGCTGAACGCGGCCATGACCATCGAAGCATCGGAATTGCAGGCCCTGACCGCCAAGGTCGTTGCGGCCTATGTCGGCAACAACACGGTGCCGGTCGCCGACCTGCCGGCGCTCATCCTCAACGTGCAGGCGGCCTTCAACGGCCTCGGCGAAGAAAAGTCCGTGCCGGCCAAGGCCGAGCTGGTCCCCGCGGTGCCGATCAAGAAGTCGGTCACCCCGGAACACATCATCTGCCTGGAGGACGGGAAGAAGCTGAAGATGCTGAAACGGCATCTGAAGACCGTCTACGGCATGTCCCCGGACGATTACCGCGCCAAGTGGAGCCTGCCGGCGGAGTATCCGATGGTGGCCCCGAACTACGCCAAGGCCCGCTCGGAGATGGCCACCAAGCTCGGCCTGGGCCGCAAGCGGGTGGTCCAGGACTGATCCCCTGCCCCACGCAATGCATTCAATGTCGGGCGCATCCCAGGGATGCGCCCGTTGTTGCTTTCAGCGGTCGTGGATCGATGCCACGGATGCGGTCAAGACGCTCCCGCGAGACAAGGCCACGTGCGCCGCGACATACAGAATCCAGCACACGCATCTGATGGGTTTCTCCTCTGACCTCTGGCCGTTGAACGACGCACGTTGAACGACGCAACGGCCCGGTTGCCCGGCTCTCCCATCATTCAGGCCGTGACGCATCCCCGTTGCCGAGCGGGCGCTGCATCAGGACACTGTCCACCCAGCGCCCGAACTTGAATCCCACCGCCTTCAGCAGACCCGCCGGCTCGAAGCCCAGGCTGCGATGAAGACCGATGGACGAGGCGTTCGCGCTGTCACCGATCACCGCGATCATCTGGCGGCAACCCGCCTCCTCGCAGCGGTCGATCACCACCGAGAGCAATGCCCTACCAGCACCGCGCCCCATGCACTCCGGATCGAGATAAATCGAATCCTCGACGCTGTAGCGGTAGGCGGTGCGCAGCCGGTAAGGACCGGCATAGGCATACCCTATGACTCTCCCGTCCATCTCCGCAACGACATAGGGCATGCCCCTGGCCAGCACCTCGTCGCGGCGACGGGCGAGTTCTTCCAGGCTGGGCGGGACTTCCTCGAAGCTGGCCGCACCGGTCAGGACATGGTGAGCGTAGATCGCCTGGATGCGCGCCAGATCGTCCGGTCGGCTGCTGCGAATGTTCATGGCGGGCCTCTCACCTTGCGTCTTCCTTGGATTCCTCCCGGAATAGCACGCCCGCAAGCCGGTGGAACACAAGCGTCGCCGCGGGCCGCGTCCGTGCCGCCCCTCAACCTCTGAGAAAGGTCCTATGCTGGGAGGCTGATACGACTAGCCCGTATGGCCATGGCTTATGAAAAGGATACCCATCTGCGGCCGAGTGATGACAAAGCGGAGAGCGCCGCATCTGCCTTCACTCCAAACGAAAGCCGTCATATTTTCGCCAATCTCCCAAAAGTTCTCCCGATGTTTTTGGCATTCATAAGGACCGAATAGTCCGGATATACGCCAAAAAATATTGCTGCACTGCCGTTTCAAGGCTTGATCCAACTTGGTGGTGGCGGCACAGTATCAGTGTCTGATTGACGTGTTCCTGGATAATTTCGGCAAATGTCCACAATAAGAATGCCGAAACGATGGGCGTCCGCGAACGGCCATCGAAAGGGTTCAGCGGCAAGAGACGGTGGAGCGTTGGAGAGAGGAGGCCGGTGTGCTCAAGAAACTCCTGACTGGTGAAAATGCCAGCCTGACCCGTTACGTCGAGGAGTCGAAGCGGTTCCCCATCCTGGCCCCCGACGAAGAGCGCGAGCTGGCCGTCGCTTGGCGCGACCGCGGGAACGGCCATGCGCTGGAGCGTCTGGTGGGCAGCCATCTGCGGCTGGTCATCAAGATCGCCCGCGGTTTCGGCGGCTACGGCCTGCCGCTAGTCGACCTCGTCGCCGAAGGCAATGTGGGTCTGATGCAGGCCGCTCAGAAATTCGATCCGGGACGCGGTTTCCGTTTCGCAACCTACGCCACCTGGTGGATACGCGCGGCCATCCAGGAATACATCCTGCACAGCTGGTCCCTGGTGAAGATGGGCACGACCGCCGCGCAGAAGAAGCTGTTCTTCAACCTGCGCCGCCTGAAGAGCCAGATGCAGGAACTGGAGCAGGGCGACCTGTCCCCATCCACCGTCACCGCCATCGCGACCGAGTTGGACGTGCCGGAGCAGGAGGTGATCGAGATGAACCGCCGGCTCTCGTCCAACGACAGTTCGCTCGACGCCGCCATGTCCAGCGATGGCGAAACCAACTGGCTGGAGCTTCTGGCCGACGACCGCCCGACCCAGGAGAGCGTGATCGCCGATGCCGACGAGTTGGCGCTGCGCCGCCGGCTGGTTGGACAGGCCTTGGAGCGGCTGGACGACCGTGAACGCCGCATCCTGTTCGAGCGCCGACTGAAGGAGGACCCGTCCACCCTGGAGTCGTTGAGCCAGCAGTTCTGCGTATCGCGCGAGCGGGTGCGCCAGATCGAGGTGCGGGCCTTCGAAAAGCTGCAGAAGGCCGTGCTCAGCGCCGCTCAAGCGTTGCGCCGCGCACCGGCCCACATGGCAGCATGATGTAGACGAACAGACATCTCCACGAGGGTTCACAACATACCGGCGGATGCCAAACGGCTCCGCCGGTTTTCTATTTCATTAGACTCCGATGATTTGTTGGGCCTGCGACAACGCTGCCGGTTTTCACACCGATCGTAACCCTCCATAGTGCCGCCCGCAGGTTAGTTACTTTGCATTAAAAACAAATTTCGCTAATCTGATGCGGTCCTATTTCGCGGGGAAGTCGATCCATGTCGCATTCTGCCCAGACACAATCCATTCTCGACCGAATCTCCTTCTTGCGAATCGACGAACCCACGAAGGCCGTCCTTCGGGAATTCCAACCCCATCTCGCCCAACGCATCGATCAGATCCTTGAGGACTTCTACGTTTATCTGCGCTCTGTCCCGCAGGTGGCGACGCTCCTCGCCAATCCCACGGTGGTCAGCCGGGCGCGCGACATGCAGAAGCAGCACTGGCTGAAGAATGTCTTCACCGGCACCTTCGACGACGCTTACATGGCCCAGGTGCTGAAGATTGGGCAGGCGCACCAGCGCATCGGTCTGGAGCCGCGCTGGTACACGGGCGCCTATTGCTACACGCTGAACAAGCTGATCGATCTCGCCTACCAAGTCTACCGCAAGAAGCCGGAGAAGCTCGCCCAGCTGATGCAGGCGATCAACAAGGCGGTCTTCCTGGACATGGATCTGGCGACCTCCGTCTATGTCGACCTGAACACCGCCGCGATCATCTCGCGTGAGCTGGGAACCACCGCCGACTCGTTCGAACGCGAGGTGAAGAGCGTGGTCCAGGCCGTGGCCTCCGCCGCGCAGCAGCTCCAGGGCACCGCCCAGAACATGAGCCGCACCGCCGAGGAAACCAGCGCGCAGTCCACCCAGGTGGCAGCGGCGGCCGAGGAGGCCTCCGTCAACATTCAGACGGTCGCCGCGGCGGCCGAGGAGCTGACCGCCTCCATCGGCGAAATCAGCCATCAGGTGACTCAGTCGGCGGCCATCGCCGGTGAGGCCATGTCACAGGCGGAGCGCACCAACACCACCGTGCAGGGCTTGGCCGACGCCGCCAGCCGCATCGGTCAGGTGGTCAAGCTGATCCACGACATCGCCAGCCAGACCAACCTCCTCGCGTTGAACGCCACCATCGAGGCGGCCCGCGCCGGCGAGGCCGGCAAGGGCTTCGCCGTCGTGGCGTCGGAGGTGAAGAGCCTCGCCAACCAGACCGCCAAGGCGACGGAGGAGATCAACTCCCAGATCGGTGCGGTTCAGGGGGCGACCCAAGACGCGGTGCTCGCCATCCGCTCGATTTCCACGACCATCGCGCGGATCAACGACATTTCGACCTCCATCGCGTCGGCCATGGAGGAACAGGGCGCTGCCACCACCGAGATCGCCCGCAACGTCCAGCAGGCGTCGATCGGCACCCGCGAGGTCAGTGAGACCATCGTGCGCGTCAACTCCTCGGCGTCGGACACGGGGTCGGAAGCGCGCGGCGTTCTGTCGGCGACGAACGAGTTGTCCGTTCAATCGCACAATCTGCGGGCCGAGGTCGATCGCTTCCTGGCGCGGGTCCGGGCCGGCTGATCGTTCCAACGGCCTGTGGCCGGCGGCCCCGATCAGTGCCGCCGGCTCACCAAATCGACTGGCCCGCTGTCCTGCGGGCGACGCGGGCGTTGCCGTCAGAGAACGGTGCGGAGAACCGTATCGCTGACCTTGATCTTCGCCGCGTTCGCCGCCGAACGGACATCATCGAGCGAGCGCCAATGGCTGCGGCCACCGATGGTGGTCAAAGCGCCGTTCTGCATCACCACGAAAAGGCCAGTGCGTCCCAGGTTGACAATCTTGATCATCGCACGGTCCTCCCTCTCTCCGGGCGTTCTCTGTCGGCTTGAGAGTCTCCTCTCGTTACCGATCGCCGGTTTCTTCGCCCCAATTCGTATAGAGACTTATCAAGAGTCCGCGCATGTCGTCAACAAGGCTGATCGTCATATTCTCTGGGTTGCAGAGCTCGCAAGATATCAATGATATTTGAGCAATTTTCTAAATTTTCTTTTTCGCCCTGCGGCTCGGAGGCCGTTCTTGCCCGGTAAGACTTTCACTGGTCGCGGGGAACGCCACGCAGCGTAGGCTCGTTCATTCCGTCAGATGGTTTGAAGTCCGGAGGAGGAATGGACGCCGCCACCGCGTCGCAGGATGTGATCAGCCTGCCCGTCACAATTCGCCCAGCCTGCCGGACCGACCTGCCGGATCTCGAATGGTTCGGCCTGCACACGCCGCATCGGGAAATCCTCGCCACGGCGTTCCGTGCCCAGGAACGCGGCTGTGGCGCGCTCCTGGTGGCGGAGGTCAATGGTTTTCCCGCCGGCCAGATTTGCATCGACTTCCAGCGCAAGCGGCATCTGCGCCGTGCCACACTGTGGGCGTTGCGGGTGTTCCAGCCCTTTCGCAATCGCGGCATCGCCACACGTCTGATGGCCGCCGCCGAGGGCGCCGCGCTCGACCACGGCTATTCGGAATCGGAGCTGGGCGTGGATCGGGACAACGCCGGGGTCCTCGTCTTCTACGAGCGGCTGGGCTACGAGCTGCGCGGGACCGAACGGGGGCGCTATTCCTACCGCACCCCGGCCGGCGAGTTGGTCCAGGTGCCCATCGATCAGTGGATCATGCGCAAGCCGCTGTTCAGGCCGGTGGCATGGCAGACCGGTGCCGGCTTCGCACCGGCTATTCCGCCGCCAGCGCTATGAGCCGGGCCGGACGGCGTCGCGGCAGACGGATGCGCGCGCCGTCCAGGATGTCCGCCAGCTCCCGTGCGGAATCGGCAGCCATGGTCAGCGCGACCAGCGGAAGCCAGCGGTCGAACACTTGAGTCGTCACGTCACCCTCCCCGGCC
Source organism: Azospirillum aestuarii (assembly GCF_016632405.1). Classification (NCBI taxonomy): domain Bacteria; kingdom Pseudomonadati; phylum Pseudomonadota; class Alphaproteobacteria; order Rhodospirillales; family Azospirillaceae; genus Azospirillum; species Azospirillum aestuarii. Next base: position 201,293 of record NZ_JAEPIV010000009.1, read on the forward strand.
TGCATGGCGGCCAGCGCGTCCAGCACCGCCATCTCGTCCATCCCGACCCGCGAGCAGGAGGGGCAGCGGAACGCCGGCCGGCCGGCGTTGGTCACGGCGAAGGTTCCCAGAAGGGCGAACAGTGGCAACAGAGCCGACGACGGCACGCCGGCCACGCCGAAGCTGGCCCGCATGGCGGCCATCGCGCCGGCGGTGCCGTGACGGAACCACTGCCGGAAGCCGGTCAGAAGCGCGCGCTCCGCCGTCGTCAGATCGGACACCGTCCAGGGAGACAGACGCCCCTCGCCCACCGAATCGCACATCTTGACCCCTCCCGACTGAAGTGACGCAGCCAACCTTAGACGATCCACGCCAGAAATGCGAGTCATTCGCATTTGCATCTTATGGACCTTCTGACGCAGGGCGCTGATCGTGGGGCGCTGTGACAACGCTCCGTGACAAAAGCCGGAGCGTCCTGGTGGAAAGGTCGGGTTAACCATATTCATGGACCCTTCCCACGCCCGCAGACAGGAGCGTGGAAGGATGAAGCGGACAGTCGGACAGGCCTTGCTCGGACTGGTGGCAGCGGTGTTGGCGATGCTGGGAACGGCGCCGATGGCGGCCGCCCAGATTCACTTGAATCCCGCCTATGGCGACGGCGCCCTGCTCGGCCCGACCATGGCCCGAGGCGCGGTGGTGTGGAGCCACGGCCGGTCGGTGGATGTGGAGGACTCCAACGCCCCCACCCCCCTTTACATGAAGACCATGAGGGACGCGGGGTGGGACGTGTTCCGGCTGGACCGCATGCGGGTCAGCGACACGCTGCCGAACAGCTCCCGCGCGCTGGCGGGCTACGCCGACCAGTTGAAGGACCGCGGCTACCGCAAGGTCGTGCTGACCGGCCAGTCCTTCGGCGCCTTCCTCTCGCTGATGGCCGCCGGTCAGAGCGACCGGGTGGACGCCGTCGTCGGCACCGCCCCCGCGGCCTTCGGCAACTTCTCCGACTCCTACGACAGCTTCCGCGACAACGCGGCGCAGCTCTGGCCGATCCTCCGCGGCATCCACAATGCGCGGGTGATGCTGTTCTTCTTCCACGGCGACGACTTCGACCCCGGCGGGCGCGGGGAGTCGGCGCGCGGAATCCTGTCCTCGCGCGGGTTGGAACACATCGTGGTGGATCAGCCGGCGCTGCTGACCGGCCATGGCGCCGCGACGACCGGAATGTTCGTCCGGCGTTTCGGCTCCTGCATCCTGCGTTTCGCGGAAGCTCCACCGCGCCGGGGCGACCCATCCTGCGACGAGTCCTGGGGCCGCACGCCGAGCGCGGAGTTGATGCGCGCCGCGGCGCCGGAACCGCGCACCGGCAGCGGCACCTCCTCTCCGGCGGGCACCGGTGCCCGCTCCTTCCTTGGCGTGTGGTACGGCGCCTACATCAACGGCCGGGAGATCGCTCTGGCCGTGGACCGGGTCGAAGGCGACGCCGTCTATGCCGACTATGTGCTGGGGCCGGGCATGGAGGCCGACCAGCCGATGGAGCGCGCCCAGCGCAAGGGCCGCATCGAGAACGACGAGCTGGTGTTCGACGAGAAGGGGCGCAACGTGCTGCGCTACAGCATCCGCACCGACGGGCGCCTGTCCGCAACGTGGCTGGACCGCTCCGGCAAGGGCCGTCTGGAGACGACCCTCCGCCGGATGGATTGAATGATCACAGCCGGCGGGCGAGCGCCAGCAGCCCGCCGGCGCCGATCATCAGGCCGCCGGTCAGGCGGTTGAGGGTCCGGGCCGCGGACCCGCTGGTCAGGCGGGCGCCGATGCTGTTGCCCCCGGTGGCGTAGGCCATGATCCAGCCGAACTCGATCACCACCATGATCGCCACCAGCGCCACGAGCTGCGGCATCAGCGGGGCTGCCGGGTCGATGAACTGCGGAAACAGGGCGGCCATGAAGACCAGCGCCTTCGGGTTGCTAAAGGCGACCAGCAGCCCGCGCAGGAACAGGCGATGGGCCGGAGCCTCTTCCGCCGCCGCGGCGCCGCTGACGCGCGGCGAGCCGTCCGGCACCGGCGCCCGCCACGCGGCGATGCCGAGCCAGGTCAGATAGGCCACGCCCGCCCACTTCACCGCCTGGAAGGCCGGTTCCGACGCCGCCAGCAGGGCACCGAGGCCCAGCACCGACAGGGTGGCCATCGTCGTCAGCGCCACGCACATGCCCAGCCCGCCCCAGGCCGCCCGGCGGACGCCGTAGCGCAGGCCGAGGCTCATCGCCAGCAGCATGTTGGGGCCGGGAGTCATCGACAGCACGAAGGCCGTCGCGAAGAAGAATCCGAGGGTCTGCCAGTTCATCGCCGTCTTCCGAAGGGGTCCAGGATGTCACCACGGCGCGGCGCGTCTGGCAAACGCCGCCTGTGCAAAGCTGGTCAACGCCCGTCCGGGTTGGGCCGATCCGGGTCGGGCCTCTCTGGATTGCGGTAGTCCCATGGCGGCGTGCGCAGCCACTCCTCAAGGCTGCCAGGCGCCGCCGGTCCTTTCATAACCGGCCGCTCGGCCGACTGGAAGGGTTCGGGAGGCTTCGCGCCGAGAAGCGCGCCGGGCCACACCCGACCGTCCCGGTCGACCCGCGCACGGTACCGCAACCCCATGGAGGCGATGAACTCCCCCTGCCCGGTCGGACGCCCGAAGGCGAATTCACCGACATAGCGGTGACCATCCGGAAGGGTCAACGTCCCCAGGCCGGTGGCGAGGCCATGCCGGAAACGGCCCTGGAAGATCGTCCCATCCTCGCGCCCGGCGCGTCCCGGCCCTTCGGCCCGGCCATCGACGAAGGCCGCCTCGATCCAGTCCGCCGGTTCTGCGCCTTCGAATGTTTCGAGAACGCCAGCACCGTGAGCGAAGCCGTTGCGGCAGGGTCCGCTCCATCGGACGGACCTCCCACGGCCCAAGTCATGGTCGCGGACGCGGCAGCCGCTGACCGGGTCGGTCAGAACCCACTCAACCAGTCGCCTCTCCTTCCCTTGGATGGGGCACGACAGGAGCGCCCCCAGCAGCACGGCCAATCCGGTGAGCAAAAACCGGGTTCGCATGATCGGACACCCTGCATGCGCGCACAGCCTTGCGCGGGAGCGAATCCAATCACCGTGAGGAGGGCACCGTCTGTGTCCTGCCTCTCACCTCATGCCGGTTTCGTCCAGCGGGCTGCCGCCTTGTCGTCGGAGTCCTTAGCCTCGACCCAGCGCTCGCCGTCCGGCGTGGCTTCCATCTTCCAGAAGGGCGCCTTGGTCTTCAGCCAGTCGATCAGGAAATGGCAGCTTTCGAAGGCTGCCTCGCGGTGGGCGCTGGCGGTGGCGACCAGCACGATCCGGTCGCCCGGCTCCAGCCGCCCATAGCGATGGATGATCAGCGCGTCGTCCAGCGGCCAGCGCTCCCGCGCCTCCGCCTCGATGGCCTCCAACTGCCGCTCGGTCATGCCGGGATAATGCTCCAGCGTCATGGCGCTGACGGATTCGCCGCCGGCCATGTCGCGCACCAGCCCGACGAACAGGGTCACCCCGCCGATGCCGGTCTTGCCGCCGGTCATCGCGGCCAGCTCCGCACCGACGTCGAAGTCCTCGCTCTGCACCTTCACCGTCACGGCAAGGTTTCCTTTCTCAGCCGCCGGTCACGGGCGGGAACAGGGCCACCTCGTCACCGGGACCGACCGGGTGGTCGTAGGGCACGTGCTCCTGGTTCACCGCGACCTTCACCACCGTGCTGTTGGCGAGCGCGTCGGCGTGCTTCGGGCTGCGGGTCTTCAGCCACTCGACCAGGGTCCCGACGTCCCGGACCTCCGCCGGCAGGTCCACCGTCTCGGTCGCCACGCCGATCTTGCTGCGCAGCCAGGCGAAATAGAGGATCTTCATCACCGAACCTCACTGAAAGGCAGGAAATCCACGATCATCCCCGGCTCGACGCGGGTGATCTCTTCCGGCAGTTCGACGAGCCCATCGGACTCGACCATCGACGACAGGATGCCCGCCCCGTCGCGCGGATGCTTGACCGCGGTCAAAACCCCATCGGCGGCGCGGGCGAGCGTGGCCCGGACATACTCGCGCCGCCCTACCTTCTTCTTGTAGGTAAAGCCCGCGCGCAGCGGGAACAAGGCGGGCGCCTCATCCGCCGCCCCCATCAGCCGGAGCAGGATCGGGCGCGCGATGCGCAGGAAGGTGACCATGACCGCCACCGGATTTCCCGGCAGGCCGATGAAGACCGCGCTCTTGGCCGTCGCATTGACCGTGCCCAGCGCCACCGGCCTCCCCGGCTTGATCGCCAGCCGCCAGAAATGCAGCCCGCCCAACGCTTCCACCGCCGCCTTGACGTGGTCCTCCTCCCCGGTGGACATGCCGCCCGAGGTGATGAGTACGTCATGCGTCCCCGCCGCCTCCGCCAAAGCGCCGCGAACGGCGTCGAGCCGGTCGGGAAGGATGCCCAGATCGGTCACGTTGCAGCCGAGCTGGCGCAGCGAAGCGATCAGGGCGAAGCGGTTGGCGTCGTAGATGCAGCCGGGCTCCAGCGGCACACCCGGCTCCCGCACCTCGTCCCCGGTGGAGAAGACGGCGACGCGCAGGACCGTGCGCACCGTCACCTCCCGCCGCCCGAGCGAGGCGAGCAGACCGATGTCCTCCGCCCGCAGCCGGCGGCCGGCGGTCAGGACGGTGCTGCCCTGCGACATATCCTCCCCCGCGCGGCGGCGGTTGGCGCCGCGGCGGATGCCGGGGGGAATGGCGACGGTGTCCTCCTCCGCCCTGCAATCCTCCTGCATGAGCACCGTGTCGAAGCCCTCGGGCATCGGGGCGCCGGTGAAGATGCGCACCGCCTCCCCGCGCCGCCCCGGACGGTCCAGCGCATGGCCCGCGGCGACGCGCGCGGTGACCGGCAGCCGCGTGGCCGCGTCGGGCGTCAGGTCGTCGAAGAAGACCGCGTAGCCGTCCACCGCCGAATTGTCGTGGGGCGGCACGTTGAACGGAGCGACGACATCCTCGGCCAGCACATGGCCCAGCGCGTCGGCAAGGCCGATCCGGCGAGCCTCCGTGACGGAGCGGAGGCGGCCGGAGAGAAGCTCCAGCGCCCTGTCCACCGCCATCATCTCCCCGCCGAAGGCGAAGCAATCGTCGCTAAGCTGAGCCATCGCCCCACTCCACCCTGCACACCGCTGCCCGACGGTCTTGTTTCAGACTGCCTTTTTCAGGCCGCCTTCTTCAGACTGCCCGGCGCCTCAGACAGCCTGCCCCGTTGCGCCGCACCGGTCCAGCGCGCAACGCTCGATGATGAAGGACGCGATGGCCTCCTCGTCGTTCAGGTCGAAGACGGGCACCCCGGCGTCCGGCACCGGCCCGTCGCTGGCGATTGCGACGATGCTCGGGTCGTCGCGCGCGATCAGCGACTTGCCCACCGAGGCGCGCCACACCTCGATCTTTTCGTGCGGCTCGCGCTTGAATCCCTCGATCAGCAGCAGATCGACCGGCGACAGCTTCGGCAGCAGTTCGGTCAGGGACAGTTCCGGCTCGTCCTTCCGGATCTCGTGCATCAGCGCCCAGCGGCGGGGCGAGCTGACCAGGACCTCGGTGGCGCCGGCCTCGCGATGGTTGTGGCTGTCCTTGCCGGGGTGATCGATGTCGAAGCCCTTGTGCGCGTGCTTCATGGTCGAAACGGTCAGGCCACGCCGGATCAGCGCCGGGATCAGGCGAACGATCAGCGTCGTCTTGCCGCTGCCGCTCCACCCCGTCAGGCCGAACATCTTCATGGAAGCCCCTATCCTCCGCCTTGCCGCCCATCGCTTCGCGGGCGTTCCCCGGTCACATAGCAGAAACACACGGGCGTGCGAACGGACAAACCGGATTTGTGGTGCGCTCTGCCGCCAGCCGGAAAGCCGTTTGCGATAAAAAGCGCCTCGGCCCCGGAAGGCGGCTCAGCCCGGCGTGCGGGCCGGGTTGCCCGGCGCGCCCTTCCGGGGCTTGGCCGGCTGGTGGGCCATCATGTGCTTCAGCCCGGCGCGCATGTAATCCCAGCCGGTGACGAAGGTGAGGATGGCCGCCACCCACAGGCCCAGCGTGCCGATCAGCGTGACCGGGAGATGGACCGGGCCGTAATCGCCGACGATCAGGAAGCCGATCGCCACCATCTGGATCGTCGTCTTCCACTTGGCCATCCAGGTGACGGGCACCCCGACGTTCAGCCCGGCCAGATACTCGCGAAGGCCGGACACCAGAACCTCGCGCAGCAGGATGACCACGGCCGCCAGCACCGACAGCCCGGACAGCCGGGCGAAGGCGACCAGCATGATCAGCGTCGCGGCGACCAGCAGCTTGTCCGCGATGGGGTCGAGGAACTTGCCGATGACGCTTTCCTGCTCCCAGGCGCGGGCCAGATAGCCGTCGAACCAGTCGGTGATGCAGGCTGCGGCGAACAGGGCGCAGGCCGTGTAGGCGGCCCACGCCTCCGGCACGTAGAACAGCCCGACCACGACGGGGATCACCGCGATGCGCGACAGGGTGAGCAGGTTCGGCAGGCTGGTCAGCATCGGTCGCAACTCTGGAGTCGGGGGAAACGCGCGTCGGGTGACGTCATTCTAACCGTCTGAATGGAAATGATCGTATATCTTTTTCGCCACCGTTTTGCTGATCCCTTCGACCGACTCCAAATCCGCCAGACCGGCGCGGGAGACGGCGACGGCGCTGCCGAAATGGTGCAGCAGGGCCTTCTTTCGGCCGGGTCCGATTCCGGGAATCTCGTCGATCATCGATTTTCCCAACGCCTTGGTGCGCTTCGCACGGTGGGTGCCGATGGCGAAGCGGTGCGCCTCGTCCCGCAGCCGTTGCAGGAAATAGAGCACCGGGTCGCGCATTTCCAGCTGGAACGGCGCGCGATCCGGCATGAAGAAGCGCTCCCGCCCGGCGTCGCGGTCCGGCCCCTTGGCGATGCCGACCAGCGTCACGTCATCGATTCCCAGATCGGCCAGCACGCCCAGCGCCATGTTGAGCTGCCCGATGCCGCCGTCGATCAGCACCAGATCGGGCCAAGTGCCCTGCGTCCGCTCCGGGTCCTCCTTGACCGCCCGTCCGAACCGGCGGGCCATGACCTCGCGCATCATCGCGAAGTCGTCGCCGGCGGCGCCCTCGGTCTTGATGTTGAACTTGCGGTAGGCGTTCTTGATGAAGCCCTCCGGCCCGGCGACGATCATGGCGCCGATGGCATGGGCGCCCTGGACGTGCGAGTTGTCGTAGACCTCGATGCGTTGCGGCGGGCCGTCCAGCCCGAAGACCGTCGCCACCCCGTCGAGCAGCCGCGCCTGGGACGAGCTTTCGGCCAGCCGCCGTCCATGGGCCTCCCGCGCGTTGGTCAGGGCGTGCTCGACGATGCGACGCTTGTCGCCCCGCTTGGGCGCGGCCAGTTCCACCCGGTGGCCGGCGCGCAGCGCCAGGGCCTCGGTCAGCAGCTCCTCTTCCGGCAGGTCGTGGCTGGCCAGGACGAGGCCGGGGGCCGCCTTGTTCTCGTAGAACTGGGCGATGAAGGCGGCCAGCACCTCCGGGGTCTCGGCGCTCTTGTCGTGGCTGGGGAAATAGGCGCGGTTGCCGTAATTGCGCCCGCCGCGGAAGAAGAACACCTGCACGCAGGTCATCCCGCCCTCCGCATAGGCGGCGATCACATCGGCGTCCTCGATTACCCCTTCCACGTTGATGTCCTGATGCGCCTGCACCGCGGTCAGCGCGCGGATACGGTCGCGGTAGCGGGCGGCGGTCTCGTAGTCGAGATTCTCCGCCGCCTCGGTCATCTTGGCGACGAACTCCGTCTGGATGTCCCTGCTCTTGCCGGACAGGAAGGCGCGGGCCTGATCGACCTGCGCCTGATACTCCGCCGGGCTGACCCGCTCCACGCAGGGCGCGGTGCAGCGCTTGATCTGGTACTGCAGGCAGGGCCGCGTGCGCGCGGCGAACACCGTGTCGGCGCAGTTGCGCAGCAGGAAGGCGCGCTGGAGCGCCGTGATCGTCCGGTTGACCGCCCCCGCCGAGGCGAAGGGGCCGAAATAATCGGCTTCGCGCGACCGCGCGCCCCGGTGCTTGGTCAGCTGCGGATAGTCATGGTCCTTGGTGATCATGATGTGCGGGAAGGTCTTGTCATCCCGCAGCAGCACGTTGTAGCGCGGCATCAACCGCTTGATCAGATTCGATTCGAGGAGCAGCGCCTCGACCTCGGTGTGGGTCGTGACGAACTCCATGGTCTCCGTCTCCGACACCATACGCTGGAGGCGCACGGGCAGGCGGTTGACCTGGGTGTAGTTGAACACCCGCCGCTTCAGGTTCTTGGCCTTGCCGACATAGAGCACGGCCCCGTCACCCGCCAGCATGCGGTAGACGCCGGGCGTCTGCGGCAGAGTCTTCAGATGGTCGCGGATCACCTCCGCCCCGCGCGCGAGATCGGCGGGGCGACGCCGTGGTCGTGGCGTGGCGTCCGCGCCTTGAGCATCCGCGCCTGGAGCGTCGGCATCCAGATCGTCCGCGCTGTCCATCTCCGGGAGAATGAGGTCCGTGGGGGTGTCTGCGGTATCGGCCATGTTTCGAATGTCGTCGGCTTCGGGGAATGGGTCAACCACCCCCCGTCCTGAATGGTTAAGACGAACGACTCACCTCGTCGGCGATCACTCGTCGGGATATCCACGACTCCTGTGGATAAGTGTGTCAATAACCCAAGAGTTACCCCAAGGGAAGCAAGGCGGCCCAAGGGATTCGAAAGCTATGCACAAAATTTAGGCATTTATCCTAAGTTATTGTTTTTATTGAAGTCACCTTGAGTCAAGTCGGCACTTTGGCGCTGTGCCGCTAAAATTCCTGGTCACGCAAACAGCCCCTTGCGCCAACAGGGCCGGATGTGTACAACGCGCGGTCCTCTTGCCGGGTTGCCCGACCGATCAGGGCGCCGACCGCTGAACGGCAAGGCGTATCCCGGCCGACCCGCCTATTCCGTCGGCACGAACCCCAGGGACGGCTGCGCCCATCCCAGATGCTCACCGCCATCCAACGCCACCATCTGTCCGGTGACCGACCGCGCTTCGATCAGGAAGCGCAGGGCCGCGCAGATCTCCTCGGGCGAAGGGCCGCGCCTGAGCGGGGTCGCGTCACGTTGCGCGGCGAACTCCTCTTCCGTCTGCCGGACATTCTTCAGCGTCGGGCCCGGTCCGATCGCGTTGACCCGGATGCGGGGGGCAAGCGCCATGGCGAGCGTCTGGGTCAGGGTCCACAGGCCGGCCTTCGACAGGGTGTAGGAGATGAAATGCGGGGTGAGGTTCCACACCCGCTGATCGATCATGTTGACGATCAGCCCCTCCGCGTCGCACGGCACCTGCTTCGCAAAGGCTTGGCTCAACACGAACGGGGCGCGGAGGTTCGCCTCCATGTGGCGGTCCCACGACTCGCGGGTCACGTCCTCCACTTCGTCCCGCTCGAAGCAGGAGGCGTTGTTGACCAGCAGCGACAGCGTGCCCAGCCGCTCCACGGCTTCGGGCACCAGCGCCTGCGCGTCCAGTTCCCGTTCCAGGTCTGCCTGAAGCGCGACGGCGACGCCGCCCTGCCCGACGATCTGAGCCACCACCGCATCAGCCTCGCCGCGGGAATGCCCGAAATGGACTCCCACCCGCCAGCCACGCGCCGCGAGATCGAGCGCGATGGCGCGTCCGATCCGCTTCCCCGCCCCGGTAACCAGGGCCGCTTTCCTCTTGATCTCCACCATGCCGCCATAGGTACCCTGCCACCCGTTCCGGTCAAGGGGTTCCCTTCGGGTCGAGGACCGGACCGGTGAAAGACGCGCGGAGCGGGACGCGGCCATGCTGAGGGAAGCCTTCGAGTATCTGACCACGCCCTGCCCGCCACTGGCCCGCCGTTACGGTTACCTGGCGGAAGCGGTGGCCCTCGGCGCCCGCCACCGGCGCCAGCGGCGGGCCTGGGCTCCCCACGTCGACGCCTGCCGCCGCTTCGTCCAGGAAGCCGCCGAGCGGGCGCCGCGGGGCGGGCGGGCGCTGGTGGCGGGGTCCGGCCTGCTGATCGAGGTTCCGCTCGCGGCGCTGGCCGAGCGATTTGGCGAAGTGGTGCTGATCGACATGGTGCACACCCGCACCACTCGCCGGCAGGCGCGGCGCCATCCAAACGTCCGCCTGCTCGCCCTCGACGTCACCGGGGCGTTGGCGACCCTGGACGCAGCCCTCTCCGGAGGGTTACCGCTTCCCTCGCCGGCGCCGCCCGACCTGCCGGGGGAGCGGTTCGCCTTCGCCCTGTCCTGCAATCTCCTGTCGCAACTCCCCCTTCTGCCCCTGGACGCCATCGATCGCAAGGCACCGAACACGCCGGAGGCGGAGAGGGAGCGCTTTGCCCGAACCCTGGCGGGCAGCCATCGCTCCTGGCTTGCCCGTGTCGCCGAACAGGCCACGCTCTTCACTGACACGGAAAGTCTCTGGTTGGAGAATGGCACGATCGAGGAGCGCGGGGATTCCCTCTGGGGGCTCGATCTTCCTCCTCCCGACCGCGCCTGGGATTGGGACATCGCCCCGGCCCCGGAGGAGGACCGCCGGCGCAGCCTGCGTCACCGGGTTGGCGCCTGGTTCAATCTCGCAGCCCCAGCTGGGACCTGACGGTGTGACAGGCGTCGCTTCCGGCCGTGAACTCACGGCACACCAGCGGACGGTGCTCATAGACGCTGCAGAAGACGGACTCGCCGAGGGTTCCCATCAGAGCGGCGCAGCGATTCCCGTTGCACCGCATGCGGCCGTCCTCCTTCAGATGCTCCATGATGCCGTCGCCATCCCAATCACCGATGAAGGTCGGCCATTCCCAGGAATAGGCACAACAGGCCCCGCAGCTCTCGCAATCCGGTACGCCATCCTCAGTCATCATCGCATTTCCCGTTCTTTCTCATTGGTCCAGGACACGACGAAAAGCCGGCGCTTCCCGTTGGGGAAAGCGCCGGCTTTGTCGTTCATGAAGCCGATTGTCAAGCGATGCTGAAACCTGTTGCGTCCAAGTCCTTGATGGTTTGGCGTGTGCCGTGGTGACCTGGCGGCGACCTA
>NZ_JAEPIV010000090.1:0-1401 GCF_016632405.1 Azospirillum aestuarii
CCTTCAACGGCGCGGTGAACGGCGCCCAGGCGCTGACCATCGCCGGGACGGGGACGACGCAGTTCAACGCGGCGGTGGGCGGCACGACGGCTCTGGCCAGCCTGACCACCAACGCGGGCGCCACGGCCAGCTTCCTGGACGTCACCACCACGGGCGCCCAGACCCACAGCGCCGCCACGACGCTCAACGGCGCCTACGCCACCACCAGCGGCGCCTTCGCCGCCAATGGTGCGGTGACGCTGGCCGGCGACACGACGGTCAACGGCGGGTCGAGCGTTCTGTTCGCCGGTACGGTGGACGGTGCTTACGCCCTGGTCATCAACAACAAGAGCACGACGCAGTTCACCGGCACGGTCGGCGGCACGACGGCGCTCGCCAGCCTGACCACCGACGCCGGCGGCACCAGCAGCGTGAAATCGGTGACGACCACCGGCGCGCAGACCTACAACGACGCGGTGACGCTCGACGGCACCTACACCACCGGCAGCGGCGCCTTCACCGCCAACGGTGCGGCGACGCTGGCCGGGGCGACGACGGTGAACGGCGGATCGGTTCTGTTCGCCGGCACGGTGGACGGCGCCCAGGCCCTGGTCATCAACAGCAAGGGCGCGACGCAGTTCAGCGGCACGGTGGGCGGCACGACGGCGCTGGCCAGCCTGACCACCGACGCCGGTGGCACCAGCAGCCTGCGCACCGTCACCACGACAGGCGCACAGACCTACAACGACGCGGTCACGCTGAATGGCACCTACACCACCGGCAGCGGCAACTTCGCCGCCAACGGTGCGGCGACGCTGGCCGGCGACACGACGGTCAACGGCGGGTCGAGCGTGCTGTTCGCCGGCACGGTGGACGGTGCCCATGCCCTGGCGGTCAACAACAAGGGCACGACGCAGTTCGCCGGCACGGTGGGCGGCACGACGGCTCTGGCCAGCCTGACCACCGACGCCACCGGCACCAGCAGCGTGAAGTCGGTGACGACGACGGGCGCGCAGACCTACAACGACGCGGTGACGCTGGACGGCACCTACACGGGCGGCACGGTCACCGCCAACGCGGCGGCCACGCTGGCCGGGGCGACGACGGTGAACGCCGGGACGGCCACCTTCAACGGCGCGGTGAACGGCGCCCAGGCGCTGACCATCGCCGGGACGGGGACGACGCAGTTCAACGCGGCGGTGGGCGGCACGACGGCTCTGGCCAGCCTGACCACCAACGCGGGCGCCACGGTCAGCTTCCTGGACGTCACCACCACGGGCGCCCAGACCCACGGCGCCGCCACGACGCTCAACGGCGCCTACAGTTCGCTCAACAGCCCGATCACCTTCAACGGTGCGACGACTCTGGCTGGGACCACGCTGGTGGATGCGGGCTACGGCACGATCACCTTCAACGGGACGG
>NZ_JAEPIV010000092.1:0-1260 GCF_016632405.1 Azospirillum aestuarii
CCACGGGTCAAGAATGGGCCGGCGCTTGCCGGCCATGGTGCCGAGGCCGTCCGCGACGCCATCGCGCGCACAGTCGCAACCTTGCCCGCACAGCTCCGCCGGTCGCTGACCTGGGATCAGGGGGCGGAGATGGCCCAACACGCCCATATCCGGATCGACACCGGGCTTTGCGTCTACTTCTGCGAGCCGCGCAGTCCGTGGCAGCGCGGCACGAACGAGAACACCAATGGGCTGCTGCGTCAGTACTTCCCCAAGGGCACCGACCTCGCCGTGCATGACGCCGATACCCCTGGCGGCCGTCGCACTTGCCCTGAACACCAGACCCCGCAAAACCCTTGGCTGGAAAACTCCAGCAGAGGCGCTGGACGAACTGCTCCAATCCATCGATAAGGGAGGACGGGAAGAGGCTGTTGCGACGACCGCTTGAATCCGCCCAGTGTGCCGCCGTCCTTGCGGTACTGCAGGATTTCCAGCGTTTCGTCACGCTGCTCGGCAAGGGCCGCCTTGAACCGCTGGATCGTCGCGGGATCGGTGTCCGGCCCGTCCAGGAAATGCGGCTCCTGCCCGAGGACTTCGTCCATGGTGTAGCCGGACATGTCCAGAAAGGCGCCGTTGGCGAAGATCACCGGGTTGCCCGGCAGCGTTGCATCGGCGACGATCATCGGCATCCGTGTGACCGCGACCGCTTTGACGAAAACTCCTCCCTGTTGCCGCACCGCTCCCACCTTCCGTTCCGCATCGGAGCGCTCCGGTGTGCCGGGGATGGGACGGAAGCCGTTCATGGTCGGCAGCATGGCACGGACGGCATCGGACGGCAGAGTCCAGATGCCGTCGGTCGCGCGGGTCTCCGAGACGCGCCCGGCCACCGTTCGGCCACCGAGAGGCCCCCCGTGGCGCGACCGGCACCCTCACCACGGCGCCAATGGCCGGCAGTCGCCGGGCCGGAGGAAACGGACATGGGTTCGCTCCGCTCTAAGGGACGTCCGGGAATACAAACCGCTCACGTACGCGGGACGCGATACGCTCGTCGGTCACCGGCGGACCATATCCGGCAAGTGCGGCGCGCATCATGTCATTCACACCATCGCCGGGCCGTTGCGTCCAGAGCGCCACGTTGAAGGTGCAACCGAACACCGTTTGGTAACGCCCCAGAAGTTCGTGGTCGATCATGGAACTCCTCCTGGTTCGGGCCGCCTCGGCGCTAGCCCGGATCATTCATCAGCGTTTTGGAAGGGCTGCCCGAAGGCGCGTCGATGGGTG
>NZ_JAEPIV010000093.1:0-1211 GCF_016632405.1 Azospirillum aestuarii
CATCTCCCGGTTCGCCGCTCTCCAACGATCCGTCGCGTAGCCCCCGGAATTCGCCAACAGTGTCGCCTGCTACTCAGCCCCCTACGACAGCAGGCCGGCGCCACGGCCGCCGAACACGGGCGTGACGGAGGGCATTACGAAGTCCTCGATCGGCTCCGGCGCATAGGTCAGCACCAGCGCTTCCGCGAAGTCGGGCGACGGGATGCCGCGCCGGGCCAGGGACAGCTTGGACTCGATGGCGATTCGCCCCTTCTCGTTCTTCAGCCATTTCGGGACCGGAAGCTGGCCAGTGAGTTCCTTGCTGTCCGGCAGGACGATGATGTCCTCCAGGGGGTGGTCACAGCCGCCCTCCTGCCCTTCCAGAAACAGCAGCAGCTCATAGGAGCGCTGGAAGGCGCAGCGGACCGTCCACCAAAGCTCCGCCTTCAGGTTGGCGAACATCTCCTTCGCCTTCCGTCCGTCCGGCCATTCCGCGTCGCTCGGCGAATCGCCGACGTTGATCGGATAGACCTTCAGCCCGTCCGTGTTGGCGTGCTTCAGCGTGCTGGTGACGGTGTTGCCGACACCGATGGGATCGTAGTTCATCACCCCGGCGCCGGCCTGGCGCGTCTCATCAAGTGCGGAGTGTGTCGTCGTTATGTTGTCCGGCGTGTTCCAGGATTTCGGCACCCGGACCACCGGCCCCTTGCGGATCACCAGCACCGTCTTGCCTTTGCCGCCGCCGCCGACGTCCATCCCGGCCACGCCCGGTGCGGTCGGGGACATCCAGCGCCCCAGCCGGTCGCCCAGCAGCTTCCCGAGCTTGACGGCGGCCTGCACCCACGGGCCGGGTATGCAGACACCCTCCGCCGAGGCGCCGTAATCCAGCTCGTATTCCTGCGCCCAGGTCACCGGGTCGGTGGACGCCTTCTTGCGCGCGATCCACTCCGGGGTCTTGCGGGGATCGTCCTCCAGCCGGAACGTGAAGACCTTCACGCTATCGTTCTGGCGCTTCCGGTAGAACAGGTTGCCCATGCCATTGACCGAGGAGACCCAGCCGCGGCAGTCGGCGTTGCCGATGATGGCCGCTTCGACCTTCTCGGCCTGATCGATGTGGGCGCCCTCATCCACGATGTAGATGGAGCTGCGGCCGCCGCGCCCCATGTTCTGAGCTATGTTGGAGATTGGGTGACGGGCCGATCAGGCGGCGTTCTGTGACGCGGCTTCAGTGA
>NZ_JAEPIV010000094.1:0-1199 GCF_016632405.1 Azospirillum aestuarii
GCGTCCTTGGCGGTGACCGACACCGGGTTGGACCCGTTGGCGTTCAGGCTGAGCGAACCGGCGGTCGGCGTCGCGGTGGCGAGGTCGATGCTCCAGGTCCCGCCCGTCGCCGTCGTGCTGTAGGTCGCGCCGCCCACCGTGACGGTCACCGTGCTGCCGGCCTCCGCCGTGCCGGCCAGGGTCGGGGTGGCGCTGTTGGTCAGCGCCGCGCTGGTGATGACGGGAACCGCCGGCGGCGTGACGTCGGCCACGCTCACCACCGTGCTGACCCCGGAGATGGTCGCGCTGCCGGTGGCGCCGCCGCTGTCGGTCAGGCTGGCGATGGCCACCGTGCGGTTGCCCAGCGTCGCCGTCCCGCTGGTGTTCTTGTAGGCGACGCCGCCCAGAAGCGCGCTCATCTGCGCGTCGCTGCGCTCCAGCCCGGTGACGGTCACCGTGGCGACACCGCCGACCACCGACACGGTCACGCCGGCGGCGCCGCCCGCGGCGCCCAGCCCGGTCAGGGTGGCGGTGGCGCCGTTGGTCAGGGCGACGTCGGTGCCGCCGATGGTCAGGACCTCGCTGGCGTCGATCACCCCGCCGACGGTGAACACCACGCCGCGGAAGCTCTGCCCCGCCTCCACCGTGGAGGCCGCCACGCCGCTGAACAGGCTGGTCGCGCTGTCCACCCCGACGCCGAAGGTCTTGGCTCCGCCGGTCGCGGTCAGGGTCGGCACGGCGTCGACGGCGATCGTCGCGGTGGCGCTGCCCGTGCTGTAGGCGTCGGCGCTGGTGTCGGCGGTGCCGCCCGCCGTGCCGCTGGTCAGATCCCACGCCTTGAAGGTCAGGCCGCCGGTGTCGGTGCTGGTGAAGCCCGACCCGCTGGGCACGAAGCGCACGCGGTCCGACCCGGCGAGCAGCAGCGCCGCGCCGTTGGACGAGCCGGTGGGAATGTCCGTCCAGGCGCCGTTGCCGACCTTGTACTGCCAGGTGCCGTTGGTGTTGGTCACGCCGGTGACGGCGATGCCCAGCGGGACGACGGTGACCATCGGGACCGGGCTGTCGTACTCCGCGTCGGTGGCGGTGCCGGCGGAGGCCAGCAGGGCGGTGACGGTGGTGCCGGTGTTGGCGGCGTCGGCGATGCCCTGGTCGATGGCGGTCAGGCTGCGGACGTCGCCGGACAGGATCGGGCTGTCGTTGGCGCCGGTGAAGTTGAGGGT
>NZ_JAEPIV010000095.1:0-1191 GCF_016632405.1 Azospirillum aestuarii
AGCGAAATACGCCCCTGAAGTCCGCGAGCGCGCGGTTCGGATGGTGTTCGAGCACGAGGGGGATCACGCCTCGCAGTGGGCGGCGATCGGCTCGATCGCGGCGAAGATTGGCTGCACGGCGGAGACGCTGCGGGGCTGGGTCCGGCAGGCTGAGCGCGACCAGGGCAAGCAGCCCGGCCCCACGACGGACGAGCAGGAGCGGATCAAGGCGCTGGAGCGCGAGGTGCGGGAACTGCGTCAGGCGAACGAGATCCTGCGCAAGGCGTCGGCGTATTTCGCCCAGGCGGAGCTCGACCGCCCGTTCAAGAAATGATCGCCTTCATCGACGCTCATCGCAGCGTCCACGGGGTCGAGCCGATCTGCAAGGTGCTGCCGATCGCCCCGTCGACCTACCGCGCCCACGCCGCCCGCCGGACCGATCCGGCCAAGGCGCCGGCCCGCTCGCGAAGCGATGCGGAGTTGAGTTTGGCTATCCGACGGGTCTGGGATGCGAACTTCCAAGTCTATGGGGTGCGGAAAGTCTGGCGGCAGTTGCGACGGGAAGGCCTCGACGTGGCGCGCTGCACGGTGGCCCGGCTGATGAAGCACATGGGTCTGAAGGGGGCGGCACGGGGCAAGGCGGTGCGCACCACGATCAGCGACCGCGCCACATCATGCCCCGCCGACCGGGTGAACCGCCAGTTCCAGGCGCCACGCCCGAACGCCTTGTGGGTGGCCGATTTCACCTACGTTGCCACGTGGCGGGGCTTCGTCTACGTGGCCTTCGTCATTGACACCTTCGCCCGCCGCATTGTCGGCTGGCGGGTGTCGCGCACCGCCCACGCCGGCTTCGTCCTGGATGCCTTGGAGCAAGCGCTTCATGATCGTCGGCCGGCCAAGGGCAGCGGCCTCATCCACCATTCCGACCGCGGGTCGCAATACGTTGCTATCCGGTACACCGAACGTCTCACCGCCGCCGGCATCGAACCCTCCGTGGGCAGCGTTGGCGATTCTTACGACAACGCTTTGGCCGAGACGATCAACGGCCTCTACAAGACCGAGGTGATCCGGCGCCGCGGGCCGTGGCACACCCTGGAAGCCGTCGAATTCGCCACCTTGGAGTGGGTGGACTGGTTCAATCACCGGCGCCTGCTCGAGCCCATCGGCAACATTCCCCCAGCCGAGGCCGAAGCACGCTACTATGCCCAAGCT
>NZ_JAEPIV010000096.1:0-1132 GCF_016632405.1 Azospirillum aestuarii
CAGGTCCAGCGCGCGGAACTCGTTCCATTCGGTCAGGATGGCGACGCAGTCCACCCCCTCCAGGGCGCCATAGGCGTCCTGCGCCCACTGCACGTCGGGCAGCAGCTTTTCGGCCTCGTGCATGCCGGCGGGGTCGAAGGCGCGCACGGTGGCGCCGGCGGCCTGGAGCGCCGGGACGATGTCCAGCGACGGGGCGTCGCGCATGTCGTCGGTGTTGGGCTTGAAGGTGACGCCGAGCACGCCGACGGTCTTGCCGGCCACCGACCCGCCGCAGGCGGCGACGATGCGCTCGGCCATCTGCTTCTTGCGCTTGTCGTTGATGTCGACCACCGTCTCGATGATGCGCAGCGGGCTGCCGACCTGCTGGGCGGTGCGCACCAGGGCCAGCGTGTCCTTGGGGAAGCAGGAGCCGCCGTAGCCCGGGCCGGGGTGGAGGAACTTCTTGCCGATGCGCCCGTCCAGCCCGATGCCGCGGGCGACGTCGTGGACGTTGGCGCCCACCTTCTCGCACAGGTCGGCGATCTCGTTGATGAAGGTGATCTTGGCGGCCAGGAAGGTGTTGGCGGCGTACTTGGTCAGCTCCGCCGTCTCCAGCGAGGTCAGGACGATCGGCGTCTCGATCAGGTAGAGCGGCCGGTAGAGCCGGCGCATCACCTCGGCGGCGCGCTCCGAGGAGGTGCCGATGACCACGCGGTCGGGGCGCATGAAGTCGCCGATGGCCGAGCCTTCGCGCAGGAACTCCGGGTTGCTCGCCACGTCGAACTCGGCGGTCGGGTTGGTGCGGCGGATGATCGCCTCGACCTCGCGGCCCGTCCCGACCGGCACGGTCGATTTGTTGACCACCACGGTGTAGTGGTCGAGGTTGGCGGCGATCTCCTCGGCGGCGGCGTAGACGTAGGAGAGGTCAGCATGGCCGTCGCCGCGCCGGGTCGGGGTGCCCACCGCGATGAACACGGCGTCCACGCCGGCCATGGCTTCCTTCAGGTCGAGCGTGAAGGACAGGCGTCCGGCGGCGACGTTGCGCGCGACCAGCTCGTCCAGGCCCGGCTCGTAGATCGGGATCTCGCCGCGCTTCAGGCGGTCGATCTTGCCGGCGTCCTTGTCGACGCAACACACCTGAACGCCGAATTCC
>NZ_JAEPIV010000097.1:0-1050 GCF_016632405.1 Azospirillum aestuarii
CGGCGCATGGCCGTCCAGACGGTGCGCCGGCTGCTCGCCGACGGCGTCCGCAGCATCGACGTCGGCTGCGTCCAGATCAACCTGAAGCATCACCCGGACGCCTTCGCCACGCTCGACGACGCCTTCGACCCCGATCTCAACGCCGCCTATGGAGCGCGCTTCCTGCTCTCCCTCTACGCGTCGACCGGAAGCTGGGACGAGGCGGTCGGCCGCTACCACGCCGGAAGCGCCGGTCCCGAGCACCGCAAACGGGGCTACGCCTGCTCCGTCTACAAGCATTTCGTCCGCGTGCGCCGGGATGCCGCCCCGCACGCCCCTGGTTGCTGAAGAAGGACCCGTGATGGCCGCTCCCCAATTCGACGTCGGAATCCTCGCCGAGAAGAAGATCCAGGCCGAGCAGTACGCGGCCGCCCTGGGCGGGGGAGCGATGCGCGACGGCTACATCGAGGTCGCCAGGAGCCCGCTCGGGCGGGCGGTGATCATCTGGGGCTGGGGGCATGTCGACCGTCTGGAGGAACCCCGCGACGAAGGTGAGGAGTTCCGCGACTGGCGCTCCAAGGTCTGGCCGCACATCAACGCGCGGCCGCGCGTGCTGCCCTCCGACGATCCCAAGTGCAAGCGCCAGATCACCGCCGCGAAGAAGCTGCTGCCGCAGTGCGCCATGGTGATCGGCGCCAGCGATCCGGACCGCGAGGGCGAGACGATCTGGCGCCATTTTCTCGAGCTGACCGGCGCCCGGCCGCGCGCCGTGAAGAGGATGATCTGCGCGGAATCCAATCCGGGACCGCAGCGCGCCGCCTTCCTCGCCCTCAAGGACCCCGACCAGTATTACGGCCGTTTCGTCGCCGGCCGGGCCCCGTCGGTCATCGACCTGTGGGAGGGCACGAACCACACCGTCGCCTGCTCGGTCTTCCTGCGCCCGGGCGATCTCGGCAAGGGCTACTGGCCGATGGGCCGGGTCAAGGGGGCGGTGCTGGGCATCCTGCACCGCCGGCACGTCGAGATCCGCGACTTCCGCGAGGTCGCCTACTTCGAGATCCTCGCCGAGGT